>JAPKCQ010000373.1 GCA_026421165.1 Lewinella sp. | reverse complement strand
CGTCTAACCTGTAATTTCAGCAAGGTAACCCAACAACTGCTCCGCCCGGTGGCCGGTAGTGTGTTGTTCCAGAATACGGTTACGGGCCTGGTGGCCGATCTTGCGGCGCAGTCCTTCTTCTTTACCGTATAAAACGGCTAAAACGTCCTGTTCACCATTAACACAGAAGACTTCGCGGTGAGGCTCGAAGAAGTGGTCAATACCGTCCCAGTGATCCGTTAGTACGGGCACTCCGCAGGCGGCAGCGGCCAGCAGGCGGCGGGTTGGAGTGTAGCCCATACGCTTACGGTCGGCCCGGCTGAGTACGAGAGAGCAATGTTGGCGGTTATAGAAATCCACCAAGTTGGTTTCGGGAAGGTACTCGAGGGAGGTTAGGTTTTTGGGCCAGTCTGCTTTGTCGTAGCCGCTTCCTGCGAGGGAGAATTTCCGGTTAGGTGTGTAGCGGGCGGGGCCGAGGAGCATGGAGTTCAGCAGTTCTTCACGGTCGCTCTTGAAGTTTCCGATAAAGCCGAGGTCGTAGTGTTTGTCAGTATCGGTGCGGTAGAAGCTATAGGGGTCCACGCTTTCGTAGAGCGGTCGCGCAGTCTCGATGCCGTAGGTTTTCGCCAGGTTCTCCAGAAATGGGCCGCCGGTAGTGGAGAGGAAGAGGTTAAAGTGGCGCAGGTTATCGGCAGAGAGGCAGAAGGCGGAGTTGTCTTGCCGGCACTGCAGGTGATCGATGGTTGCGCTCAGATTAGTATCGTAATAGATGGTTATGCCGCGAGCTTCCTCGGCGATCCATTCGGCAATACGATCGGTATCGTTCACCATGCTGCCCATCAGCACTACGTCGGCACTCTGGATGGCGTGGCTGTATTCGTTGATTAGTTGATCGGTGGAGCTGTAGGTCCAGACTTCACAGTAAGGCGACTTGAGCATGTCACGAACGTACTTTTGACCGGGCGCGTGAAACTCCAGAAAAGTAGTGCGGTGGCCACGCTGGGCCAGTTCATTGATCAGCCCACGGTACAGTTCTGCCGTCGGATTACCGACGGAAGATAGGATCGAGCGTCCAATGATGACAAGGTCCAGCGGTTTTGTTTCTAATTTCACGAAGGCGAAGGTAGGGAATATTAGCGTTTAGGCAAGCGGCAGCGGCAGCTTAAGTAATTAATACTAGAGGGACGCCGTACAAATACTTCACGGTTTTATGCACTGCTTGTCAACTTATTTTGCACCCGCGTCTGCGCCCAAAAAAACACTGAAAAGCCTCCTTTGTACTGCCACCGATAGTAATAATAAGACGCACAAAGCGAAAATTCGCCAACATTTCCCTTAAACCCTTGCCACCCTATCCAAAAGTCATACCTTAGCGCGCAAATTACCTGTTTAAAGCCAGATTATGCCTTACAGTACAATTACCGGAATTGGCCACTACGTGCCAAAAAACGTGGTTACCAACCAAGACCTCACTAAGGTGATGGAGACCAGCGACGAATGGATCCGTGAGCGAACCGGCATCGAAGAACGCCGTTACATCACGAAGGGAAAAGAGACTACTTCTACCCTCGCGATGGAAGCAAGCCTCAAGGCAATCGCCGATGCGGGCATCGACAAAGAAGACATCGACCTGATCATCTTCGCCACGCTAAGCCCCGATTATTACTTCCCTGGTGCGGGCGTGCTGCTGCAGCGCGAGCTTGGTATCACCAAGACGGAAATCGCTGCGCTCGACATTCGGGCCCAGTGTTCTGGCTTCGTGTACGGCTTGACGACTGCCGATGCCTACATCAAATCGGGCATGGCCAAGAAGATCCTTTTGGTCGGTGCAGAGGTTCACTCCGTCGGACTTGACTTTACCACCCGCGGCCGCAACGTCTCCGTTATTTTTGGCGACGGCGCAGGTGCCGTGATTGTTGAAGCAACCGAGGACAAGAGCGTAGCCATCCAGGCCACGAGCATACATTCAGACGGAACCTACGCCGAGAAGCTGAGCTATATGTACCCTGGTGCCCACGGCGGTTACTTCATCGAGAAGTACGCCATTGAAGGTTTCGACGTAGACTACGGCAACCCTGAATACGGTGGTTACTTCTTTAACCAGGACATGATCGATCAGAACCGCCTCTACCCCCACATGGAAGGCCAGGCAGTCTTCAAAATGGCCGTTCGGAAGTTCCCAGAGGTCATTATGGAAACACTTGCCAAGGCTGGTATGGACGTGAGCGATCTCGACATGCTGATCCCTCACCAGGCCAACCTGCGCATCAACCAGTTCGTGGCCAAGACGATGCGCCTGAACAAAGACCAGGTGTACAACAACATCATGCGCTACGGTAACACCACTGCCGCTTCCATCCCGATCGCGCTCAGCGAAGCACGAGATGAAGGAAAGGTCAAGAAGGGCGATAATGTCGTACTCGCGGCCTTTGGCGCTGGATTTACCTGGGGGGCTGTTGTTCTTAAGTGGGGACGAGACTAAAGGATATTTAATTCTTGATTTAGCTGCCGTACTATGGGGGCTTATCGTAGAAGCGGAACTACTGGCTTAGCTGGTGGTTCCGCTTTTTGTTTTACAGCACCTCGGCAACCGTAAAAATACTCCCTCCCACAAACACTGCCCCTTCAGTAGCCTCCCAAGCGCAGGCATCAAGTTTAGCCTGAGCATAGCCTTCATCAACCGACGAATATACCTCACCGATCAAGCCATACCCCACAGCAGTACCCCGAAGTTTTTCAGCTGGTAGGCCCCGGGGGATGTCCGCCTTCACGAAGTAGTAGGTTGCATCCTTCGGGAAGAGCGGCAGCGCCTTACTCAGGTCCTTATCGTTAACGACACCGAGCACGATGTGCAAGGGTTTCTCCATGGCCTTAAGTCGCTCAATCACCGGCACTAATCCTTCTGTATTATGCGCACTATCGGCGATACAAAACGGTTTACGCTGTTGGAGTACCTGCCAGCGACCAATGTAATAGGTGGAAGCAGCTACTTGTTTCCAACCAAACTGAACGGATTCACCACTGACCTCAAAGTCATTACCATGTAGTAACAGCAGCGCGGCGTAGGCCGTCAATAGGTTCTTACTCAGGTGAGGGCCCTCTAGATCAGTTCCTACGATCAGCCCCGTTTCGGCTCCTGATAACCCGATGGAGAAGTATTTCAAGTTGTCCATCCCGCGCATTCCCACCAGCTTGATTTCGTAGGCCTGATCAGCGAATATCATCTGGCTACGATTAGCCCGGGCTAGCTCCTTAAACACCGGTGTTGTTTCCACCTGCGTTTCACCGATAATGACGGGGACGCCGGGTTTAATGATGCCCCCTTTTTCGCCAGCGATTAGTTCCAACGTATCGCCGAGGAACTGGGTATGGTCATAGCCTATGTTAGTGATCACAGAGAGAACGGGAGTGATCACGTTCGTACTGTCCAGACGGCCACCCAGACCTACTTCAACGATACACCAGCTGGGCTGCTGCTGCGCGAAGTAGTCAAACGCCATCGCTACGGTGATCTCAAAGAAGCTGGGCTCGATCTTCAGGTTCGAACCTTTGAAGCGCTTCACGAAATCGACGACGGCCTCCTCGGAAATGAACTCGGCGTTGATTTTGATCCGTTCGCGAAAGTCTTTGTAGTGCGGGCTGGTATACATCGCTACCGACTGTCCGTGGGCCTGCAAAGCGGCGGCCAGTAGGTGACAAGTAGTTCCCTTTCCGTTGGTACCGGCTACGTGGATACACCTCAGTTTTTCGTGCGGGTTGCCAAGCCACTCCAGTAACACGCGGATATTGGTGAGGTCCTTCTTCATCGCTGCAGCGCCGGTGCGCTGGTACATGGGTAGCTGGGTGAAGAGGTAGTCGAGAGATTCTTGATAGGTCATTAGCGGATGGTGTCGTTTACCGTGGCATCGACGTTTAGGTCGATACGATTTAAACGGCCTTTAGGCCGTAAAAGATTAAGCGTACGCAATCTTGCGCGCTCTTCTGGTGGGGCTGCTAATTGAGGGTGCGAAT
>JAPKCQ010000372.1 GCA_026421165.1 Lewinella sp. | reverse complement strand
ACACACACACACACACACACACACACACACACACACACACAAACACACACAAACTGTACGTGATGGAACTCCTTGCAAGTTTGAAGCAGGGAAAAGAAAAGAAAAACATCCTTAAACGAGGTTGGGAATTCTTTTACTAAGTTCGGGTCAAAAAAGCTATTGCGGAACATACAAGTACATGTAGACACACAGTAATCTGAAAAAAAGTTATGCTCTGTTATTTCAAATGGCTCATTACTATTGTTATCTAGTATAATATCCAGCTTAGAATCAGGCGCCAAAGATCCTTCCCTCAGCACTTGCCTGTTCGTACAAACAAAACTAGCGCCTGGCTTTCCCTCCAAAAAGTTAACTTGCTTTGCCAGTTTCGTCATGTCCGTCCAGTAATCATCTCCTTCGATAATTGCGACATATTTGCCACGAGCGGCCAATAAGTTCTGGGTAAAATTATACCGCCCGATTGGCTGACCGAATAAAACCACCTTGTCTTTTGGGTCACGAACGAATAGGCGGACTATTTCTGGATATTTTTCGGCGTATTCCCAACAAATCGCCTCCGTACAATCTTCAGAAGTATCCACTCCTAAACAGATTTCAAATAAAAAGTTAGTCTCTTGTTTGACTATTCCTTCTAAACAAGTACGGATAAACGCTTCCTGACGGTAGGTTTGTACCAACACAGAAACGAGGGGGACTTCAGACGATATGGGCATTTATTTTATTTTTTGTAGTGAGACATGCCATATAAATTTTCTAGGTTTTTGGCCGCTTTATTTTATCCCCAATAAAAGCGTCAGATCAAAAACCGGTAAGTTATTTATACGGTGCCTCTAGACAATTTTACCACGGTGAACGAGGTGATGGCAAGCTTCGGGGCCGTACTGAAAGAGAAGGTGGATAACGGACAGGCCCAAATCCGTTCCCTGCACCTGCGCCAGCGCCATATCCTCCGAAAGAGAAAGGTCAGGCTCAAGAAAAGACAGTTTTACCCCTGCGTCGGCAAATTCTCCTTTACCGTACAGTTCTTTTCCACCAATCGCATTTATGTAGTGGGTGCTTCCTTCTCTACCACAAATATCAACGATCCGTTCCATACGGCCTAGCTCCGTATTATCGTACTTCCTGGAAGTAGGAATAATTTCGGTGTCTATACCAAGGATTCTGGAAAGCACCTGGAGGCTATTCGTTAGGAAATCCGCCAAGCCCGCCGCTGGGAATTGAATCATTTCCTCTATCGCCGGCATTAATTCTTTCGCAAACGGGCTGCGGCCGTAGGTGCCACGTAATGTTCCCACCACCTTTCTACGCCAGCGGGCGTTAGGGTCCACGTCTACCTCATGAATGAGTTTATTGGGGCTCGATCCACTAAGCTGTACATTCAGGTACCGCCATTCTTTCCCCGGGTCAAGGATGCGGTTACGGTTTATCCAGCCGCCAACCATATACTGTACATCATCATAAATGACAAAACAGTCTACCGCAGCAATCAGCTGAAAGTAGCCCAGATACGGGATGAAATAAGGCTGCATAATTGCAACGCGCTTAGAAGGGGCTTGGGTCATTATTCTCCGGATAATGTTTCACGAATAATCTCGATCACGAGATCCTGTACTTCGCGTGCCAGGGTATGGTAAAGCGGAAGGCACAGCACCCGGGAGCTTATATCGTCACAGATTGGGGTAGGCTGTTTTTCTAAATACGGCAGATCAGAGAGGGAAGGGTAAAAATAGCGGCGGGGAAAAATACGGCGCCGGTTTAGCTGCTCGATGCATTGTAACAGCTTTCCTTCAGAGGAAAAGATAACCGGAAAGTAGGCATAATTGAAAGTACAACCTTCGGTTATCTCGATAAACCGTATGTCCGGACTTTTCAGCTTGTCCAGGTAGTACAGTGATTGACTTTTACGGCGTGCGAGTATTTCCTCAATGTGATTGAAGACCGCCAGGCCCATAGCCGCGTGAAATTCAGAATTCTTTGCGTTGATGCCCACCTCAGCAAAACGTTCAGGGCCGTCATGACCAAAATTACGCATAAAGCCCATCCGGTCCGCCAGTGCTTTGTCCCGGCAAAAAACAGCCCCACCCTCAGTAGTATGAAACACTTTAGTAGCGTGGAAGCTGGTAGTGGAAATATCGCCGTAGTTGAAAATGCTCTGTCCTTTATAGTTGGTTGCGAAGCAGTGGGCCGCATCGTAGATAACGCGTAGCCCGTGGCGGTCCGCCACCTCTTGAATCTGATCAATTTCGCAAGCATTACCAAAACAGTGAGTGGCCAGAATTGCGGTGGTTTTGTCCGTAATTGCCGCTTCAATACGGCTGGCGTCGATGTTACAGGTAGCGGCATCAATGTCAACGAAAACCGGATGACACTGCTCCCAAGCGATGCTGGAGGTAGTAGCAACATAACTGAAAGGAGTGGTAATGATCTCGCCTTGGAGGTCTAGTACTTTGATTGCCAACTGGATCGCTACCGTACCGTTCGTGAGGTAGAGCAGGTTGTTGACTTGCAAATAATCACGAAGTTCTGATTCGAGCTTATTCACGAGCGGGCCGTTGTTCGTCAGCCAGTTACGGGCGAAAATATCGTCTACAAACTTAATATATTGCTCCTTGGGTGGCAGGAATGGTTTGGTTACGGGTATCATATTATAGAGTTGGTGATTTTTATTCTTGCCAATTAAAAATTGCCTGTAGTGTTTTATAGGTGGGATCAGACTTTATTTCGTCGATAATTTCCTGCGGGAGAGAGGTCTTCCATTTATCATCGCGGGTGACGCGCTTGTTGGTAGAGTATGGGTCTTTGTCTATCTTTTCTCCGTTCTGCGATAAAAACTTCAGCGTCTCTCCTGCGTAAGTCAGGCCTGTTCGGACGAACAGATCTTCTACGTAACGAACGGGGTCAGCAATCAGTTCTTCATAAGAGCAGATCGCTAACTTATCCGGGTAAGCCACGGATAGCTGTAAGAATTTAAGCGTGTTTTTTTTCCACTCTTCATACCCAAAATGGCTTCCGTCAGCAGCGGCATTTTTCTTAGTTCCATTCCGCCACTCCGATAGTACATCCCATTCAGGATCAAATTCTTTAGGAATACTTAGCCATGATGACAAAACAGCGAACGGTGACCTGACCAGTGCTACTACCTTGGTGTCAGAATATTGGACAAGTACTTCGGCCAGGTTTAAGAAATGAACTTCTTTCCAAACGAGGCAGGAAATGTTACTGGCTTCTTCTACAACCGATTCAAGTCCAGAGATAGACAGTTCAGCTCTTACGAAGGAATCAGTCGTTTTTACAAGTGCCTCCTTAAATATTTCGTACTCATCAGGCGTGCTTTCTTGCGCCAATCGGTACGGAAAAGAGTACGAAAAGTTGGGTTGGAAGCGGTAAGCTACGCCCGGTACCGTAGCAAATATCTTGCCGACCCAGGTGGAGCCTGAACGAGGGACGGAAAGGACAACAACTGACTTCAAGATTTGACTATTTTAATCATGACTTCCATTTCCTCCCTTCCGTACCTTTGGTCTATGGGAAGTGGAATGATGTTTTTCTCAAACTCAAACGCCCCGGCATCAGCAACGTCAGCAAAAACATTCGGCCAATATAAGGGGCAGAAGACCTTTGCTTTCAGGAGTTTTTCACGAAGTTCTTGGGTCTTTCCCCTACGGATAAAAGGGTAGCAAAGTGGAACCTGTATACCGTCCCACGATTTATTGAATTCGTTGACGCCGCCTAATTCTTCCTGAAGAAAACGGTAATTTTCAATTCTTCGTTTTTTAATATTGCCGTAATCAATAGAAGTTAGTATCCGATCAGTAAGATGTGACATCTTTAACGGAGACTGTTTGCTTATCCACTCTTCCGTCCGGAGGTATTGCTTGTACCCAGCGTTAGCACCTTCTTCGATTCTTGTAAAAAGTTGTTCCGAATAAGCGGTTGAGGACTCGAATTCCAGCGGAAGATCTATGGTCTCATTTGTCATGAGCATTCCGCCGTCCGCAACACCTACGAATTTCCGGG
>JAPKCQ010000371.1 GCA_026421165.1 Lewinella sp. | reverse complement strand
GCACCAAAAGGCATCGCAGATTACCCCAATATTTAATGTTGACAGACCACTAGCTCAATTAAAATAAGCTTAGCTCAGACGACGAACCCGTCCTCATCAAGAAAAAGTAAGCCCCCCCGCAAGCGAAAAAGTTCGCACGTCCAGTTCGGTTACATCGGAGTACACCCAACTCGACAGGCGAACTTTTTCGCTAGTACAACCACCAACTCTCCAGATTTCATCGCCCCTATAACACGACCAATTCATCCTACGGAGCATTGGCGAAAAAGAATTCAACTGGCGAGTTGAGCGTGGAAAGCACCCCCTTAAACCCTTCACAGCACCCGCGCCCGCGCCCCTATATCCGTCTAAAGTCTATGTATCTTCGCCCCAAAGCCAAGCCAATCATGACCAAAAACAATACCACCACCTCTCCAGCCTACCACATCGCCCTCGAAGACGAGCACGGAGCCCACAACTACCACCCACTACCCGTGGTACTGAGCGAAGGCAAAGGCTGCCTCGTCTGGGACGTCGAAGGCAAGCAATACTTCGATTTCCTGAGCGCCTACTCCGCCGTGAACCAGGGCCACTGCCACCCGCGCATCATCGACGTGATGGTAGAGCAGAGCCGCAAGCTCACCCTCACCAGCCGCGCCTTCCACAACGACCAGCTCGGAGAATACGAAAAGTACCTGACCAACTACTTTACCTTCGACAAGGTACTGCCCATGAACACCGGCGCCGAAGCCGTCGAGACCGCCATAAAAATCTGCCGCAAGTGGGGCTACGAGAAGAAAGGCATCCCGACCGATCAGGCGCGAATCATCGTCTGCGGACAAAACTTCCACGGCCGCACCGTCACCATCATATCCTTCAGTTCTGACCCCGGCGCGAAGGGTAATTTCGGTCCCTACACCCCCGGTTTCGAGAGCGTCCCCTACGGAGACTCCGACGCCATGCGCGCCGCACTGGCCAACGATCCGGCAACCATCGCCGGCGTCCTCGTCGAGCCCATCCAGGGTGAAGCCGGCGTTTTCGTCCCGCCTGCTGGCTACATATCCGACATCCGCGATGCCTGTGCCAAGCACAACGTCCTCTTCATCGCCGACGAAATCCAAACCGGCATCGGCCGCACCGGTGGCCTGCTGCGCATCTGCGGCGATTGCTCCTGCGCCAGACATTGCGAACGCCAGCCGGAGACTTACGTCCGCCCCGACATGCTCATCCTCGGCAAAGCCCTCAGCGGCGGCACCTACCCCGTATCCGCAGTACTGGCCGACAATGAAGTGATGAACGTCATCCACCCCGGCCAGCACGGAAGCACCTTCGGTGGCAACCCCGTAGCCTGCGCCGTAGCCCGCGAAGCCCTCGAAGTAATCATCGACGAAAAGCTGACCCAAAACGCCCGCCACCTAGGCAACGTCTTCCGCGCCCGTATGCAGCACCTCGTGGATACTTACCCGAAACTACTGAAACTTGTCCGTGGTAAAGGCCTCCTCAACGCCATCATCATCAACGACAGCGAAACCAGCAAAACTGCCTGGAATTTCTGCGTCGCAATGGCTGAAGCTGGTTTGCTAGCTAAGCCTACCCACGGCAACATCATCCGCTTCGCACCGCCACTCGTCATCAACGAAGCACAGCTTCATGAGGCTTGTGATATTATTGCTGGAGTGGCTAAAGACTTCGCCGAGAAGTTATAGGAACTAGGAGCTAGGAATTAGGAAGCTAGAGAATTAGGAATTAGGAAACTAGAAACTAGGAGCTAGAGAGCTAGGAACTAGCTCCTAGTTCTCTAGCTCCTAGCTCCTAGCTCCTAGCTCCTAGTTTCTACGGTTTAGGTATCAAAACAAACCCAGTCTTAGCCAACCGTCCAAAGTCATCATAACTAATCTGCACGTAACCCGCGTCTGCCCAATGGCGACCGAGAATCCCACGCAGCTCGAAGGTATTAGAATTACCATCGTAGCCAACCACCGTTAGGTAGTGGGTCTCACCCGCTGGCGTAGCGGTGCTATAGGTATTAGTCCTCAGTGCTGCGAAGATATCGTCCGTACTCAACTCCACGATTACCGGGTTGCCGCGGCTGAGGGCCTTCCGGGTTTCGAAAATGCGGTTGCGGGGCCGGGTTTCAGGACGGAACAGGTAACCAAAGTTAGTGATGGTATACTTAGGAACAGAGTACACCGCCGTAGGTATCGTAGTACTGCCGTAAGGCACAATTGCGGCCGAAACGGTACCCTGCTGAACGAGAAAGTGCAGCCCGTCTTCAATCGAGGGGCGCTTGCCCTGCGCCGCCAGATTCAGCGTCAGGTAATCCGGGCTGAGGTTGTCTTTGTAGTTACTATTTAGGTTCTGGTAAAACTCCACCGCGCCGGCCAGAGCGTAGGCCCATTCCATTTGCGGGTTCGTTGCCTGACGAATCGGCATCATGTAGCTTTTGATGTTCTGCCGCAGCAGTTCCTCACGGCTGTTACTGCCTACGCCGGGGATATAGGCCATCATTTGATCCAGCACCGCAGCGCCCTCAAGACCGAGTGTTGCGCTGGCTCCTTTATTGATGTTGCCGTAAGTAGGTTGGGCGCTGGCGCAGGTGCAAAGAAAAGTTAAAAAAAGCAAGGTTAAAAGACAACGGTTCATAGCTAAAAAATCGGTTGGTGATGATAGACGTCCGTACAACGTTTGCAAACAGATCTTTCGTTTGTCTTGTGCCTCCAAGTTTACGGAACGGTCAACGGGTAAAGTACTGTACCCCAACTTCTTCAAGTCAGGGTACAGTACCTTACCCGTTTCCGACTATCTTAGCCCCGTTCAAATCAAAAGTTAAGAATCAAAAACCAAGAATCAAAAACCGTAAGGCTCGCGCCCACCCCCTCCGGCTACCTCCACCGGGGCAACGCCGCCAACTTCCTCCTCAACGCAAAACTGGCGGGCGAAGCCGGCCGCATCTGGCTGCGCATTGATGACCTCGACCGTGCCCGCTTCCGGGAAGAATACCTCGAAGACATCTTCCGCGTCATCGGGTACCTGGGCATCACGGTCACAGACGGACCCACTTCTCCCCAAAACTTCCACGCCAACTGGAGCCAGGAACACCGGGTGAAGGACTACTTCGCCGCGCTCGATAAGCTTCGGAGCAACGGCCACCTCTTCGCCTGCCCCTGCTCGCGCAAAGAACTCGCTACGGGGAAACACAAGTACAGCTGCCTGCAAGGCAAGGTCTCCTTCGACGCGGAAAACGTCGCCTGGCGAGTCAATACCCGTGACCTGGAACCAATCACCATCCCCGACCTTATTCAACGGGAGGGTTTCACCGTCGACCTGCACCAGGCGATGCCCGACTTCGCGGTCCGCAGAAAAGACGGCCGTCCCGCTTACCAACCGGCATGCGTAGTGGATGATGTCTTGTTCAGCATTAACACCGTAGGTCGTGGGCAGGACCTGCTGCCAAGTACGGCGGCGCAGGCGGTCCTATCAAAATGGATGGGCTTTGGCGATTTGTTTGAACGGATCAGCTTCGTCCATCACCCACTCGTCACCGGTACCGATGGCGCCAAACTCAGTAAGTCAGCGGGCAAGACCGAAGGGCCGATCATCGGTACCTCAGTACAACCCGCTGACTTCTCCGACCTATTAACTGGCTGGCTGGCTATCCCTTAAGAACGCCGATTTAATTCCTCTGCTGGCGCCGAAATCGCGCCAAACGCTTCTTCGTCATCAGGTTCACCTGGTAAGGATACTTACCGTAGTTGCTCGATATTTTTATCAGCTTAAACGCTTTGAAATTGCTAAAATTTTCAGGCGAATAATTAGCCAAAGTTGCATTGTCTATCAGGTTTCGGTCAATCCAGACGCCAAATTTTTCGCTGTCTTGCCATTCCTTCAGCTGCGCGGCGGAAGGTATTTTCCCCTTGAACTTGTTCCAGTCCATTGGTGGTGGTGGTATCCGCGTAGGAAAGTCCGATGCTGCCGGCGGGGCGGGAGGTGCCACAACGGGAGGGAAAGGGGCCACCGGCGGAGCGGGAGGTGCCACAACGGGAGGGACAGG
>JAPKCQ010000370.1 GCA_026421165.1 Lewinella sp. | reverse complement strand
CCTTTAGCGAAACTGAATTTTCGATGTCCGTAGACGGCCGAAGATTCTTCTACGACTTTCCCGAAGAAGAAAAAGCGGTCTACGCCGGGCTGAGTGCTGAAGTGCTCGGTCCTTCCTTATCGGTTCAGGTTGGGGAATTTACGAGGGTCGGAGCCTTCTCCCGGCTCAGAGCACTTGCCAGTACCCGTAACCTAGACGCTAACTTTAACTTCTACACCTATGGCACTTGCGGTAATAACGTGGATATTCCAATAAATAAATTTCACGCTGCGGCGGCTTGGGGAGAGGTCGGCTTGCACCTATCTCGCACTTTTGCTGTTGGTTACGACGGGGAACTGCGGCTGGGAATCAGCCCCAAGTACTCACTGGGCATCCAAGGAGCAACGGCTTCTAATTCGGAAGGAGGAGTTGTGCGTCAGCTAGATGGTGATAGCATCATTGTTTCCAATCTGGACGCCGAGTTAGCCTTTACTAATGCTTTTCGCCAGGCGAACGAAGGTAACCAACCCGCTGGTACTGGCTTTGGGGCTGACCTCGGCGTACAATACGCCTGGGGAGAAACGGGCGGCCCCGGCCACCGTTACTCCATCGGATTTTCCGTCCTTGACCTGGGGAGCATCATCTTTAGCCGTCGCGCTCAGCTCCACCAGTTTACCAACGTAGGTGAAGCCTTGTTCGGTGCTGAAGACTACGAAATTGAATCCGATGATTACACCGACGAGGCCATCCGCCGTTTGGGCCAGGCGGTGTACGATAATGGAGTTTCTTCTTTGACGGGCAACGAGTTTACAGTCAGCCTTCCAACGGCCATCAGCGCCCAGTTCAGCGTAAGACCGGTTGAAGGGGTAGCGGTATCTGCTATTTACCGTGGTGATTTACCATTCCAAATCCGACAACTCAGCCAGGGAAGCCAGCTCGTAGCCGCTGCGCACTACAGTAAATGGTGGTACGGTGCCGGCCTCACCGCTGGGGTTTATGACTGGGATAAGGTCAACATCGGCCTCCAGCTGCGTCTTGGCCCACTGTACTTGGGAACGGACGAACTCTTCGGTACCTTATTGAAACGACAAAAAATCAGTGGCGGAGGTTTTTACCTTGGCCTGCGGATGCACGACTTTGGTGGGGAGAAACGGAGCCGGCGGAAAGGGCGGTCGCGTAATAGCCGACGGGGCGGTAAGGCCGTCAAATGCTACGAATTTTAACGGGCGAGGGGTCGTGGCCCGAGGTCGCGACCAACTTATGGTACACTTCTCGCTACCGCTCGGGCTTCCTTGGGGCACAGTCTTTCGCCCGTTAGCGGGCCAACAAAAGAAACATCGCAGGGCGCTTTTGTAATTCAGGACCAACGGATTTTTTCCACTCCTTAACCCTACCGGTAAAAATGAACTCCGTCTTTAGGGTAATGTCGCAGGCAACGGAGAAGAGGGTTTCCGGATGGAGGCTCTCCAGTGCGACTTCCACCGTTGCCTGGTTGCGGTAGGGCGCTTCGATCCAGATTTGGGTGGTGTTGTCCTTGCGGCTGGCAGCTTCGATGCGGCGAAGGTCTTTGGCCAGTTGCGGCCGTTTCGGACTGAGGTATCCATGGAAGGTAAACGACTGGCCGTTGAGGCCTGCCGCCATGATGCTGAGCAAGATTGCAGAAGGGCCGATGAGGGGAATAACCCTGATTCCACGTTGATGGGCGAGCAATACGAGCTTGGCGCCGGGGTCCGCCACCCCCGGGGCTCCGGCATCGCTCAGTAAACCCACATCGTACCCGCGCTCCGTCGCCCTGAGCATCTCTGGTAAATCCTGCGTTTCGGTACGTTTGTTGAGGTCGTAATATTCGCATTCTTGCAGGGGTACCCCGACCTGCTTTAGGAAGCGCCGTGCCACTTTACCCGTTTCTACTACGAAATGACGGATAGGCAGTATGGCATCCAGCGTAGGTTGCGGAATGGTGTGCAGCGCATCGTCGCCAAGAGGAGAAGGAATAAGGTAGAGTTTGCCAGCCATGAAGCAAAGGTAGCGGAAATCAGATGCCTTCTGGTAGCATCAGTTTGGAGGGGAGTATGACGGTACGGCTGGAATTATAGCTCTTCGAGTAATACCTCGACCAAACATACCGTCCAAAACCAGCTCATGCACGTATATTTGATGGTCACCTCCCATATGTACTGGCCTCTGTCGGTACTTGAAGCTTTGTAAAGCGAGTCTAGGCTAGTTTTAATCCCCGTGTGTATGTCTAGAGGTTTGTTCCTGCTTGGAGCCATTATTGTCGGTATTTCAGCACTTCTGCCGGGCCAGTCGGCCAGGGGAGATACTTACCTTAGTTTCGAGCTAGCCAACGATGTTTTTTACCTGCCGACCAAAACTGACCAGTATTTCACTCACGGCTTGAAACTAGAATTCGGAAAACGGGGAAGTAAAACGCCTCTCCTACTGGCCAGCGGAGGCGCTACTACGGAACGGTACTGGCGGCTGACGCAAAATCTTTATACGCCACGGGAAATCGAAGCAAGTTACTTTGTTGAAAATGACCGCCCTTTTGCGTCTTACCTTTTAGTTACGCGGGGCAAATCCTTCACGGATGACCAGCTCGGTTTTGGACTTCGCGGGGAATTTTCCGGAGGTATCCTTGGCCGGTATTCTGGCGGCGGGCGAATGCAGAACGCCTTTCATGATGTTCTGAGTTTCGCTGATTCATTGCCAGGTTGGGCGAACGAGGTGAAACCCGATGTTCTTCTGAATTACGATTTACAGGTGAGCCAACGGTTTTCTGTTTCTTCCCGCTTCAGCTTTACCACTACGCTAATCGGCCAGCTGGGTACGCTGTACACGAACCTTGCGCCGGAGTTGAAAATAAGTTGGTTAGTGATCCGAACGAACGATAACCGAACGCTGAGTTTCGACCTTTTTAGCAACGCCAAACTGGTTGCTTACGACGCGACGCTAACCGGCGGCTTGCTCAACCGCGACGAAAGGTACCGGGGTAAAATCCGGCCGAAGCGGCTGGTAAGCCTCTTCGGTTTCGATGGCGTAATCGATCTTGATAAGCTTCAGTTGAGCGGTGGCCTACGGCACCTTGGGGCCGAGTTCAGCGGCGGCTTGCCACATGCGTGGGCCTGGTTTTCTGTTGGGGTGCAGCCAGGGAAGTCGTTAGATCGTTAGAAGGTTGATACTAACGATCTAACTTCTAACGGGCTGGTTTTTACTCTTTCCAGGCCGAGTACCCTCCCTTAAGGTTATAGACCTTATTAAAACCCATCTTATTCAGCTCACCGCAGGTGTTACCGCTACGGCCACCAGAGGCACAGTAGACAAGGTAGGTTTTATTGGGGTCTAATTCGCTGATTTTTCGAGCAAAATCAGAGGCTCGGTAGTCCATTTCGATGGCTTCGTCAATGGTGCCTCCTGCCGTTTCTGCGGGGGTGCGTACGTCGAGCAAGACGGTGTTTTCTCCGCCAATTCGTTCGGCAAATTCCGTAGCAGAAAGGTTTTGGTAGACAATGGGTTGCTCGGCCGTTTGTTCCGTAGTCGCAGCTTTATCGGGGGCGGGGCCGCAGGTGCAGAGGACGGTTAGGAGGAGCAGGGGGAGGAAGAATTTCATCTCTTTGGCTTGTTGAGCGTGTGCATATCTCCGGACTCCGCTAGTGCTGCCGTCCGGGGTTTAAACAGTTCGATTTTTGTGGGGTCAGTCCAGGGTATAGGCGTTGATGCCTCCGTCTAGGTGAATTAGTCTTTTAATGCCGGCGTTGCGCATCAGGGTACATGCTCTGACGGAGCGGCGGCCGCTGCGGCAGTAGACGAGGTATTCTGTTTCGGGGCTTAGGGCTTCCATTTGTTCTAGAAAGTCGGGCCCGAGGTAGTTCATGTTTACGGCGCCGTCGAGATGGTAGGCGTCAAACTCTGTTGGTGCGCGGACGTCGAGAAGGGTTCCGGTAGTAGCTTTTGCGCGCAGGGCGTCGAACTCAGCTGGGGCTACGTTGCGGAGTTCCTGCTTCAAGAGCGTCCAGCGGGGGATGGGGCAGGCGGGAGGGCCTTCGTTCATT
>JAPKCQ010000075.1 GCA_026421165.1 Lewinella sp. | reverse complement strand
AATATTGTCGTCGGGGTTATCTGGGTTTTCCAGCTTGAACAAGATGGTTGCTCCGGCTATCGGAGACCATACTTTGAGTTTCATGGTTTGTCTGCTGCTGAAGTCGATCGGAGCGGCCACGTCAATGAAGACACCAGCCCATACCTCGGATCCGTCGTTTTTCGTCAGGCTCGCTACCTGGCTGCTGGTGTTAATCCCACTGGCGTCGGGGTTATCAATCACTTCTGCTCCGGCACCACCGAAGCCAGCAAAGACATAACCGGCTCCGTCACCTTGGAAATCAAGCGGCAAAGCGAGATCATTGCCATCGCCGCCACCTCCGCCGCTCTCGCCGTCGAGAGTGATGTCGTCGAAATAGAAGGTTTCGTCCATGCCGTTGGTACCAAAATCAAAGAAGATTACAATCTTCTCGTAGGGTAAAGTAAGATTACCGGCCGCGCTGAAATCGAATTCGACCAGGTGCCATCCGTCGGCCACGGTGGTATTGGCCGTTACCTCTACGTTGATGTCAGCATCTACTGCGTCCTCTAGTTTGAGGATAATCGGAATTCCAGCACGTGGAGACCAAACGTTTACGAAAACCGTGCTGGAAGAAGAGAAATCAACCGCCCCCTCAAGCTCGAGGAAAGCACCTGCAAACACCTCGGCGCCGCTGGTCTTGTTGAGTTCTACCACCCGAGCGCTGGTGTTGCCTTCGGCCACGTCTGGGTTAGCGATCAAGCTGACGTTAGCACCGCCGAAACCACCCCAGGCAAAGTCAATTCCGGTATTTTCGAAGTTGAGCGGTAGTACTACTGCATTATCACCGTTACTGACGGTTACCGTCTGCGTTTCCTCCAGAGTGGTCTCCATGCCTTCACTGAGGGCGACTACGCGAACTTCGTAATCTCCATCAGCAGCGTAAGCGTTACTGATCGTTTCTCCCTGCTGAAAGAGGGTTGGCGTTTCGTTGGCTTCGTCTCCAAAATAGGCATTAAAACCCGCCGCGAAGTCTGCCGTTGCGGATACGTTGATGGAAAGCGGGTTTCCTGGCGTTCCGTTGATACTGACCACCAAGTTTCGGGGTGGCGAGGCATCTACCGTAAGTACCTCGGTGAGCGTAGTTGTTTGTCCATTGATGCCGGTCGCCGTCAGGATTAAGCTGTAGGAACCGACCGTATAGTTATGAATAGTAGATGCGCCAATCGGCATCTCCTCTACCGGGCTACCATCGCCGAAATCGACACTAAATAGGGTTACCCCCTCGCCGCCAGGAGTGATAATTGCATCACCGGGGTTCTCTCCACCCATCACGATGTCCAACGAAAGTCCGGAGGGTACAGGAGCTTCCTCTAGTGCTGGTAGAATCTGCTCCTCGTCACAAGCGGTAAAGCCGACGAATAGAAGCAGAAGAAGTAAAAATTTTGTAGGCATGACCGAACAGGTTTGCGATAGGTTAAAAATGGTATACAACGTAGGAAGGAGTTAGTAGCCTGGGTTTTGGCTCCAGTTGCCGCCACTGAATTGAATTTCCTCAAAGGGAATTGGGAAAAGCTCATGTTTGCCCGTTATAAAACCTTCAATTGCACCTGCGGCCGCGCCCTTACGGACAAGGTCGAAAAAGCGGTGCCCTTCTCCCATAAGCTCCAGGCGGCGCTCCACCTGGATGAAATCGGCCAGCGCATTACCGCTCGCGCTGATGTCGTGGTCTTCGTCGCCGAAAGCCCGGCGGCGTATCTGGTTGAGGTAATCACGTGCCTGCTCGTCGCTGCCGGCGGCATTGAGGGCTTCAGCGGCCATCAGCAACACGTCGGCATAGCGGATAGAGCGGTAGTTATTGGGATTGGTCAGGTTCTGATCACCGATATTAGAATCGCCTTTCCGTGCGATGTACTTACGGTTGTAGTAGCCCGTGTGCTCAAATCCGACACCAAAACTGGCACCGGTTTCCGCCGCCCACGCGTCGATGTCTAGGATAGCCACGTCGCGGCGCTGGTCGCCCGGCTCGTAAGCTTCAAAGGCATTTTGGGTGGGTACGTTGAAGCTAAACCCGCTGTCGTAAACCGGTCCGGTATGGTTCCGGATGCCGTTAAAACCAACGGCAACATTACCCTCACTACACTGGAGACATCCGAAGCCAGCACCTTCTGCGTCAGTGTACTGCACTTCAAAAACGGCCCCGGGGCCGTTCTCTCCGGTAATTTCAAAAATACCAGCGAAGTCATTGCTCACGCTGAAATTACCAGCCTGAATCACCTCACTTAAGACCGTTGCCGCCTGCTCATACTTTTCTTGGTACAAATAAGCTTTACCAAGCAATGCCTGAGCAGCACCCCGGCTTACCCGCCCCACCTGAGGAGCGGCGACCGCGAGGTCAGCGATAGCCTGGGTAAGGTCTGACTCGATCGAAGCGTAGACCTCTGTTTGAGAAGCACGCGGCAGGCTCGTCTCATCGCCAAGGGCGAAGCGCTCATCTCCTTTGATTGGGATGGGCCCGAACCATTTCACTAGTTCAAAATTGTAGTAAGCACGCAGAAAGCGTGCTTCGGCGATGATTTGGGCTTTACCGTCAAACTCTGTCTTGTCTTTATATTCGAGTAAGTAACTGGCCCGGTTAACACCGGCAAACATCCAGCTCCAGATGCTTTTAAGCTGTTCATTCACGGGCGTATGAATCATATCATCAACCTGCTGGATACCGATTACATCCGTAGCGCTCTCGCCTCCGGCAAGGGTGTTGTCTGAGGCGATTTCGCCCAACATTACGTTCAGGTAGCTCGACTGCAGCATGTCGTAAGCGGCAATCAGTGCGTTCTCGTAATCGGCCTCCGCATTAAAGTAGTTCTCCGAGTCTATAGAATAGACGGGAGTGCGGCCGATGAAGTCGTCTTCACAGGCAGATGCTCCCATCAGGAACAAGACAAGGGTTAGAAGGATATATTTTTGGCTCATGATCGAGGTAGTTCCAGTAGGAAGAAAAAACGGTGAAAATTGTTGGCTAGAGGCTCAGGTTAGCCCCGAAAAGGAAAGTACGGGCGATGGGGTAAAAGCCGTAATCGATGCCCCCACCAATCGGTGCTCCGCTCGAAGCGCCGGGGTCAAAGCCCTGGTAATCGGACAGGGTAAGTAGGTTGTTTCCACTTACGTAAAGACGGAGAGAAGATTTTCGATCAGGACCGACCTTGAAGGGCAAGGTGTAGCCTAACTGCACGGTTTGGAGGCGCAGGAAGGTCGCTTCTTCGACAAAGAAGTCGGAGAAAACTCCGTTTGCGGTAGCGGCGGTTGTTGTCCGGGGCACTTCGTTACTCGTGCCTTCACCCGTCCAGCGGCTAAGGTAGTAGTCGAGGCGGTTTACGTCCGAGAGGGCACGTTCGTAGTTGCGGACGATGTCTCCGCCGAGGGAGGCGAAGGCGTAGGTAAGGAAGTCAAAGCGTTTGTACTTCACCTGGAAGTTCAAGCCCATCGTCATGTTTGCGATGGGGTCACCAAGGTTCGTCCGGTCGTTCGGGTCAATCACGCCGTCCCCGTTTACGTCCACGAAACGAAGATCTCCGGGTTGCGCGTTTGCTCCAAGCGCGATCTGTGAGGGATGGGCCTCAATTTCGCTGGCATTTTGGAAGATTCCGTCCGTTTGGTAGCCGTAGAAGTAACCGATCGGCAGGCCAACCTCCATGCGTGAAGGGGCGAGCTGGCCGACACCAAAGGCACCGCCTTCAATGAAGCCCGTGCCGTTGTTTACTGCGAGCACCTCATTGTCCAGGGTGGTGAAGTTGTAGCTCACGTTCAGCTTCAGGTCTTTATTGAAGCGCTGCTGGTAACTGATGGCGACTTCGAGGCCCTGGTTACGAACTGCACCAGCATTGACCGTTGGAGCAGCGCTGCCCGGGGCGGTGGTACCAACGATACCCGAAACTGGAATATTGGAGATGAGCAGATTGTCACGGGTATTAATGAAGTAGTCTGCCGTTACGTTAAGCTTATAATCTAGAAAAGATAGATCTAAGCCAACGTTGAACTTCTTGGCTTCTTCCCACTGAAGGGAAGGATTGGGCAGTGCACCAATGGCCGTTCCGTTTACCAGGCTACCGTCGAAAACGTAAGCTGCCTCTCCGCTTAAGGTTCCTATATAACCGTTGTTAATGATTTGGTCATTACCGAGAATACCGTAGCTAATCCGAAATTTCAGCAAGTCCATCAGGCCTCCGTCACCGAAGAAGGCTTCATCCGAAGCAATCCAGCCTGCCGTGAAGGACGGGAAGAGAGCGGAACGGTTTTCTGGGCCAAATTTGGTTGACGCATCCCGGCGGAGCATCGCCGTGAGGAAGTAGCGCTCACTGAAGTTGTACTGCACGCGGCTGAAGTAAGACAGGCGGCGCTCGTCGTAGGCATAAGAACCAACGTCGCGCACGCCCTCGGGGCTGGTACCATTGGCCAGAGAAATATCGGCGAACTCCCAGTCGTTATTCGGCACGTCGAAGCCGGTGGCGAAAAGTCCGTTGCCCAGCTCGCGAAACAGGGTCGTACCCGCGGTTACCGTAAAGTTGTGCTGTTCTGCGAGTGTCTTTTGGTAGGTTCCGAAAAGATCAAGCGAGTAGTTGTTATCGTTGATGCCGTTTTGGGATACGCTGCTGCGGGGAATATCGAAAACCTTGCCACCGTAGCTAATTTGCTTGGCAAAGGTCCGGCCTTCACTATTGGAGGTGTTGAAACCTACCCGGCTGGTGAGGGTGAGGCCGGGCAGGGCCTTCCAGTCCAAACTAAACTGACCATTCAGTTTATTGAGGTCGTAATCGTTGAAAGTATTAAAAATCTGCGCGGCGGGGTTGATCACCTCAATGCCCAAGCCCGGTGTATTAGGTACGAGGCTAAAATCTCCGTTCTCATCGAGCAGGGGCAGCGTCGGCGGTGCATTGAGGGCATTGAAGAGTACTGCGCCCAGGCCGTTCTCTGCCAGGGCATCCCGATCGATGTTCGTAAAGATGACGTTAGTAGTCAGTTTCAAGTTCTCGGCCAGATCGACGCCCAACGAAAGGCGAGCAGTATTCCGCTGAAAATTTGATTTTTCACCACCGATGATACCATCCTGAGTGAGGGTAGATCCACTGATGGAGTAAGTTGTGCGGTCACTACCCCCAGAAACTGTAATATCATGGCTGGACATCGGGGCGGTGCCGAAGACCTCGTCCTGCCAGTTGGTGCCCACGCCCAATCCGCTAGCATCCGGGAAGGGCAAAGACTGTCCGCCAGCGGCATAGCTTTCGTTGAGCAGCAAACCGTATTCGGTAGCGTTAAGCATGTTCAGCTTGCGGGAAGTTTCCTGCGTGCCGTAAAAGGTGTTGTAGCTTACTTTAGTTGGGCTGTTCTTTTTTCCGGTCTTCGTTGTAACAAGGATTACACCGTTTGCACCAACGGTACCATAAACGGCAGCCTGGGCATCCTTCAAAACGGTAATCGTCTCAATATCCGTTGGGTTTATCGTGCTGAGATCTCCCTGGTAGCCATCAATAATAACCAGCGGAGCGTTCTGCCCGTTGGTAGATACACCCCGGATACGGATGTTGAGACCCGCTCCCGGCGCACCGGATTGGGTGGTTACGTTAACACCAGCAATGGTGCCTTGAAGCGCCTGCTCAATCTTTACCGGCCGAAGGTCATCAATGGTCTCCGAATCTACGGTAGCAACGGCTCCGGTCACGTTACGCTTCTGCTGGGTACCGTAACCGATTACTACTACTTCTTGTAGAGCCTGTACGTCTCCCCTCATGGCTATATCCATGACGCCGGAGGAAGTGACCGGACGCTCCAACGATTCATACCCCGTGTAAGAAAAACGTAGTACGCTTCCAGTTGGAACACTCTCGAGACTGAAGAGGCCGTCAAAATCAGTGATAGTGCCACTCATAGTGCCACTAGTTTCGGACTTAATTACAATTACACTCGCTCCGATTAAGCTCTCCCCACTAGAGGCATCGGTAATTGTGCCACTTACGGTGAGGGTCTGTGCGGTAAGTCCTCCCCATCCAAGAAGGAGGGTGACTAAAAAGATATACTGGTGCATGTGAATTTAAGTTCTAAACCTCGGCCAGCCTTCAAGGGCTAAAAACCAGGACAATTGGAATAATAAAACTCTCTTAGTAGGAAGCAAATTTATTTTATTCCCTACACAAACCAGCATTTTCTGCCCCTACAAAACCTCCTATATGGGTAAAAGTCTGAATTTAAGGGCCAGGGCCTAACGTCCATGGAGTAGGCTCTATTTTAGTTTTTCCCGTTAAAACACGACAAAAGCCGCTCTGTATGGGTAATGTTGTAGTCTGTAATGGAGATTATAAGCTCATGATATGATCCACCAGACCGGCTTTGGAGTCGAGTTCAAGTTTTTTCCGCAACCGGTAGCGCTTCACTTCCACGCTTCGAGAAGAGATATTGAGCATCGGTGCGATTTCCTTTGAAGAAAGATTGAGCCGAAGGTAGGCACAAAGTTTCAAGTCATTGGGAGACAACTCAGGGTGGAGAACCTTAACTTTCTTAAAGAAATCCCGGTCAGCATTTTCGAAAGCATCTTTAAAAAGATTCCAGGTTTCCGCTTCGTCGAGGTTCTTGTCTATTGTTTGAATCACTTCTCCGATGCGCTGGCCGGGATCCTGATTGGAGAGAAGATTTTCTTTGATTTGCTGAAGCAGTTCGTTTTTCCGAACAAGGCTCATTGTTGAGTTGGCCACCTCACGGTTCTTACTGTTGATGTCTTCCTGCAGTCTTTGGTTATTGATGCGGATCATTTCAAGTTCTGCCTGCCGCTCCTGGCTTGCAAGTCTCCGGTCACTCTCCAGTTGCAAGGTAATTTGCTTACTCCTATAGTATCGAGTGTAGGCCTGATGCAATAGATAAATCAGCAAACTAGCCATCAGCAAATAAAGGGTGAATGCTAGTTTGGAGACATACCAGGGCCTAAGCACTTGAAAAGAGTAAGTAACGGAGTTTTCAGACCCTCTCCGGCCGAGTAAGGAGTGGGCTTCCAGCGTATATTCTCCGTATTCCAGGCCGGGGAAGGTAAGCGTAGGTTCCGTAGTCCAATCACTCCATTCTTCGGTAAGGCCGCGAAGACGGTACTGAAATCGGGGGACAAAGTACTTTTCATAAGAAGGCACCGCTAATTCAAATTGAACGCTGTGGTCCTTATACTCAACCTGCCCTTCCTCTTCTAAAGACAGTAGACTCGGGCCATCGGTGGTAACAGCCCTTAATGCTTTAGCAGACGTCAAGTGCAGCTGATGCTGGTGCAAGGGTACTGCCGATAGTGCTAAAGATAAATAACCATCGGCGGTGCCGATGAGAAACGTATCTCTACCGGTTTGAGAAATATTTTCGTAGCCTGATTTAGCGTCAATAAGTCTGGCGGGTACAGGAATGGTTTGTCTTTGCAAGGCATCGCTTACTGCACCGGGATGAAAGAAACTGATGCTTTCATTGGTAAAAAACCACAGCCGGTTCCCCTCTGCCGTCATTTTACCAGAAGTGTATTCTGAACGCACGACTGTTTCACTCAAGGTTTTCGACTTCTGAAAGCCCGTATCAAAATCCGTCAGGGTAAACACCCCGTCTCTGGAGAAATAAACGACGCTGTCCTGAAACCTAATCAAGCCGGCATTCTTCCCCTTTAGTGGGGTGTCATACAAAGTCATGTCCGTTACCCTTCGATAGTCGGCATCCAGTTTCAAGCCGTAGACCCCACGGTATTCATGGCTGATGTAGACTTCTTCTCCCGAATGAGTAGCCAGGAACCTCGCGGAATACTCAAACCCCTCTACCCTATTCCGGAATTCCCAACGACCGACCTTCAACTCCAATACGGAAAGACCGAAGTAATTCCCTTGCAGTAAAAGGTTCGGGTTTCCGGGCACTGGCTCAATCTGCCAGGTGCCGCCATTTCCGGAAAAAAGTGGTACCGCTTTCAGTCCTTCAATAAGGAAGGTTCCCTGGTCATGGCCACAGAACAAACTCCCCCGGTACTTAAACAATGACCAGACCTGACCACGGGTGCCGGGAATGATCTGGGGATGATCCGGCCCATTCAGAGACTTTATAAAAAGCCCCTGATTGCTTGCGAGGTATAAATTTCCTTTGTGGACAGCCGAGGCGTGGACAGTCCCCAATTGCCCCGAATTATCAGTATACTTTCGAATTGGAGAAGACAGGTTAATGCAACTTAGGCCATTGTCCGTTCCAGCCCAAAGGTTGTTCCTGGAGTCCTCGAACAGTGAAAGGACCGTATTATTGGATAGGCCATCTGCCTGGTCCATATGGTACTCAAGTTGTCCGTTGTGGTCAACGATGTACACACCGTTAGAAATTGTGCCAAATGCCTGACCACCACGCCGCAGGTTGGCAGCACTGTACACCTGTTTATCATTCAGGAACGAATGCATTCCCGTTGGCTTCAGCAAACCATTCTCCAGCCTGAAGCAGCCTGCGGTTGCCGTCTGTACCAATACCTGCCCGTCTTTTTCCCATAAGTGAGCGATGAAAAGAGGCGTAGAACCCTGCGATAATAAAGGCCGGGTTTCTCCGGCTTCGAGGCGAAATAACTGTTGCGTTTGGTCGGTAAAGTACAAGCCATCGTTGGTAGGAAATACTTTGGAGATTCCTTTTTTTGGTGAAACCTCCCTAATTTCCTCCCCGTCCAGCTTATAAAAAAAAAGCTGGTTGAGCGATTGAAAGACCAGATAGCCTTCGTGAAGGATAATATTCCAGAAGTGCTCATCGGGCAGCAATTTGTCCTGGATTTCTGAGCAAAGGGTATGGTATTCGAGCGTTCCCTGAGCGGTACGTTCCCAGTAACCAAAATCCATGTAGAAGCCAGTGTAAATACGCCCTTCGTGCGCTCTCACCGACCTGAAGATAGTCTCGTTTGGCGAGGGATATATAGACCACTGGTGGCCGTTGAACTCCAACAAGCCCTCGTTATTGGCCACATATATAAACCCATCCTTACCCTGATCGAGGGCCCAGTTCTGACTTCCTCCATGGTACAACTCCGGCTCAAAAGATACCACTGGTGGCAGCTCCTGAGCAGGTAAAAAGCAGCGGCACAAAAGCAGGCAATACAATAATAATGTGCGAAGCATGAATTATTTTTCCTTTGCGGAAGATAGGGAATATCCAAAGCACTCAGCCAACGAACTTTCATTCAAGTAGGGAGAGGCTACATTAATTTTAGGCGCGCACGCAGGATACAAGGAAAGTTAAGACCGTCAATTCAATAACTATCCGATTTCACTACGCACGTTCACCCGGGTGAGAAAGCGCAGCGAGCAGCACTTACGGCACCTTATTACCCATGTTGCTCCTACGCGATCATCTTATTCGCTCGCTCAATTGCTCTTTTACCAAATCCGAACCCGGTTTTCAGGAGCCATCCACATACCGTCGCCTTCCTTAATGTCAAAAGCTTCATAGAAAGCATCGATGTTAACGAGCGGCTGGGTAGCGCGGTTACGGCCGGGAGAGTGTGGGTCGGTCTTCACCTGGTTGCGCAGGGCTTCGTCGCGGGTGAGGGTACGCCAAACGGTAGCCCAACTCATGAAGAAGCGTTGCTCGGCGGTAAAGCCATCCACTTTATCAGGGCGTCCGTTGCGGGCATAGTTCAGTTTCAGGCCGTCGTAAGCACCGAGGACGCCGCCGAGGTCACCGATATTTTCCCCGAGGGTAAATTTACCGTTGATGTAGACACTATCGAGTACTTCGAGAGCGCTGTACTGTGCAGCGAGGGCATCGCCGCGCTTGGTAAATTCTTCCAGGTCGGCGTCGGTCCACCAGTTGGCGAGGTTACCATCACCGTCGAAGCGGGCGCCGGAATCGTCAAAAGCATGAGAGATTTCGTGGCCAATCACGGCACCAATTCCGCCGTAGTTCACAGCATCGTCGGCCAGGTAGTCGTAGAAGGGTGGTTGCAGGATGGCCGCTGGGAATACGATCTCATTGTTGAGCGGATTGAAGTAGGCGTTCACGGTCTGGGGAGACATTCCCCATTCGGACTTGTCCACCGGCTCACCGATTTCGGACATCATTTTGTCCTTATTCCACTTACCAGCGGCCTTCATGTTGTCGAAGTAAGACTTGTCGGCAGCGATCTCCATTTTAGAAAAGTCCTCCCACTTGTCTGGGTAACCAATCTTGACGGTAAATTTATCGAGTTTTTCGATGGCTTTGGCCTTGGTTTCGGCGGTCATCCAGTCCAGTTCCTGAATACGGTTCTGGTAAGCTTTGATGACGTCGGCGATCATTTCTTCGGCCTTTACCTTGGCTTCTGGCGGAAACTTTTCGTCCACGTAGAGTTGGCCGAGTGCTTCGCCGACGGTACCGTTTACGGTATTGAGGGCACGTTCGTCAGCCGGGCGGCGCGTCTTAGCACCCTTAAGGTACTTGGCGAAGAACTCCCAGTTAGCGACTTCGATCTCTTCGGTCAGCATACCGGCGGCATCGGCCATGGTGTGCCAGCGTACGAGGGCTTTAATGTCTTCGATGGGCGTAGTGGTCAGGAACTCCTGTACGGCCTTTACGTATTTGGGCTGGGTTACGATTAAGGTATCAACGCTTTTCGTCATACCGCTTTCCTTCAAGAATTTCTCCAGGTCCATAGATGGAATCATCGCCTGTACTTCTTCCATGGTGTGGCGGTTGTTGAAGTTACGGGCATCGCGGCTCTGTACTTTATCGAGGCGCGGCGCAGCGAGCTTGGTTTCGAGATTGAGGATCTTCTTTGCGGCTGCGTTGGCCACGGGCTTCTCGTCTCCGAGGTACTCCAGCATGCGGGTTACGTGGTTGACGTACTCTTCGCGGATCTCCTTTGCTTTGGTGTCCTGGTCGAGGTAGAAATCGCGGTCCGGCAGGCCGAGGCCGCTTTCGGTGAAGTAAGCACCGTTGACGGAGCTGTTGCTCAGGTCAGGAAAAGAGCCAATGCGCAGAAAGGGAGAACCTACGGCGGGATTAGTGGCCAGCACGGTGTGCAGCTCGGCGATGGTTTTAACCGCATCGATCTCATTGAGGGCAGACTGGAGGGGTGAAATGCCGAGTTCGTCGCGCTTGGCCATATTCATCTTGGTATCGAAGATGGCGAGGGCTTTGGCCTGGTCAGTATCCGGAGCGTACTTACCGCTTTCCTTTGCCTTGGCGAGGATGGCGAGTACGTCGTCGGAAGTAGCTTTAGAGAGTACGCCAAAACCGCCCCACGAGGTACGGTCGTCGGGAATT
The DNA here is from genome assembly GCA_026421165.1 of Lewinella sp. GTDB lineage: Bacteria > Bacteroidota > Bacteroidia > Chitinophagales > Saprospiraceae > Neolewinella. The sequence goes on along the minus strand of JAPKCQ010000075.1, from coordinate 4,658 downwards.
TCCGTGGTTTTCATCCAGTTGCCATTAACGAAGTTGTAGAAATCGTCTTTGGGGTTCACGGACGTATCCATGTTGTTAAGGATGATGCCGTGGGGGGCATCGTCAATAGAGACTGTGGTGGTGGTCTCACCGCCGCAGGCCATGATTGCCATAGCGAAGGCCGCCAGTAGTAAGTAGTTGAAGCTTTTCATTTAATCGCGAATTGGATAGGGTAAGAATTGGAGACGAAATTACAACATCCGTAGTACAGACGGTCATTAAAAGATAAACGGAGCCTTTTCCTGATGGGAGATGCAAGAAAAACTCGACGAATGGACCTGAGAGGTCCCCAGTCGTGCACGAAATACTACAAGTTGAGCTCAATCCGTATCCTTTAACCATCACTGCACCCGCGTCAGCGCCCAAATAGTTCTAAAGGTCAAACCCAATATCCCCCCGGTAGTTACTACCTACGAAGGTAATTTTCCTGGCGTTCTCATAGCTAAGAGCCAGCGCTTCCTCAAAGGTTTCGCCGTAGCTGGTGACGGCTAGCACCCGGCCACCGTTGGTGACGACCTCTCCGTTTTCATTAACCTTCGTACCGGCGTGAAAGACCATACTGCTCTCCACATCGTCGATGCCAAGAATTACCTTTCCTTTCTCGTAAGGGCCGGGATAACCACCACTGACGAGCACGATCGTTGCCACCTGGCGTTCGTCGATTTCTACGACAGCGCTGCCCAGTTTTTCATCGGCCGTTTCGAGGCAGAGCTGCATGAAATCAGAGCTCAAACGCGCCATCACGGACTGCGTTTCGGGATCTCCCATCCGGCAGTTGTACTCAATCACGTAGGGCTCGTTCTCCACGGAAATGAGGCCAATGAAGATAAAGCCTTTATAATCGAGGTTCCTTTTCTGAATACCTTCCAGTGTGGGTTTGATCACGCGCTGCTCCACCTTTGCCATCATGTCGGCATCGACGAAAGGGGGATGGCTGACCGAGCCCATACCGCCGGTGTTCGGTCCGGTATCCCCCACCCCGATGCGTTTATAATCTTTGGCTACGGGTAGGACGCGATAATTGACACCGTCGGTCATCACGAAGACGGAAAATTCGATGCCTTCGAGAAAGTCTTCGACGACCACCTCACTACCAGCATCGCCGAACTTGCCGTCGAGCATCGCCTTTAATTCGTCCTTCGCCTCTCCGCAATCGTTAAGAATCACCACGCCTTTTCCCGCAGCCAGGCCATCGGCTTTGAGTACAATCGGTGTAGCGCAGGTATGAAGGTAAGCCAAGCCGTCTTCCAGGCTATCGTTATTAAACCGGCGATATCCCGCAGTTGGAATATCAAACTCGGCCATGAATTCCTTGGCGTAGGCTTTAGAACCCTCTAGCTGCGCGGCTTCGGCATCGGGGCCGATAAAGCGGATGTCTTTTAACGTTGGGTCATTCTTGAAAAAGTCCTTCACGCCCCGCACGAGCGGCTCCTCCGGTCCGCAGACCACTAAACGGACGTTATGGGTAATTACAGCATCCTTCACTGCCGGAAAGTCATTAGGGTTGACGTCCAGATTAGTGGCATAATGGCTGGTCCCGGCGTTGCCCGGAGCAACGAACAGCTTTTCACAAAGCAGGCTTTCGGAGAGGCGCCATGCCATGGCGTGTTCGCGACCGCCGCCGCCTAGAAGTAGAACATTCATTCGCTGTATAGGTAATTAGACGACGAAGGTAAGTATAGTAATGTGGTCGGGTAGTAATATGGTCGCTACCGCAAAATTTCATCCGTACCCAAATAAAGCCGCTCCGCAGTGAGGTACCAATGCCGCTTAGCCGGTAAAATCATTTTATCCACCTCAGCCTCGCCCTCAAGTAAGATGTATTCTCCGGTACCTGGTCCGTCGCTTTTGTGATAAAAGGCGTATCCACTGAGGGAAAAATTTTCAGGGTCGAAGTAGAAAAACCAGACGTCTTGCCCCGCATTAGGGGCATAAGAGACCCTCATTTCTAATAGGTCTTCGCCATGAAACCAGACCTTGTGGATTTGAGGATCAACAATGGTTCCGATATCGCGCAACTTCATGGGCAGACCGTACAGATAGGTATAGTAATCACGCATTCCCAGCATCCGTTTGGAGGTTAGCCCGAGGCGCTTTATGGTATTAGAATCGACTTCGGTATTACCGTTCACACTGTAATCGAAGGTATTTCTGAGGTACCGCATTTGTACTTTATCCTTACCGCGTACCTGCTGCATATCAAACTCATCGGAATAAGGGAAGATGGAGAGCCTAGTATGGCGGACCGTTCCGTTGGGGCGGCTTTCGGCAATTTGTAGCAGGTGGCTTTGCTCGTTCCAATTTCCTTCAGGATCATGGAAAGCGATGCTGCGGTTGAGGACAGAATCAGCGGGCAGAATATGTAGTTTTCTAGTCCATTCCTTCAAGCTTTGTTCGTTCATCCGGACGTAATGCTCGTTGCCCGCTTCTTTAGCCAGGGCAAGGCTGCGCTTCATCAATCGGAGCGCCTTAGTTTCGTTGCCGTTAAGGTGCTCGATGATGGCGTGGTAGCGGGTACGGCCGAACTGTTCTTCGTCGGTAGCGGCCCAGCGGTCGATCCATGCTTTTGCTTTCCTGGTGCTGCCGTTGTCGAGGTAATAGCGGGCAATGGCGTAGTATTCCGTCGGGTCTTTTGCTGGATTGAGCTCTGTGGCTGCGCGGTCGTTCACCTGGAAGTCAGTCGGTAGGTTTATGCGTAAGATCAAGCGGTACCACTCCCATTCCATCACCAGGTCAGCTCCCTGGGCGCTAACGTTCATCCAGCGATATTCGAGGGTTTCAACACGTTCAGGCAGGCGGTAGGGCCCGGCGGCTACGCGCATCAGGTCCCGCTCTCGTTTATAGCTCCTGGCGCCCCAGTGGTTGACGTCGCGGCTGAGCACCCAGGTCCAGCCGCCGCTATTGTCGGGGATAATAAATATTGCGTAGGAACCTTCGGGCACCAGTTCTCCACCTATTTTCGCGTCACCGTCGATCTTCAGCACCGTATTTTCGTTGGCTCCCGCACGCCATATTTCGCGCCAGGGCAGTAGTTTCCCGAATATTTCACGCTTACGGACGTTCGGGCGGTGGTACTCAATGGAGAGCTTGGTGTAGCCTGCATTAATAGTATTGACGGACGGTGGGCTGGCTGGCGGAGCAATAAATTGCGCACTGACAAGAAAAGGCAACAAGGCCAGTAGAAAGGTTAGTTTGTACATTTTTACTTAATCTGATGGGTTTCAGCCCGGCGGGGAGATACCGGTTACTAACCCAGACCTATCGTTCACGCTTCAAAGTTCACGAATAACGTCTCAATTTATACAAAATTTAATTGACTTCATTATGTGTGCAAGGTTTTGTGGGCGCGGACGCTGGTGCACGGGGAAGTTGAAGGGAGCAGTTGGCCAAGTTTAAACTCATGCGCGAAAAGTTAATTAGCAGGCTGTCACAGAAAACGCTCATCGCCCCAGAGCCACTTTTTTGTGATAGATCATCTGCCGTGATTTAGCCGCTTAGACCGTTACCAGAAAGCAGCGGTGCCGTGAACCTCCAGAATTCGAAGGTTATCTGCTCCAAGACGACTCACTTTGGGCCAGGCTCAGTTCTACCCAACAGCCTGCTATACCACCGTCGGTCGCATGGGGTGGTTTTGTGCTCGCGAAACGAGCGCGGCCCTCCTCAAGCGAGGTCAGTAGAGGCGATCCCCTTACGGTCGCCCGTACTAGGCCACGTTTACCACTACGTTTTCACCTCACGTGTCCGAAGGCAGTACAGCTTAAAAAAAGCCGCTAAAATGGTGACGTAGGTTAGAGAACAAACTCTTTATTCTGTAGCCCGTAATCAGGGCTATTTCTCAAGAAATACAAGCTAAAATAAAACCATCATGCCTACTACCAAAGCTGATAAAATCGCCACCGCCAAAAAGAACGCAGAAGCGGAAAAGGCCAAGAAAAAAAACCTCCGGGATGGAAAGGTAAATACCGCAGCAGCAGCAAAAACTGAAAAAAAAAGGCCTTCGCTGATCAACCAGAGCAAGACTAAAAAGAAGTAATCTCACGACGACCATTGTTCTTGTCCAGCCTCACTTTCCGTAACTAATGGAAAGTGGGGCTGGTGTTTTTTTTACAGCTTTTCCTCAAACTTAATCAATGACCCTTCGGGATGCCGTTAAAACGGCCAATAACAATGTGAGTTCTCTGGCGCGTGAAGCGAGCTTGACCTCTGCCGACTCACGGGTTAACCTACCTAAGCGATTAGTTGCCTTTCGGCGTATTATCGAATTAGAAGTAGGCAACACCTGGCTGCGCCGCTCAAAGGCAATCGAGCGTGATTTCGGCATAACAAATATCTACTTAAAGTTCGAAGGAGATAACCCAACGGGTACGCAAGAAGACCGGACCGCCTTCACTCAGGTAGCCGACGCCTTGCACCGGGGTTTTACGGATATTGCCCTCGCCAACTACGGCGTCGCGGTGGCACTTGCTGCTCAGCTAGCGGGGCTACGTTGCCACATCTTCATTCCGGCAGGCTACCACACGGACCGTCTCTCGGAAATGAAGCGGCTAAACGGGCAAATACACCGGCCGAAAGGGAGGTCTCGACGTAGCCGAGGACCCTGCTAAACTCGGCGCCATCAG
>JAPKCQ010000074.1 GCA_026421165.1 Lewinella sp. | reverse complement strand
CCGGAGCCCGGAAACGCTGACGCATCAAATCCGCAAACTGAAGGTCGATATAAACTTTCTGGTCTGCAGGGCAGTAGAACGGGCCGGTGGCTGCGCTGGCAAAACCACAGGCGGAGCGATCCTCGCCTTCAAAAACAACCAGGGTCGGTTCTTTGTACTCACGGCCGTAAAGCTGGGGAAATATCTGACCCCAGATCTTCTCGTTCTCCTTCAGCGTAACGGATACGATACGGAAATTGGGGTCGTCATCTTCCAGGCTTTTAGCCGGAGCGGTGCGGGGTGCGGGGGCGGATGCACCGCCGTTGGATGCCCCTATAAATTCGGACGGATCACCTCCCAGCAACATTATAATGATGACGATAATGATGCCTCCAAGGCCGATGCCTCCGGCGGTTTTAGTGCCACCCCTCAGGCCGCCACGGCGACCCCGACGGTCATCAACGTTTTTACTACCTTCTCTTCCTTCAAGTCTCATTTTATTCGTTTTTGTCTTGCTTATTAGTTGCAAGTTAGGAGACTACTGTCCATCCTGCAGAGCAAACACCTTGCGCAGTAATTCACTGCTTCGGGAGCTGATGTTCAGGCGTATGTCTTCTTCTTTGAGTGCGACTTTGCGGAATAGGCCTTCCAGGGCCTTCTGGGTTACGTGGTCGGCCAGGTTCGTATTTACCGGCTGGCGGGTAAGCGGGAAGTTGTTGTATATGCGGGCAGCGTCTTCCCATACTTTCTGGGCGTCGAACTTATCAAGTGAAGAAGAAATGATAGGATTGAACTCATTGTAAAGGTTCTGTGAAGTTGCTCCTTGTAGGTACTGAGTAGCGGCAGTGCGGTTGCCCTTCAGGATACCGAGGGCGTCCTGAATAGTCATTTGTCTGATGGCTCCCACAAAAATTGGGGCAGCTTTTTGAGCAGCGTCTTCGGCCCCCTGGTTAATTTTCTTAATGATAATTTCTTCAACGTTGGAGAAGCCGGGAACACCCTGAAGGCGATCGGTCACTTTGCGAACTTCCTCCGGGAGGAGAATGCGGTAAGCAAGGTCATCGAAATAGCCCCCGGGAGCTGAAAGCTCGTTAGCGCCGGCCTGGGCACCAATTCGAAGTGCCTCTTTAAGGCCATTACCAATCTGATCTGTGGACAGGCCGCTAGCTCCGCCTAAAACGGTGTTGAGGGTGTCGTTAACCTGCTGAGCGGTACAGCCAAAAAACAGGAAGGGAAAGAATAGAAAAACTAGCTTGCGCATAGGAGAAGAATGTTGATTTAATGTTGCAACGCACGAACGAGGTAAATTGCTTACTTCAAATCGTTAATATCAAAATCGCCGAGGTCGAAGTCGTCGTCAAATTCCATATCGTCGAACTCACCTTCGTCGTATTCTTCGTACTCCCCTTCGTCATCATCGTACTCGCCCTCATCCATTTCTTCGCCATCCGGAATGTCGAATTCCTCTCCGTCGTCTTCAAAGCCTTCGTCGTCATATTCTTCTTCGCCCCACTCTTCGTCGTCGGCCATATCGGAAAAGGCGGCATCATCGAAAACCGGCATTGCTGGCGGGGGGGCTTTTTGAGCAAAGTCGGAAATACCGCCGCCAGCAAAGCCACCGCCGGCAAAACCACCGCCGGCCGGACCTCCGCCGAAGCTGTCGTCATCGTCATACCCACCAGAGTCTTCGTAAGTATCCTGCCGGGAAGAAGAAGCTCCGCCGGAAGACGCCCCAAGGCTTACTTCCACAACGGCCGCCCCCACCTTCCCGCCCAGCGGTGGATTGAGCTTGCGCAGGCGAAGCTTAACCGAGCTGACGCTATCGAATTGGTTCAAAATACGGTTACCCATCCGGTAAGCCAAAGCTTCCAATAACTGGGTGGGCTTCTTCATCTCCGCCTGGATGAGGTAATAAATGGTGGCATAATTGACCGTGCCTCCGAGGTCATCGTTCTGAGCAGCACCGGAGATATTGGCCTCGACCTCGACGTCGATGCTAAATTCATTGCCCATAAGGTGTTCCTCCTCGAAGAAGCCGTGGGGAGCGTGGATACGTACGTCTTCTAGTCCGATTTTGGCGGTCATAAAACGCAAGGTAATACGCTGGATCGTTAGATTGTTAATCTTTTAGTTCGTTAGACTGAGCGATCCCGCTAACGAGAGGTTATACTAGTGGTTTTGCCACCTTACCCCACCTCTCATTCCACAAAGCATCCCTCCAGAGCAGCCCCAGGTGGTGGGAGTTAGTATTTTATCTGCCACTACTGCATTTTAACCTCTTTTATAGTTTAACCCGCAACGCCTTCGCTTCTGTCAGCATTAAATGGCCAGGTCGTTCCCAGGCCAATCCCGGCGTCAAAATCGGAAGGCACCTCGCGGTGGCGCTTCTCATTCTTACGGTACACCAGGCGCTTGCCGATGGCAAAGAGGTAGGTACGAATACTGCAGGTCAGTTCCATTAACCGCCCGGAAACGGTATTTTTATAGAAAGCAATGACGGCGTTCTGAAGCGGCAAGCAGTTCAGCGTCATTTTCGGCTTTTTCTCTACTTTCATGGGGACAATATTATTCGTGTGCCTAAGAGTAGTAATTTTTACCGCGCTGTGTCCTTGCCGCCGCCCCCTTGTGGGTTACACTTCTCTATTCACCAGAGCTCAGACTTGTTACAGAATCATTAATTTTCCTCCCGTCTGTTCTTCGGGCCTCGAATCAAGTTTGAGACCACGTAATTCTTTGTGGGCTTTGGCGGCGCAAACGCAGGTGCAGAGCGGAGTTGAGTAGCTAAGAGACGCCAGTCTGAAAAAATTAGTTTGTCAAGACAACATTTGCTACACTATCTTTATTCTATTAAAAAGCTTAGCTCATGTCCGCTACCATCAACGACTCCCAGAATTACGCCGCGTATACCACTACGGACTACGACGTTTGGCAGAAACTAGCGGGACGCCAAATCTCAGCACTCGAAGAAGTAGCCTGCCGGGAGTACCTCGACTGTCTCACTGCTCTTCATCCCGTCATTGCACCTGCGGCCCCGCCCAAATTCACGGAACTGAACCAGCAATTACGCGCTGGCCATGGCTGGTCGATCAAGGTTGTCCCAGGCTTTTTGCCTGTAGACGAGTTCTTTGGCCTTCTCGCCGGTCGCCGTTTCTGCTCCAGCACCTGGCTACGTGGCATGAACCAGCTCGACTACCTCGAAGAGCCCGACATGTTCCACGACATCTTCGGCCACATCCCGCTGTACCTCAATAAGGACTACGCCACTTTTGCCGAGCGCCTCGGTAAGCTGGGCGTGAAGTACGCCAGCGACGAAGAAAAGATCACCCAACTCCAGCGCCTTTACTGGTTTACCATCGAATTTGGTGTGATGCGCCAGAACGGTGAAGTAAAGGTGTACGGCGCAGGAATTTGCAGCAGTTTCTCCGAAACCCGCCATATTTTTGAGGACCCGAAGGTGGAGGTTGTTCCCTTCGTTCTAGACGATGTGCTTGCCCAGGATTTTGTTGTTACTGAGATACAGATGAAGTACTTTGCTATTATGGATTTTTCTGAGCTTTGGGCGGTGGTTGATGAGCTAGAGGCTCGTTGGGCTTAGGCTTGATTTTGTGTGGACCCTCCGCTTCGCTCCGGAACGTAACGAATCCCGACCATACCTAAACCCTCCCCCGTTACAAAACCTTTACTTCCCGTACGTAGTTATCAGCTTACTATTCTTGTTTGCGGAGCCGCCGATAATACCTTAAATTTGTCGACCGCCTCGTACAGTGAATAATGTGCAGGTGAGTTTACACGTTAGTACTTAGCGGCTTCCTCCTCCACGCCCCCCAAATCCCGCACCGTTTCACTCCGGCGCGGAGTAAACATAAGCTTATGAAATCCCGCGGCACCATTCTCTTTTCCGCTATTCTCGTCCTGGCCGCATTTATGGCTGCCGTGATGCCCGAAACCGCCCCTCCCGGCGATAAAGAATCCGTCATAATTCAAACGATGATGCGCAACCTCGAGCGCTTCCATTACCAACCGATGGACATTGACGACGATTTCAGCGCGCGCGCCTACGATTTCTACCTCAACGACATCGACGGCGCCCGCCTCTTCTTTACTGCTGAGGACCTCAGTAAGCTCAGTGTTCATAAATTCGCTATCGACGATCAGATCGACGCCGGCAGCTACGATTTTTTCAACCTGACCCAGAAACGCTGGAAAGCTTCGATGGACAAAACGGAAAAGTGGTACCGCGACATTCTCGCCAAGCCGTTCAACATCAACAAGGGCAGCGAACTCAAGATGCGGGACGACGATTCAGGCTGGAGCAAAACCGATAAAGAACTAAGCCAGTACTGGGAAGACTACATGAAGCGTGACGTCATCAGCCAAGTCGTCAATGAGCAGGAAGAGTACGAAGCCGCCGTGGAGAACCGCGCAAAAATGACACCGGCCGAAAAAGCCACGGCCGAAAAAGAAGAGCCCTTAAAGAAAAAGTCAGTAACCGAACTAGAAAAGGCAGCCCGCGAAAAGCTTATCGAACGCTACGACGACTGGTTCGAACGCATGCGCAAAGCAAAAATTAGCTCACAGCGCAGCCAGTACCTCAACGCTCTGACCTCCATGTTCGACCCCCACACGACCTACTACCGGCCAAAGGACAAGGAGAGTTTCGACATCCGTTTCAGCGGCCGCCTGGAAGGCATCGGTGCAACCCTACAAAACAAAGACCAGTACACGAAAATCTCCACCCTTGTAGTTGGTGGTCCCGCCTGGAAATCCAAGAAGCTTGAAGTGGATGACCTCATCATGTCCGTCCGCCAGAAGGACGAAGAGGAAGCCGTTAACATTAAAGACATGCTCGTTGAAGACGTCGTCGGCTATATCCGCGGTAAGAAGGGAACGACCGTTTTCCTGAAGGTCAAGAAGCCGGATGGCACGATCAAAGAAGTCAGCATCGTGCGCGATATCATCGTAATTGATGACAGCTACGCCAGGTCCCTTATCGTTGACGGCGTTGGTGAAGACGAAAAAATTGGCTACATCAACCTGCCCAGCTTCTACGCCGACTTCCAGAACGAAGACGGCCGCTTCTCCGCCAAAGACATCAAAGTTGAGCTGGAAAAACTAAAGGACCGCAACGTTGACGGCGTCATCCTCGATCTTCGCAATAACGGCGGTGGCTCTCTCCGTGACGTAGTGGACATGAGCGGCTTCTTCATCCCTCAAGGCCCGATCGTACAGGTCGCCGGCCGTGGCGGTCGCAAAGAGATTCTTTCCGACAAAGACCCAGCCGTAGTCTGGGACGGTCCACTTATTGTACTCATAAACCAGTACTCCGCCTCCGCCAGCGAGATTCTCGCCGCGGCTTTGCAGGACTACAACCGCGCCGTGATCGTAGGCAGCACCCAGACCTTCGGTAAGGGCACCGTTCAGCGCTTCATCGATATGGACCGCACCATTACAGGTCGTGCCGACATCAAGCCGCTTGGTACCGTAAAGCTGACGATGCAAAAATTCTACCGCGTCAACGGTGGCTCCACCCAGCTGCGTGGTGTAGTGCCCGACATCATCCTGCCCGACAGTCGTTCCCTACTAGAAACCGGCGAACGCCAACAAACCGGGCCCCTACCCTGGACGGAAATAGACCCCGCCGAATACGGCCAGGACGTCTACCAGATCCCATTCATGGAAACACTACGCGAACGCTCCAACAACCGCGTGGCGGACAACCCGGTGTTCATGAAAATCATTGACAACGCCAAGCGCTTTAAGCGCCAACGCGACCAGGACACGTATCCACTCAACCTCTCCGCCTACCGCGACATGACGGAGGCAAACAAGAAAGAAGCAGAACAGTACAAAGACCTGTTCGGTAACGATGTGAACTTCAACGTTGCCAACATCGAGGTCGACATGAAAGAGATCACTGCTGACGAAAGCAAGGTTGCCCGTAACGATGAGTTTAAGAAAGGCGTAGCCAAGGATGTTTACATTCAGGAGGCGCTGAACATTATTAAAGACATGCGAGAGATGAAGTAAAATCCTGAGGCTTTTTTTAGACGGGTTTCGCCCTTTTAGATGGCTTTGCCTTTTAGGCTGCCGCAGGAAACAGGCCGCCGCACTTTAAAGGTGTGGCGGCCTGTTTATTTCACCTTGCCGCTCTAACTACCATCACCTGCTCTACGTTCCGCCAGTTGTGATAAACCACCACCCTTAGCGTATCGCCCAGCCGTAGCCGGATCAGATTGGTGAGGCTAGTTATCGTTTTCGTTTTCGTTAGGTTAACCTCCGCAGCCTGGGCCAGCAGTTCAAGTATTTCCTTTTGCTGACGGATGAACTCATTGATGGCTGACGGTGTAGGAGACGTCGCAAAATTATCGGGTCGTGCGTTCTTCGGCGAACTGGTTTTGCACACCTTCGGACCGGGCTTCATGCCTACTGCAAAGTAACCGCAGCAACCTCGCCCTCCGGCGGGAAGGCAGTAATCTGCTAAAGCCTATTTACTCCCTTGTCAACCAGCCGTAAAGAACCGGCACCACCAACAGGGTTAGTAAAGTACTACTGATCATCCCGCCAATAATCGTCCAGCCAAGCGGAGACCAAAGACTGGTTGCCTGAGCCGTGAGGGGCAGCAGACCGAGAATGGTGGTTAGGGTAGTGAGCACGATGGGAATGAAGCGGCGCTCGCTACCCAGGCGGATCGCTTCGCCAAGAGTGAAGCCTTCGGCCCGCAGCTGGTTCATGTAGTCGACCATAATGATGGAATTATTTACCACAATACCGATCAGGGAAATAAAGCCGACGAAAGCAAAGAAGCTAAACGACCAGCCGGTAAGCCAGAGGGCCACAAAGCTTCCCGTCACCGCCAGCGGAATGGCTGAAAAGACGATCAGGGGTTGGAGCAAAGACTTGAACTGTAACACCAGCACCGCAAAGATACCCAGCATGGCCAGCACCAGGATGACACCAAGCGTCCCGAAAGTCGCCTGCTGGTCTTCGTATTCTCCGCCGACGGAGAACTTATAGCCAGCGGGCCAGTCGATTGCCTCCAACTCTGCAATAATCTGCTCGGTGATCGGGACCGTCTGATCAGCGTTCGTAACATCCGCCGTCAGGCTGGCAATCCGCTCCAAATTATAGTGGCTCAGGGTTGCTGGGCTATTAACAAAAGAAAGGTCGGCAACCTGCTGCAGTGGCACCTGGGCACCGGTGGCGGTCGTGAAGTAGACGCGGTTGAAGTCTTCGATACCCGGCTCTTCTTCGTCAAAGGCAATGCGGACGTTAAGGGGGTATTCTTCGCCGTCGGTGAAGCTAACCTGATCGAAGGTCAGCCCGGATAGGCTGGCCAGCACGACCTGGTCAAAGTCGAGGGTCGATAAACCGATGAGCCCGGCTTTATCGCGGTTAAGCTCCAGCTTCAGGTCCGTCTTCCGGTCCTGAAGTTCGTTCTTCAGGTTGATTACACCGGGCGTAGCGGTCATGATGCCAGCGGCTTGAACGACCAGGTCGGCCACGACCGCCTCGTCGGGGCCACTGATGCGAAACTCCAAGGGAGCCTTGACCGGGGCACCGTTCTTCAGCTCTTGAAAAACGATCTCCGCACCCGCGTACGCGCCCAAAACACCCCGCAGGTGTTGCAACGTAGCATAAAATTCAGCCGGATCCCAGTGGGTAAAATTCACAAGGAGCTGTCCCTTATTCTTCTTGAAGTTAACCGGGATCCGGTTGTAATAAATGAAGGGGTTACCGTGGCCTACGTTGGCCGAATAATCCCGTACGTAGTCCATCGTATCCACCACAGATTCAACAAACCTGACCGCCTCGTCGGTCGCTTCCAGGCCACTGCCCGGAGGGGTGGTCACGTCAATCAGCAAGAGCGGCTTATCCGCCGTAGGAAAGAAACTGACGCCGATACTCGGAAAGAGAGAGACCGCACCGACCAGCATCGCCACCGCAACGATAATGACGAGAGCTCCCCGCCGTAGGCTCCAGTTGAGCACAGGGCGATAGATTTTGGCCACGAAATACTCCAGCCCGCGCTGGGGCCAAGGTGCTTTACGCCCTTCCCGATAGCGCAGCAGTTTCGCGGCGACCAGGGGCGAAAAAGTGAGGGCAAGCAGCAGCGAAATCCCTATTGTAAGCATCACCGTAACGGGCAACGACTTTAAAAATTCGCCCGGGCCGCCGCCGAGTTGCGTCAGCGGGAAAAACGCCAACATGGTCGTTACCGTAGAACTGACGATGGCCCAGCCAACTTCTCCGGCACCCTTTGCCGCCGCCTGAGCTGGCGAAAGCCCCTCCCGCAAATAACGGTTAATATTCTCAATCACAACGATGCCGTTGTCCACCAGCAACCCCAGCGCGATTACCAACGCGGCGATACTAATCTGCTGGATCGCAAAGCCGTTAGCGTTGAGTAGCGCCAGCGAAATGAGGATACATAAGGGGATGACCATCATCACGATCACCGCGGCCCGAAAGCCGAGGAAGAGCAGAATGATGACGCCCACCAGAATGACGCCCTGCAGCAGGTTGCCAAAAAAGTCCGTGATCCGCGCGCTTACCGCCGGAGCTTGCTCGAAGGCGGTCTGTAAGCGTACGGTAGGTGGTAATTCCGCCCGGGCCAGATCCAGCTGATCGTGGATACTGCGACTGACGTCCACGATGTTACTCTCCCCTTCCAGAAGGACGGACAGCAACAAGGCCCGCTCACCGTTATAGCGAGCGCGCCAGCGCTCGTCCTCGTAGGCGAAACGTACGTCGGCCACGTCGCGCAAGTAGACTAATTTCCCAGCATTACTCCCCACCACGGTATTTCGCAATTCGCCCATGCTGTCAAAGCTTCCGCTGGTTTTGATGCTGAAGTTCCGGGTAGCCGCAGCCAGGTCCCCACCGGGTACGTTAGCATTGTTCTGCTGGAGGATACCCAGCACGCTCGCCGGCGGAACGTTTTGCGCCACGCAGCGCTGAAAATCCAGGCTGACCCTTACCTGCCGTTCGGGATAGGCATCCAGTTTGACACCCTTAACGCCGGGAATTCGTTCCAACCGCCCCTCCACGGATTTGGCGATGGTTTTCAATTCGTGGAAAGGAGCCGCCGGGGAAGTAAGCGCAATCTGGTGGACCACCGCCCGGTCCTCCTGCTTGAACTGTTCAAAGTCGTAAAAAACGATGCCTTCGGGCAGCTGATCACGGATAGTATTCAGCTCCCGCTCAATTTCTACGCCCTTCTCGTCCCAATCGTCGAGGTCGTAACTGGCTTCGATGCGCAGAGAGGCGATACCCTCGGCCATCTCCGCTGTTACAAAACTGATGTCGTCAATCTCTTCGATCACGTCTTCCAGAGGGTCAACGATCAGCTCTTCCATATCCTCCGGACTGGTGCCAGGATAGACGATGGTGAGGAGGTAAGTTGGGATATTAATACTCGGGTCCTCCGAGCGGGGCATTCCCTGGTAAGACAGCAGGCCGATAGCGGTAGCGATCAGGGTGACGACGAGGATGAAAGCGCCGTTTTGAACGGACCAGTTGGGAAGTTGCATTAGTTAGGAGTTAGAAACTAGAGTGCTAGAAATTAAGAGTTAGAAACTAGGGGCCAGGCTGAGGTTCCTTTATCGTTTGATACTGGCTCCTTCGGTCAGGTAGGCAGCCCCCTTAGTGATCACCTCCCGGACACCAGTCAGTTCCCTTTCTGGCACCACGAACTCATCGTCCAGCAGGTGACTAAAGCGTACCGTTCTGGCTGCCGCCCGCCCCTCCGCATCGGGGTAGAAAATACGGACATTACGGCCCTTCCCTTCCACCAGCGCATCGAGCGGTAAGCGATAGTGCGCCGGCTGCCGGGAAGGAAAAATACTGGCGCGGCCAATAAAGCCGCTTTTCAGGATCTTACCCTTACCGTCCAGCGTCAGTTCCACTTCAAAAGTCCCCGTTCGGGGATCGGCGGCGGCGGCAATTTGGGTAATCGTGGCCGGTACGATGGCTCCTTCGTATGCATCTAGCCGGACTTCCGCCCGGTCGCCCATGACCAGAGTGAGGACATCACGGTCCGCCACGCCGACGCGCAGCACATAGCTGCCGCTCCCCTCCCCGATCATCAGGAAGACGGGGCTACCGGGGCCGATAAGCTCACCGCGCTCGGCGAAACGCTTCACGATGCGCCCGCTTACCGGAGCGGTTATTTTAGCGTAGGTCTGGTTAAAACCGGCAATCTCCAGGTCGGAAGAGGCGATTTCTAGCGCGGTGGTCAGTCCCTCTACTTGTTCTAGAGTCGCTGCCTCTTCGGCGTATAGCTTTTTAACCCGCTCCAGGTCACGTTGCAGTTTATCCTTTGCCTGCCGGGCCTTCATCACCTGGGCGTCGATCTCCGTAGTCTTTAGCCGGGCGACCACGGTTCCCCGGCGGACGTACTGCCCTTCGCGGGCGCTAACCTGGTCGATAATACCGCCGATTTTAAAGGAGAGTTTGGCTTCTTCCTTAGCCCCAATCGTTCCCCCAGCTTCGATGGGAATAATCTCGGTACTGAGCGCAAGGGAGACAACCTCAACGGGAACTGGCGCATCGGCCAGCGCAGTGGTTACCTCCTGCCCAGGGTAGTCGGTTTTACATGCGGTAAAGGCCAACAGGATTAGAAGAAATTGCAAAATGAAAAGAATCTTCATGATAAATTTTATTGTGGGGTAGCTAGAGTTTGCGTGCTGTAACGATTACAACAACTGTCCTATTCGCCAAGCGCGGCCTGCAAGGCGGCGTGAGCCTGGTGCAGACGGAAGCGAGCCAGATTGGCTTTCAGTTGAGCGGTAGTAATTTGGTTGCGGGCATCGAGGTACTCGATGAGCAAGGCGTTTTGGTTGCGGTAGCGAACTTCGACGATGCGGGAGGAAGCCGCCGCTGCGCGTTCCCGGTTGCGGGCGGCGGCCAACTGCGCGCGTTCGTTGGTGATGCGTTGCGTTGCCTGCCAGACCTGCAATTCGATACCCCGGGCCGCATCGTCACGTCGTCGGCTGATTTGCTCGCGTTGGATGCGGGTTTGCTGTTGTTGAAGGTCCCGCTTTCTACCGTCGTAAAGGTTCCAGCTGAAGGCCAGACCACCACTCACGTAGGGGTGGTCACCGAAATCTCCGTTGAGGAAACCCTGGGCGCCGACGTTCAGGAAAACCCCCAGAGTGGGCTTACTGCCGGCATCTTGAAAGGCTTCGAGGCGGACCAAGCTTTCAGTGCCGGCGTCCAGTTGTTCCAGTTCGCTTCTTTGGGCGCGGGCGCGGGTGCTGAGTAGGTCGAAGGTTTCCACCGTCCCGAGTAAGTCGGTCAGCGGCATCTCTTCCAGTGGCACCCCTAGGTCGCGGGCCAACAAACGGTTGAGTGCGGCTTGCGCCAGAAGCTCTTGCTGGCGGAGGTTAGCGGCTTCTCCGTCCAGGTCGGCCAATTCCGCTTCCGTACGGTAAACGACGTCAGCAGTACGCTTATCGTTGTCCACCAGCACCCGGTTTACCCGCAGCAACTCCCCAAGGACTACCCGGGAGCTATCAATAATTTTCTGGCCTTCCAGGCTTTGCAGCCAGGCAAAGTACAGGTCACGAACCTGCCGGCGAACGTCGTTTTCCAGAGTCTTAGTCGCCAGGCGTGCCTCCAGCACCTGCGCTTCACGCAGGGCCACCTCCCGACCGATCAGGGGCTGGAGTAAAGGCAAGCGGGCCTCCACGCGGGTATCGTGAAAGTTGCTCGGGAGAAACCGCGTGTTGACGTTTTCCAGGTTGGTCGGAAACTGCTCCGATCCCGTCAGCTGGTTCAGCGTGGCGTAGGTCGGGTTGAACAAGTCCCCTACTGGGAAGTCAATACCCCGCCCGCCGGCAGAGAGAATGTAATCAGACTTAAAATCTGCTGTAAGTCGCCGATTTGCCGCCGCAAGCTCTACGGCAATCATTCGCTCGTTTTCAACCAACTGACTGGCCAGCAGGGCCGGGTTTTGCCTTAAGGCCAGGTCGACGTAGTCCGTCAGTATCGTTTGTTGTGCAGCTACCATCAGTGGCATTGCCAAAAGCAAGTAGACAGCGATAATTTTATGAACAGCGTTCAGCATAGAGGCAAAAGATTTAGTTTTTTTGACGTTCCAGGATGGAGATCATCATTTCGTTGGTTTCAATCACCAGTTGATCGGTATCGATACCACAGAGGGGGCAGTTGAGGTGTGCTCCGTTGTAAATGGTCAGCCGCTGAGAGATACGTAGCGACACCATGCCGTGTACAAGCGACCACAGGGCGAAGCTCAGGCGGTCAGGGTCTTCGGCCACGATCCTGCCGGCCGCGACGCATTCCTTTACGAGTGACGTCAGCAGATTGTGCAGCGCGATGCCCGAATGCCAGGGATCACCCTCCTCCATCGCGTCCATCGGGTGCTCCATCATGAACATCAAGCGGTATAGGTCGGGATTTTTCATGCCAAAGCGGACGTAGCGTTCGCCGAGTTCCTGTAAGCGTTCCAGCGGATCGTCCTTGCCTGACCGCGCGTTTATGAAAGTGAACGCTTGCTCGAAGGCAGCACTCTGTACGGCCAGAAAAAGCTCGTCTTTATCTTTGTAGTAGAGGTAGAGTGTACCCACGCTATATTCCACGCGTTTAGCAATCTTACGCATGCTCACCGCCGCGTAGCTCTCCTCCCGGAACAGTTCAGTGGCTGCCGTAATAACCTTACGCCGAAGGTCCTCTTTTTCCCGTTCTTTTCTTTGTTGGCTACCCATACTGAGGGGTAAACGTGTAAAAATGAACAGCGTTCAGAAAGTGTGCTATTTTTTAAAATAAGCGGTGAGCTACTATCATTTTATACCGTCGTTAAGCATAACCGAAGGTATCCAGCAAGGTAATTGGAGCGGTCAAACGAAGCGGTTATTTGTAGCGTTATACTAAGTTGGAAGTATACATTGTTGGCCTACAAACCGTCGTGAACAACTACCCCATACTCCGCCAGCAGCCCCGGTAAACCTCCAATAGAAAAGCGCGTGCCCTTAAGCCGGTTGTCCTCCGGAGAGAAACTGTAGTTACGGGCGCTCCGAAAATCTGCCCTACGCAAGTCTGTACGTTCAAAAATAGCGCGCTCCAGATCGCAATCATCAAAGGAGGCTTCTTGCAAATCCGCACCGGTAAAGTCTGTTTCCCGCAGGACGCATTCTTTGAATTCAGTGCCCTTCATCTTCCATTCATGAAAGGTAGTCAGCTCCAGGTTGCAGCCAGTGAACGAGACCTTAAAAAGGAAGTTCTGGCAATCGTCAAAGCGAAGGCCGAGTAATTTACAACCTTCAAAAGCGACAGTTTGCAGCGCTACTTCGTGGAGTTTGGCGTTGGTCAAGTCGCAATCAATAAAAGTGCAATCAGTGAAGAGGCGGTTGGAAAGGTCGGCCCCGAAAAAGCGACAATTTACGAAGATACAGTTGTCGTAATCCCCTGGTAAAATTTCCGATTCGCCTTCAAAAGTATCGTCTTCAAAGATGGTTAGCTTGCTCATATTTTTCTGATTAAAATACTTTTCGCTTTTCGCTGTGCATCTGCCTCTGTTTTAGCGTTACCGAGGTTTGCCATTTAGCGGCGTCTTTGTGTACTATGTATCTTACTTATCGGATACACTCCTGTGAACTCTTCCTAATTATGCAGCGTACGCCATCGCCAGCCACTCCGCAACGCAAACCGGCTTCTCCTGTCCTTCGCGTTCAAAAACGATGCTGAGTTTATACTTCACACCGGGCGGTTTCGCTTCTACCTCCAGTAGCGTAACTCTTCCCCGCACCTGGCTTCCAACCGGAGTGGGGCTAGTGAAGCGCAGTTTGTCCAGGCCGTAATTCAGCCCCATCCTTACATCCCCAATCTCCAGCGTCTCGTAGCTAAATTTTGAAGCGTATGACAGTATCATGAACCCATGGGCAATTGTCGTTCCGTAAGGCGACTCCTTTCCCGCACGAACCGGATCGACGTGAATCCACTGCTCGTCACCCGTAAGTTTGGCAAAGACGTTAATGTCTTCTTGCGTTATGGTCAGCCATTCACTGAGGCCCAATTCGCGACCTACGTATTTGGGTAAGTCGGAAAGGTGGGAGATTACTGTTTTGTAAGGCCTTTCCATCATGGTCATTATTTAAGGTAATCGGACTAGCGCTTTGCGTCCATCGAGTGAGCGAGTTAAAACCTCAACGAAACCTTCTCCTTTAGCAACGCCAACGACACAAACTCCCCATCATCATCAATGATCATATCATCCTGGCGGCGGCAGCAGAGGGCGCAAGCAGTTGGCGCCTGGTAGGTACTAAGTTGGTAGCGGTGTTTGTCGCGGTCGGTGGCAAACTCAGCGTATTCCTGGTAGATGACAGGTCCGTTACTGTAATCACCTTCGGTTTTGGCGACGACGTTGCGGCCATTCATCACGATTTCAAGGTTCTCCCCCATCCGACCGAAGACGGGCTTGCGGACGTAGCCAGCCAGCGGGCGCGGCAAGCCAGCGGGATCGAAAGCGGTAGGCAGTAGCAACGGATGACTGGGGTTGTCTTCCCAGGCGTAAGCAAGCAGTGCTTTGGATTGCAGCAGCATCGTCCAGGCGGGGTTGAACACCCGCAACTTCTTAGCCATCACCAGTTCGGCGAGGTATTCCCAGAGTTCGGGTTCTTCGATGGCGGCAAAGTCCCAGGGGAAGAACTTGATCATGGTACCATAGTGAATCCACTTACCGGAGCGGGCTTCGTAGAAGACGCCTTCGTCCGGGTTGATTTCCAAGTCGGGTAGCATCACGTTGTCTGTCCGGCCCCATTTGGCAGCGGTGGATATTTTTGCGAGTACGTCTACATTGTGACTATCGTCTTCGCTGCCCATGTGGGTGGCGACGATGGCGGTATCTGAACGTCCTCCGCCGAGGCGACGGGCGTTACTTTCCAGTGTGGCCAGCAGGTCGTTCGGAGCGGCCTTAAGACCGGCTTTGCGGATCACTTCGGGTTGGATCACCGTCGTTTCCGGCAGCAGGCTGGCGGTATCGGCGTTGAATTCGATCAGTTTCAGCGGCAGGCCATCGATCCCTCCAGCAAAGTCGAAGCGACCAACCAGGAAGTTGTCCCACTCATTCTCAACCGACCATTGCACCAGCGGTCGCGCAAACTCCGGGACGCCCAGTGCCGCCAAGCGACCATCCATAAAAGCACTCTTCCTGGCGGTCGTGCGCAAAATGTCCCACGCTTCGTCTCCGGCACGCATAGCAGCAGTAGCCTCATCGGGCCTGAGGCTGAGGATTTCGTCGGCGAGGTATTCTTCGTTTTCGCCCTGAGCGTAGTAGTCCAGGCCCTGTTTCTTAAACCAGCGATCTTTCAGTCGGGGGGCGTCGGTAAGGCGATCATCCACCGAAAGAGCGGGTTGATTTTCCACCACCAAAACCAGACTTGGAGCGGGTAGTAGAACGTGCGGAGTTTCTCATGCTCGAGCCGGCGTTACTGGTCGCACTCTGGTGCGCACCATTGTTTATATAGGCGCCGGCACTTGGCGTCCGTCCCATTCGGCTAAGCATCAGGAAGCCGAAGTAGCCCATTCCTGCACTCCGAAAAGGGCGGCCTGCGCGGCTATCAGGATCGGCGACCTGAGACACCATCTTGGCCTCGTCCAGCGTAAAGGTATCGCGGTTTCCTCCGAGGTCTTCGACGATGACGCGGCTATCGGCAATGTTAGAAACAGGAACTTCCGATTCAATCTTGAAGTCGCCGGTACTCACCTCCTTTACGGTGGTGACGAGGCCTTCAGTGGGCACTTCGACGGTATCGCTGTCGCTGCCGCAGGAAAACGTGGTAAGGCCGAGACCGACGGTAAGAAGGGCGGGTAAAATGAGGTGCTTACGTAGCATGTGGCTAAAGTTTTATTTTCGTAAGGTACGGGCTTTCCTGACACTATCCGTGATGATTATTTAGGCGCTGAACGCAGGTGC
>JAPKCQ010000073.1 GCA_026421165.1 Lewinella sp. | reverse complement strand
GCATCCCGCGTTCGCGCCCAAAAACACTAACGAACTAAAATACTAACGAACTACCTTTGCCTCAAACCACCCCACCCATCGAGCACGGTAACATCTACGCCGACATCATCCTGCCACTGGCTCTTCGCCAAACGTACACTTTCTCCGTGCCCGAAGAGATGGTAAATCAGTTGCAAACCGGCCTACGCGTAGAAGTCCAATTCGGTCGCAATAAACACTACACTGGCATCGTGCGGCAGCTGCACGGCAAGCATCCCGGCTATAAGGTGAAGCCGATCCTGAGCGTCATCGACCTGGAGCCGCTCATCACCGAGAGACAGCTCAGGATGTGGGAGTGGATAGCTAATTACTATTGCTGCACCGTCGGCGAAGTGATGTCCGCCGGCCTGCCGAGCCACCTCAAACTTACCAGCGAAACCATCATCACCCTCGGCCCGCTCTTCAACGACGACGCCACGGAGACGGACGACCAGGAATACATGATCGTTGAGGCACTAACCCTGCAGCACGAACTATCGCTAAAGGACGTGCGCGATATTCTCCAGAAAAAAACCGTCTACCCCGTCATCCGGCGGCTGCTCGACCGGCACATCATCTTCCTGAAGGAAGAACTGCAACTGAAGTATAAACCGAAAAAGCTGAAGTGTGTCCGTTTTACCACGGCCTACACTACCGAGGCGGAGCGGATTGCAGCCTTCGAATTGGTCAGTAAATCAGAGCGACAAACAGCCGTTTTACTGGAGTACTTACAGCTGATGCGCAACCAGCCCTTCATTCGCCGCGTAGACCTGACGAAACGTACTGGTGCCTCGGACGCCGTGATCAAGGCGATGGTGAAGAAAGAAATATTTGAACTCTACGAGCACGAAGTCAGCCGGATCAGCGGCGTGGAAGGGGAAGCCAGCGAAGCATTTGACCTCAGCGAGCAGCAGGTGACGGCGCTGGCGCAGGTGCAAAGTTTTCATGACGCTGGGAAGCCCGTCCTGATTCACGGCGTAACCGGTAGCGGCAAAACACGGGTGTACCTGGAACTGATGCAAGCAGTGTTGGGTAAGGGCAAACAAGTCCTCTACCTGCTGCCCGAGATCGCATTGACCGGACAAATAGTAAAGCGTCTTCAACGGGTGCTAGGGGATAAGATCGCCGTTTATCACTCCCGCCTCAGCAATATGGAACGGGTCGAAATCTGGAGAGCGGTGCTGGCCGGGGAGCTCTCCGTCGTCGGTCCGCGTTCAGCTCTGTTCCTGCCGTTCACGAATTTAGAACTGGTCGTGATCGACGAAGAGCATGACTCCAGCTATAAACAACAGGAGCCGTCGCCGCGCTACAACGGCCGCGACGTTGCCGTCTACCTCGCCCACCTTCACGGCGCGAAGACTATCCTCGGCACCGCCACCCCAAGCCTGGAAAGTTGGGAGAACGCCCGCCGGGGGAAATACGGACTGGTTAGTATGCCGAAGCGCTTCGGCGGTATCGCCATGCCCGCCATCGAGGTGGCCGACCTGCGGGAAGAAAATGAAAAGGGCGTACGCCACGCCTTCTTCACCCCAACGCTCATCAACGAAATTAAGGTCACCCTGGAGCGTGGAGAACAGGTAATCCTCTTCCAGAACCGGAGAGGTTTCGCACCGGTCTACTTCTGCCCAACCTGCGACCACACCATCGAGTGCGTCAACTGCGACGTCAGCCTGACCTACCACAAATACCAGCACCGCCTTCGCTGCCACTGCTGCGGCTACGCATCCACCCCGCCCGAACAATGCCCCGCCTGCGGTAATCCTGAAATGAAACTAGGCGGTACCGGTACCGAAAAGATCGAGGATGAACTGAAGATCTTTCTTCCCGACGCCCGCCTCGCCCGTATGGACGCCGATACCACCCGTGGCAAAAACGCCCTGGGCGAACTCCTCACCCGCTTCGAACTCGGGGAACTGGACATCCTGGTCGGTACCCAGATGGTGACCAAGGGGTTGGACTTCGAAAAGGTAGGCCTCGTAGGCATCATCAACGCCGACCAACTTCTTCGCTTCCCTGACTTTCGGGCGGATGAGCGGGCCTTCCAGCTCATGGTCCAGGTAGCCGGCCGCGCCGGCCGCAAACACCGCCAGGGAAAGGTCATCATCCAGGCAATGGAAAAAGGCCACCCCGTCATCCACGACGTGATCGACGAAGACTACCACCGTTTCATCGAGCGGGAGAGTCGTAACCGGGCCGAGCACCGCTTTCCGCCCTACGTGAAGATGATCCACGTTCAGCTCCGCCACCCCAAACGCAATACCGTAGAGGAAGGCGCCAAACTAATGGGCGGCTGGCTCAAGCATCACCTCGGCGATACGCTAGACGGGCCTTTTGAACCCAGCATCGCCCGCCTACGTACTTACTACCTACAGGAAATGGTGATCCGTGTTAAACCCGATGGTAAGGAACTTGGTCGGGTAAAAGCGCTGCTGCAAAAAGCGGTGGATCAACTGGGGAAAACAGAACGGCTGACCGGCGTCCGCGTCGTAGTGGATGTGGATCCGTATTAACGGGTCGAAGCTCGGGATAGTAATGAAATTAAGCAATAAAAAAGCCCGGTCCTCTATTGAACCGGGCTTTTAAAGCCATCCCTACGATAGCTCAGTTTAAAAGTGTCGGAACGTTCGCTTGAGCCAGTTTGTAGTGGGTTATCCGGCGCAAAACTGGAAATAACCGACAGCTGGCCGTCGAAATGGCTAGTACGTTGTGCACGCGTTTTCTTCAGGGAAAAGACTGTCAGGAGTACGACGAGTATGCGGCAGCGACTGGCTATTATAGCCCCCCATTTCGGCAGGAATTGTTACTTCCTTTAGATAGAGCTACGATTGAAGTACCGATTATCAAAACTTATAATATTTATACTCTCACTCCTTCGGGACGGGAAATCAGATAGTCATTAGATTAAGGCCCCTAAAAGTCAATAGCCAAGCCAAAAGAAGGCAAGAAACTACCTTCATCTTCCGGAATTATGATGAGGCTTCGTGGTGAAACCAGCTCTCCGCCATCATTGCGGTCAAGCCCATAGCTTGGCGGTGCCGGCGCAATTGCTCCCAGCACGTTCTGCACCTCCAGAAAAAGGTTAAGACTCAGCGCACTGAAGTTCCACTTTTTATCGATTCGAATGTCCAGCTGCTGAAAGTTCTCCAGTCTATTACGGCCAAGGTTGTTGTAGTCGAGGATGAAAACGGGGTAAGTAGCCAGGGAGGCGTCAACGTCTGTCGGTGCAAACGGTGACTGGCCAACAAAGCGGTAGCGGCCGCTGATTTCCCAGTTTCGGGGCGCTTTGTAACCGCCCGTCAGGGAAAAGAGCTGGCGACTATCCCAGGTACTTGGTCGGTACACGCCGTCCAGACCGGTAAACTCACTGCGGTAAAGGGTGAGTGCCGCAATCGCGTAGAAATTCTTGTAGAGTTTCTGCTGATAAAGGAACTCCACGCCGTAGCTGCGGCCTTCGCCGGTAGTCACGATTTCTTCATTGCCGAGAATGGAAAAGTCCGCACCTTTATTGGCGAGCGAAATACCGTCGGCGACCGAAACGGCGTAGTTACCGTACTGCTTATAGAAGCCTTCCACGCTTAGTTTGCCGAAGCCGGCGATGCGATGCTCAAGTCCAAGGCCAGCGTGGTTGCTGGAAGTATAGTCCGTATCCCGGTTGGCGAATTCACCGGCAGCGTTCCGGAATCCCAGTACCGTATAGGGCAGGATTTTGAAGTAGCGGCCGGCCGTAGCGTTCAACCGCCAGGCACCTTTGGGGTCAAGGCGGTAACTTAAAGAAGCTCGCGGACTGAGGGTCCGGAGTGGATTAGCCCCGCCGTCCGTAAACGTATTACCGTCCATCCGCAGCCCAACGGAAACATCGAGTTTACCGTCCAGCACGGTAGTAGTGGCTTGACCGAAGAGTCCAAAACGGATAAAATCGAGATCGGTGGAAAACTGCTGGTTCCGAATGAGGTCTTCGGTGGTATTGTCGTACAAAGCCCGGGTAAGGTTAGCGCCTCCGGTAATTGACCAGTCGCCCACGAAGCGGGTGTAGTCGTAGCGTAGTTTCTGTTCTGTTTCCCGGCTGGTGGTTTCTAGTAGTAGCCCGGTCTGAGCTTCGTTGTCCGTGAAGCGGCTGAAGGTATTGTCGAGCACGTTGACGCTGGCCGTGGTGGTCATCAGCCCCTTGCCGTTTTTGAGGCGTCGTTTCCAACCAATCCCTGATGTCGTCGACCATTGTTTGATGATCGGTACCTGTTCTAGCTGGGCGGCGCGCTCGGGCTCAAACTCATCGTTTGATTCCACGGAGAAGTCATCGACACTGCCGATGCCCGTCAGGTACACTGTATTATAGTCGTCGATCTCGTGGTTTATCTTGTACTGGTAGTCCCAATAATCTGGGCGAATAGGCAACCCGATTGCTGCGAACAGGAACTGCAGGTAGCTGCGGCGGACGGACAGTAGGTAACTGGTATTCGATTCTGTTTTGTCTTTTTTCAGCAGTGGCCCTTCGGTCGTCAGTGCTGCTTCACTGGCACTGATCCGCAGGTTCGTCTGTCGTTCCCGCTGGTTACCGACACGCTGGTCAAACTGTAGTACGCCGCTTAGCGGATTGTCGTAGCGTGCGTTGAAGGCTGAACTGGCCAGTTCCACGCCCTCGATAAAGTCTACGTTTAATAAACCAACCGGCCCCCCTGCGCTTCCCTGGGTACTGAAGTGGTTGATGTTGGGGATTTCAATCCCGTCCAGGTAGTACACATTTTCGTTGGGCGCACCGCCGCGGATAATGACGTCGTTGCGGAAGCCCGCTACGGAGCCCTGGATACCAGGCAAGCTTTGCACCACTTTAGCGATGTCGTTGTTGCCTCCGGGGTAGGTTTTTATCTCATCCGGAGAAAGCCGCTGTAAAGAGAGTGGGGTAGTACGGCTGGTTTGGAAGGGGTTGGCCCGCACCACTACCGTTTCAAGGTTCGTCTGTGTTTCGCGGAGTTCGAAGTTGATCGCGTCGTTGCCTTTTGATTGTACGATAACGTTGCTCCGCGTTGCCGTTTCGTAGCCGAGGTAGCTGGCGGAAATATTATAGCTGCCGGGCTCAATATTGCTTAGTTCGTAGTTGCCGTCCAGGTCCGTAACGGTTCCGGTTCCAGTCTGACCGATTTGTATGGTTACGCCAATCAGTGGCTCGCTCGTTTGCCCGTCAACAACTGATCCGTAGATACTGACGGTGGTTTGGGCGAGGACGCAGGTGCAAAGGGAAAGGACTAAGGAGCAAAGAAATAATATCCGCATCATCAAAATTTAAGTAAGTTCTCAAGGGCTGCCGGTGAAGGTCTGTTTTATTTAACATTACACTGCACCTGCGTTCGCTCCTAAGATGTTATGAAAGTAATCAAGGCGTGGACTAAAGAGTGAGTTGCACGGGATTGAGCGTTTGCTCATCGTGACAATCTTGCTACAAGAGTTCAAACCAGTGTGTAAAAGCCGGAGTCTTTCCGACAAGAACGGACTAAAACTGCTGATTGCCCTGACCTTCCTTCTGGTCGTCGTTCTTAACGCGAGAGCTCCGGTTCTGCGCTTTGAAGTCTATCTGGCCGAACTTGTGGCTAAAGCTGAGGCCAACGCTCCGGAACGGAATGGTGAAACTGGATACTTGGCGGAAAGTAGGTCCCGCCAGGTCACTTTCGAAAACCTTATTGGCGGCAAGCGGCTCGATGATCCGGAAGCCCAGGCTGGTGCGCTCGCTTATCTGATACTTGCCACCGATGCCGAACAGGCTGAAGGCAGGGTTACTTCCCTGCAGGTTCTGCCGCGCCGCCCGCCCGAAGGCGAAGAAATCAAAACTGATCTTATCGTTGAGCGAATAGCTACCGCCGGCGTTACCACTTAGTAGGTTGGCTGAGCGTTCGAGGCGTTCACCACCCACGAGGCCGGTGCCGTTGTAGCGACCGTAGTTTACGTTGAAGCGCAACTGTACCTTCTTCCACAGCTTGAAGGTGGTGAAAACGTTCGTGCCGTAGGTGTCGCTTTCTCCGATGTTGAGGAAGGTCGTCGTGCTGGAAATACCATCTTCGGCTAGGTTAAGGAACGGTTCGATCAAATCGCTGGTCCGCCGCAGGTAGATCGAGGCGTTGATGACGATGCCTTTCACGTACGTATTGTAGGTGATCTCGTACTGATCTACCAGTTCTGGTTCCAGGTCCGGATTGCCGAGTTGTAGCGTATTCGGATCGGCAATTGCGGTAAACGGATTAATGAAGCTGAGGGACGGACGCTGGATACGCTGCGTATAACTGGCCTTCAGGTTGCTAAACTGATTTAGCTTCCGGTTCACGATGATGCTGGGCAGAAAGTTGTTGTACTCATTATTGAACTCTGGGTTTTCGCTGACAAATTCGCCGCCGATGGTGGTCCGTTCGTAACGGGCACCAGCCTGGACGCCCCAGTTGTCGCCGAGGCCAATGTTAGCGCTCAGGTAAGCGGCGGTAACGTCCTGATCGTACTGGAACAGGTCGGTCAGGCGGGTGTCCGTTTCGAACTCTGCCCCGTCATTCTCTCTTACCCGGGTAAAGTAGTCGCTGTCGATGCGGCGCAGTACGGCCTTCACGCCGGTTTCTATCTTTAGTTTGTCGTTGACGGGGTGGACGTAGTCAACCTGGCCGGTGTACTCCAGGTTAAGTCCGTCGTTTTCGTTGATCAGGTCGCGCTGGTAACGCTCGATATCGCCCGTTTGGTCCACTTCGTTTTCGGTTAGGGTATTTTGCCCGCTGAGCTGGAAGGCGAAGACGAGTTCACGGTCTTTTTGGTCAGGGAAAGTCTTGCGGTAATCCAGCGTACCGTCAAAGCCGCTGTTGGAGCTTAGCCCGTCGTTGAAACGGCTGAAGTTAATGAGTTCTCCGGAGGTCAGGTTGTTGAGCAGCCCCGAGGTCGTCCCTTCGTTGGTCCGTCGAAACTGGTTGTAGCGGCCGCTAAAATTAATGCTGTTGTAGGCGTTGAAATCGTAAAAAGCACCGAGATTACCGTTGAGGCCAAGGACGCCAGATTTCGAAACGCCACCCTGGCTGAGTTCGCGGATCGGCGATCCGTTGAGCAGGTCTGTACGTAGGAATTCGTTTTCCGCATCCCGTTTCCAGCTCCAGAAACTATTCATTCCACCGTTCAGTCCGAAGCGACCGAAAAGTGCGTTCAGGTTGAGGCCTCCGTTATTTTGCAGGTTGCCGATGCTGGAATTGACCGTGCCGGTAAAGCCTTGCGCCTCTTTTCTCTTCGTGATGATGTTAATGATGCCACCGGAGCCCTCGCCGTCGTATTTCGCGCCAGGCGTTGTGATCACTTCTACACTCTTGATTTGATCGGAGGGGATGCTTTTGAGCGCATCTGCTATACTACTGGCGAAGATGGTACTTGGCCGGCCATTGATTAAAATCTGTAGGTTCTGGCTGCCGCGCAGGGAGACGTTGCCTTCCAGGTCTACACTGAGTAAAGGCACTTTACGGAGCACATCGCTGGCATCGCCGCCCTGGTTGGTGGCGTCTTGGTCGGCGTTGTAAATCAGTTTGTCAATCCGGTTTTCGATGAGTGCTTTTTTGGCCGTGACCTCTACGCCTTCGAGTAGGACGGCGTCGGATCCGAGTTCGATCTTCTCTAGGTCTAGGTCGGGGTTTTTGGGTGTCGTTTCTACTTCCGTCAGGGTCTTTTCTTCGTAGCCGATGAAGCTAACTTTCATTTGGTACTTACCCGTAGGGATGTCGGAGAGTTTGAACGACCCACCGGCTTCGCTTACGGTTCCGGTAATTTGCTTTGTGCCATCGGCGGAGAGCAAAACGATGGTGGCGTATTCAACTGCGGCTCCGTTGGCGGCATCGATTACCTCTCCTTTGATGGAGCCTTTGATACTGGGGCCTGCTGGCTTACCGTACCCTCCTGCACCCGGCGGGCGTTGGGCGGAAAGGGAGAAGCTTAAAAGGAGTAGAAGGGGGAGAAGAATACGCATGGTGTAGTTGAGTTTGGTAGAGGGCTTACTGCCCGGCTTTGTCCTGTTTTGGTCCCTCTGGCCCGGTACCGTAATGGTGATAAGCACCGATGGTTTAATTCGTTGACGTAACGATATGGTTGATTTCGTGCGGTACCGGTTTTTTATAAATACAACTTCCCACTAATCCAGTTTTCTTCCATAATAGCCTGCTGGGTATCGTAGAATTTCATGGCTTCCGTGTTGGTGTCTACTACCTGCCACTTCAAAAGCTTACATCCTTTCTCACGGCCGCGCTCCAGAAGGGCATCCCAAATGCGTTGGCCGATGCCCTGGCGACGATAGTCATGGGAGAGTACAAAGTCTTCGAGGTAAATCATCCGACCCTTCCAGGTGGAGTAGACGAAGAGGTAAAGGGCCATACCGATTACCTTGCCTTCGTCTTCAGCGACGATGGCTTTGTAGAAACCTTCACGGAAATCTTCCTCGTAGGTGGCGATGGTAGCGGTGAAGTTATGGCGTTCGCCGACGTATTCGGCCAGTTCGCCCACGAGGCTGTGGAGGGCGGGAGCGTCGGAGAGGGTGGCTTGGCGGATCTGAATGGACACGGGGCAGGTGTTTAGAAGTTAGAAGTTAGGGGCAAGGTACGCCACGTCCGAGGCCTGTTCGGCAGCTTTCAGGCTGTTGTTCTTCAGGCTTCACCCTGAAGGCAGCCGAACGGTTACATACCGGTCTTTTTTAACAAGGTACGGGAAAATCAATGCTTTAAAACCTTTCCTGGCACCTGCGTTCGCGCCCTAATGATCTTTAGCTAAGCTTGGCTATTCTTCTTCCTGGTCTTCCACGTGCTGAAAAAACCAAAAAATGGTCTTCCCATAATTACGTTTTTCCACACAGCGCGGATCCGTTGCGAAGTCGTGGTGGGGGTTGGTTTCCACGATCAATAAGCCTTTGGGTGCCACGAGGCCTGCATCGAAAATGAGGTCGGGTAGGTCCGGGATATTAGGGAGCGGGTAGGGAGGTCCGGCAAAAATATAGCTGTACGGCTTTGCCACTTTGCGCTCGAGGAAGCGGAAAACATCCATCCGGAAGATCTTGATGTACGCTTCGATGTCAAGGGTCTTGACCGTTCGTTCAACGAAGGCCACGGCCGGTCCGTGCTTGTCTACATAAGTAACATCGGTACATCCGCGGCTAATGAACTCGTAGTCGTGGCTGCCCGTTCCGCCGAAGAGGTCGAGGAAGCGTTCGTCTTCAAAGTCCAGCCAGTTATTGTGGAGTACGTTGAATAGCCCCTCCTTGGCGTAGTCGGTAGTAGGGCGGGTGGGCCAGTTATCGGCGGGCGGGCTGAAGCGGCGGCCTTTGAATTTTCCGGATATTATGCGCATGGTCAGTTGTTAGTTGTCAGTTGTCGGTTACCTCCGAACAACAGTATTTTTGTTTTGAAATTCAAACAGTAAAAAAATAATTGCGTTGTATTTGCTAGCGCATGGCTTTTTCACGCTCCTTCTCTGTTTGAAGCTTCTCTATTTATACGGCGTCCCTAAGTCTTATAAAGATCTCGGCGTTTACCAGGGATCCTTTGATCTGTTTATTAGAATTCACGAATTCTCGATGAAGCTGCTAAAGTATGAAACTTACGAGCAAAGAAACCAGATTCGGCGATCTGCTGACAGCGTAAACTCTAATATTGTGGAAGGTTAGGTCCGGAAAATGGCAAAAATATTTTGTCCGGTTCTCAACTTACTTTCATGCGGGTAATCTAGGGGCAATTAACCACTTCAGGAAGATCGCAAGTGCTTGTAGTAAGCATAAAGAAGAAGTATCAAGCCTAATGAAGCGCTCTGATGGACTAGGAGGAAAACTTTTTAATTTTCGCCGCTATGCTCAAGAAAGTTAGCGATTTTAACCAATAACTCTATCCCAAACACAACAACTCAAAATAAAGGTGCGTAGGCAAGCCAGCTAATTCTGGTGGGGAAGAGGGCGGGGCGGGATACTTACAAAACCGAATGTCTTCAACGTAGCGGTAAAAGTGGCGGTAGAGTTCGCTGTGTTCCGTGATTTCGCCGCAGAGGTAAAGCGGCACCCGGTTCGGCACCCAACCACACTGCTGGTAAGCAAGCAGCAAGTAATAGAGCGCGTCGTTAGCGGTGGTGAAGGTAAAAGTGTTGAAGAAAAGAAGGTGCCCCGAACGATGAGCGGCAACGAATAAGCGGCCACCCCGCACGGCGCAGGATATCGCCTGGTGACTGAGCCTTCTTGAGCGTGCGGCCCATGCAGAGAGTAATCCGCCAGCGATGTGATGGGTGCGTAGAGGACGCAAGCGGCGCTCTGCTGCGTCTAGCCGGATGGTGGGTGCGGCGAAAAGGAGTTCGCCTCCGAGCTCCTGGTACCGTTCTGCACGTACGGTATCTTCTAGGCCAATCAGCGTTAGCTGTTCCAGATAGGCCCTGGGGTTAGAGGCGTCGTAAAGAGGTTGGGGCACAAGGGTAAGCCGCTCGCTTTCCCAACCGAGGATGCAATTGCTGTAGGTGATGGATCGGAGCTTATCGTCGGCTTGGATCATCTTATTGATGGTCGCTGGCCAGTTTTTCTGATCGGCGGTAAGGATGGTTTGGGACTGGTAGGCCAGCAATTGGTTTCGGGTACGGTCCCGAATAATATACACAAAACTGTCCATCCCCGTAAGGATGGACAGTTCATAGTCATGCGCACCTTCCGGGTGGTAGGCAGCAGAAGTTATATCGTAGTTGGTTACTGCCAAGAGCCGGAGAGGGTTGGCTTGGAGAGGTCACCGAACTTAATCGGCTTGGAGGGGTCGTAGGTCTGGTCGTACCGCTGGAACTTTTTGTCACCATATATACCCATGAAGGCACTCTGGCGAACGCCTACTTGCACAACGGGAACGTTGGTGCTCTGGTACTCGATCTGCTTGGCGTCGATGTCGAATTTCACGAGGGGGATGCCGTGTTCAGGACCCGTAAAAGGCACATGGTCGATGCCATCCAAGATGATGCCAAGACCCGCAGCGGTATCACGTGCGGCGATGTAGGTGGTATCGTAGGTTACGATGCCTCCGTCAACGGCGTCGGCGTCACCGACCACACGGATGGAAAGGAGCTGGCCGTTGGTCAGTACATCCTGAAGCGTATCGAAAGTAGCGGCGTATTGACCGGTGATGTCCCGGTAGAGGTCCTGAGCGGAACGAATCATTTCCAGTTTTCCGGAAACAACGTCGGTACGTGTGGCACGTTCGGCGTTAAATGCGATTGGTTCCTCGATGCTTTTGTACAGCAGGAAAGCGAGTACGAAGGCCAGGACCAGGAAGAGTAGACTGAATATTGTGCGCATCTGAAGCTTTTAATTTATGCAAGTATAAAACATTTCTAGCACCCGGTAGATGCATCTTCCCTTTAGTTTGGTGCAACACGGCAGTTTTTGGGTTGTTTAGTAAGATTTTAATCAGATTTTCTTTGTCTGAGCTGCTTTTTTATACTGCTTGGGCGCGGACGCAGGTGCAACTAAAGGCTTTTGGAAGCAAGGCGAAGGAGATTGTTCTGTGATGCGGCGCGCACCTAAAGGCGTGCTGTCTGAGCCGTGCGGTAGCCTAAAGGGTAAAGCCATCTAAAAGCAGCGAAGCGCGTCTAAAAGCGCGAAGCGCGTCTATCTTTGCTTCATGCCAATCATTCTAGCCATAGAATCCAGTTGTGACGACACCTCCGCAGCCGTAATTGCCAACGGCGAAGTACTCAGCAACGTAACCGCCGGTCAGGCCGTTCACGAAGAGTTCGGAGGTGTGGTGCCCGAACACGCCAGTCGGGCCCACCAGCGCAATATCGTCCCGACCGTAGTTGTAGCCCTGAGCCGCGCCGGAAAATCTGCCGACGACATCGATGCCGTGGCCTTCACCCGTGGGCCCGGCCTGATCGGCTCACTGATGGTTGGTGTCAGCTTTGCCAAGGCTTTCGCCCTAGCCCGTGACCTTCCGCTCATCGAAGTGGACCACATGCAGGCCCACGTCCTCGCCCACTTCGCCGAAGACCCCAAGCCTGACTTTCCGTTCCTATGCCTCACCGTTTCCGGAGGGCATACCCAACTCGTGGTCGTGAAAACCGCCCTCGACCAGGAAATAATCGGCCGCACCATCGATGATGCCGCCGGCGAAGCTTTTGATAAATCCGGAAAGATGCTCGGCCTGACGTATCCAGCTGGACCCGAAATCGACAAGCTCGCCCGTCAGGGGAGCCCAACCATCAAATTCGCCCGGCCCGACCCCGGTGAGCTCAACTTTAGCTTCAGCGGTCTCAAAACCAGCATCCTCTATACTCTCCAGAAAAAGATCAAAACGGAGCCTGATTTCGTAAAAGAAAACCTGGCCGACATCTGCGCCTCCATTCAGGATACCATCGTCTTCATTCTCCTCCGAAAACTGACAATGGCCGTTGAGCAAACAGGCCTGACGCGCGTTGCTCTAGCCGGAGGCGTCTCCGCCAACAGCGGTCTCCGCGAAGGTTTACAGGCCCTGGCCAAAGAGAAGGGCTGGTCCGTCTTCATCCCTCGCATTGAATACTGCACGGATAATGCCGCCATGATCGGTGTTGCCGGAGCGTTCAAGTTTGCCGCCGGTGAATTTGTCGGGCAGGAGGTAGCGCCGGCGGCACGGTTTTGACCGACAGAGTATTAGTTAGTCCTAGAAACCAACCGCAGCACCGCCCGGTAATCATCGTCTTTCTCTCCGTCATAATCCCAATCCACTAAGCCGGTCAACGTTAGGCGGGAGCCGTCGAACTCGTATTTATAGCTCATGGTGGTGTTGGGCTCGATGACGAAGATGCTGTCGGCCCCCACCAGTTTCCATAGCCCGTTGGTGACGTCGGTCGGCTGGCCGTTGATGTTGTAGTAGGTGCGCTTCAGCTTACCGTCGGAGGTGTAGCGCGTCCGGGCGGGCTTTGTCCCGTACAGGCGGCCCCAATCGGCTTCTTTGATGAGTTGGATGATGGTGGTGTCCTGGCCAAGGTAGGTGGGGCAGTTGGCTTCCACCTCAACGGTTTCCCAGGTGCCGAGGATCGCCTCTTCGAAGGGAACTACGTCCGGTTCGCTTTGCTGCTGAGCATCGGTATTGGAACAGGCGGTGGCAAAAAGGGCCGCCAGGCAAATAAGAATCGTGTAAGTTCTGAACATGGCGGCAAAAGTAAGCTGTGTAAGCGGGATGTTCAAGGATGTCCGTAAAGCGCGCCGCCAGGGCCCACCTACACCAGTACTATCAATCTACCGTTCTACCTTTACCCCATGCAACTTCCCAAAAAGGAAATCAAGCCTGTGTGGCTACTCAGCGGCTGGCTGGTTCTCAATCTGATCCAGGCGGCTTTCTCACCCCTGGATGCGGACGAGACTTACTACTGGATGTACGCCGGAGACCTCGCCTGGGGCTATTTCGATCATCCGCCTGCCGTAGCGGTACTGATTGCGCTGGGCAAAGACTGGCTCCCCGGTAGCCTCGGCCTGCGCTTCGGGCACGTGCTGGCCTCCACGGCTATGATCGCAGGGATGTGGCACCTTCTGGGGAAGCCACAGGGCAAACTCCTTTGGCTAGCGGCAGCCCTTATTGCCGCCCAACCTTTTTTCAACGTCTACGGATTCATCGCTACGCCGGATGGGCCGTTGCTCCTCTTAAGTGTACTTTACTTACTGGCTTACCGGCGCTTTCTCTCCGTTCCTTCGGTAACCAACGGCGCGATCTGGGGGCTGACGATGGCCGGGCTGCTCTACAGCAAGTACCACGGGGTGATGCTCATCTTCTTTACTGTCCTGCCCCACCTTTTCTGGTTGCTGCGGCGGCCGGGAGCCTGGGTGGCGGCCCTTGGCGGAGCAGCCCTTTTCGCTCCGCACCTTTGGTGGCAGTACGCCAATGATTTTCCGTCTTTTCGCTACCACCTCAGTGGCCGCGACGATGCCTACGAAGTCAAGTTCACGCTGGAATACATCGCCAACCAGCTCGTCATTTTTAGCCCGCTGCTGACGTATCATTACGTTATGACCTTTGTGAAAGACCGACCGGAATCCGATAGGTTCGCAACCGCCTGCCGTTGGCTTGTGGTTGGCTTCCTGGTCTTCTTCCTTTACACGACAACGAAGGGAGGAACAGAAGCTCAGTGGACGGCCCTGTTGAGTATTCCGCTGGTTTACCTTCTCTTTAGGGCGGTAACTGGTCGCTTCTCACAATGGCAAGCCCGGGTCTTCAACCTCAGCCTCATCACCATCGGCCTTCTCTTTATTACCAGGTTGCTACTCGTGGCCCCGCGCGAGGTACTCCCTTTTAACAAACCCTTTGACCATGAGCCCTGGACGAAGGAACTGGCTGAACGCGCCGGAGACCGCCCGGTCATGGTCCAGAACAGCTACCGCCTGGCATCCCTCTATCAGTTTTACACCGGTAAGCCTTCCTGGACATTTACCGACGTAGAATACCGCCTAAATCAGTACGACCTCTGGGCGGGCGACTCCGTTTTTCACAACCAGGACGTCCTTATCCTCGGACAGAATAGCTGGGAATTCCCGGAGGTCGAACCCTTTCGTTCTCAAACCCGGGACATGCTCACGGCTTCGTTCCCGAATTTTCAGATCGTAAAGGGGGTACGGCTTGAACCGAAAACGGACTTGCCACCAATTTTTCGCCGTGGGGAAGCGGTCGACGTTGACCTAATGGCAAGTATTCCGCGTAGGATAAGGACGGATGCGGGTCCATCGCTCCGCCTGTTCATCACCTTTCATTATCCTGATGGAGAGATGTTGTACTGGAAGCTCCAGCCCCAAGACTTCTCTACGCTTAGCCCCGGGCAACGGACGTTCAGCTACGAACAGGTGTTTAAGGTGCCTAAGGAACTGCCAACCGGGCGGGCAAAGGTCGAATTCGGTTTGGGGTACGAGGGGATGCCACCGCTCCGGGGAGAAAGTAAGCGATTTGATGTTTTGGTGGAGTAAAGAGAGTGGAAGCGCGCATTACGCGGATCGATAGGGATGAATCCGTGTAGTCTGCTATTCAAAAACTTCCAATGCACCCGCGTCCGCGCCCAAAAAACCTACTCTTTACAAGCCAGGTTGATCCCTAAAACATAGTTTTCGAGCACTCCGATCTGCGGCGCTGCCTCCGCTCCCGCAAAGCCGGAAATATCCGTGTCCTTGAGTGCGGACGTTGCGTAATCGGTTAATTGTGTCGCCAGCGGAAGGTAACTCCAGTGCCATTTTTCCTCCTCGTAGCCGTTGGGCCGCGCGTCGCCTTTGGGCGTGTAGGGCTGGCAAAAACCATAGCCGGCGGCATTGGCCGTGAGCCAGTCGTAAACCTTCTTGCCGTCACCCGTTGCGAAGTAGCTGTTCTCCAGGTCGTTCAGGTCAATATCGGTGCCCCAGTGGTGGCGGCTGGTACCGGGCATGGAGGAATAACGCAGGATCGCGCGGGCCCGATCGGCGGGATCAGGGTACACCTCGTCGGCCTTGTCCTTACCTTCCAAAAGCCTCTGCCCGTTCCATTTCGCTTCCCAAATCTGCCGCTGCCGCTTGAAGTTCCGTGTGGCGGAAACCATCACTAATTTTACGCCATCGGCCAGCGCGGCGGCGTGCATTTTCTCGAAGCTGGCGTACGTTTCCTGGTGCAAAACGTAAGGATCACCGTCGGTATATTTCGCCGCTACCTTCATGAAATCAGGATGCTTAGTGGGGTCAAATTTACCGCTTAGGTAAGCCAGGCTGGGGATTTTGGGCGCATCGTGGCCAGCAAGCTCGGGTTGAACCAGCGTATCCTTTTTAAGGGCCGCGGCCGCGGGTTCAGGCTTGTTTGGGACGGCAGGGGAAGTCACACCACTCTTCGCCTGAACATCGGATTCTTCACCGTTGGGCGGCGTTCCACAGGCGAGTAGGCTAACTATAATCAGAAGTGCAAGGTATTTCATGGAGGTAAGGTAATTAATTGTCGAAGCCTGGAGGAGACCAACGACCATTTTACCAGCG
>JAPKCQ010000369.1 GCA_026421165.1 Lewinella sp. | reverse complement strand
CTAAGGAGTAAACCAATAATTAACCTTCAATATCAACTGCCGCGTCTTG
Organism: Lewinella sp.; assembly: GCA_026421165.1. Taxonomy (GTDB): domain Bacteria; phylum Bacteroidota; class Bacteroidia; order Chitinophagales; family Saprospiraceae; genus Neolewinella. The sequence goes on along the minus strand of JAPKCQ010000369.1, from coordinate 4,058 downwards.
GCCTCAAACACATTCTCCACCCGGTAATTATCGCTATAGACCAGGAATACATCCGACATTGGTGCAAAACGGTACTGTAACCGGCTATTAATGTTGAAGTTATCCGCCTGAGTGTTGTACTGCAAGAAAGTAGTCCAGAATACCTTGGTAGAGAAATTTACTTCGGCGCGGCCGGTTGCCAGGGTTAGGTTAAGATCCCCGAAGGGGTCCGGCAGGCGAATTTCATTGCGCTCGATGCCGAGGCTGAACGTTCCCCAGGGTGGTGCCAAATAACTCACACTACCCCGATAAGTGAGCTTTTTACCGTTATAGAACTCACCGTAAACGACGAACCATTCGGTCTGGAAGGTTTTCCGCTGGTCGGTATTGAACTGAATATTAAATTCCGAGAAGTTGTATTCTCCTTCCGGAAGCGGGGTACCCGTTAGGCTGAACGGAAAATTGAGGTCGACGAACTGGTTGTTGAAGCGGAACCGCAACTGGCTCGTATTCTTGAAAAATATAAAGTGCCGCAGCCGGGTATAGCGTTCATTGAAACCGTAGCCTTCGGCGTTCCAGTAGAGGTAATTCTCCATTCCTGACCAGTGGAAGTTCACCTTCTCACTCGCTTTAGGATAGATATAATAGTCAAGATTATTACTGAACTGGGTATAACCGATACGGACCACCTCCCCTCGCACAGGGTCGAAGTTATTCACCCGGTTATTAAAGCCAACGTCGGCAAAGTAGTTGGTCCCCACACGCTGCAGGAAGCTCGTCGCCTGAAAGCGAGTTCCCTGGTAAATGAAGCTGCCGTAGGCGTGTCCGTCATCTCCGCTAACGCCCGGCTTGGCCGATTGCAAATAGCCTCCCGAACCGCTCCACTTTCCATCTTCGGTACTCAGGTTTATCTCTCCTCCGAAGTTGCGGCTGTAGTCGCCGTCAATTGCATCCGTCCCATCAAAACCCTGGCGGTTAACGAAGATGCCCTTTACCGAAGAGCGCTTCCAGAAACGCCGCTGACCAGCCACCGCTGTATAGTTCTGCGCGGAAGTACCACTACTCCCTTCCCCGGTATGAACGTTAAGCAAACCAATACGGCTTTTACCGCCAACGTTGCCGCTCAACCGTAAGCCGTAAAGGATAGGTACAGCCGATCCATTAGCATCTAGCCCAATCCTTCGGGAGTAAAACGGAGAGTTAGCGAACTGACCAAAACTGCTAAAGATATCCGAATTCTCCAGAAAAAACTGGCGCCGCTCGGGGAAGAAGATGCTGAAGCGCGTGAGGTTAGTTACTTGTTGATCCACTTCCACCTGGCTAAAATCAGGGTTGTACGTCAGGTCCAGATTCAGGGTTGGAGAGAGGGCAATTTTGGCATCGGCCCCCAATTTTACTTCGGTGGCGGTAGTCGGATCAGTATTCTGATTTTGGTCAAGTCCGGCACGGACGTAGGGGATGAAGCTCACGTTCCCACCGGCTTTACCCGGAGGCGTCGGCCAGCGGAGCTCACCGTAATAGCCAAAGTCCTGCTGGTTAAACTGTCGGGGTACGGGTGACCAGACGGAAGTTTCGTTCGCCCCTGCATCTACCCGGGCGAGGTTAAACCGCCAACTCTTGCCGTCGGCGGCGTAGCGGACGCTTTTAAACGGAATGGCCATTTCGAGTGTCCAGCGATCGGCACTAACATTGGTTTCACTGTACCAGCGGTTGTCCCAGCCCGCATCCAGGTCATCGGTACTGGTGAGCACTTCCGTTTGAGCATTGACGGGGGTGAGGCCAAAGGCGTAGCCGTTGGTCCGCTCTCCAACGGGATCAAGCCAGACGACGAAGTGATCACTACTGCCGGGGTCGTCGCGCTTCAATGTTTGGGCAACGATGCCCTGCTTTTCGTAAAGTGTGGCGGAAACGTAGAGGAAGCGATCGTCGAAAAGCATTTTCACTTCCGTTCGTTCGCTGGCGGGTTTACCGTCGGTGGGTTGGGTAAGTTGAAAATCTGTGGCAATGGTGGCCGTTGCCCAGGCGGCTTCGTTGGGTATACCGTCAATAGTGATTTCTCCGGTCGCAGAAGTAATCTCGTAGAACAGAGTCGACTGTGCAACGATGCAGGTGCTGAAAGCCAGCAGCAGCAGAAGTATTGGAAGTTTCATGTGGGTATTTGGCGTTGTTTCAGGGCCTAGCCGTAATTATAAAAGACGTTATGGTGAGTCATTAAAAGCCCTACAATCTCATAGGTCCGCAGAATTTAGCCCTTGATAGAAGGCTTATCCCTTTCATTTTCGTCTACTTTTTTAGCGTGGAAGAGTTGTTCAAGCCTCCGCCTTGGCCCCAACCTCCTGCTTGGGTGATGCATCGGGCGTGGAAGCTTCGCGAACGGCAGCGGCTAGTTCCGGCAGCCAGTTAGCATCATTCTCCAAGCCGTTACCGACAACGATCATATCGGCTCCAGCGGCAAGGGACTCCGCAGCACGGGCGGCAGTACGAATTCCGCCACCGACGACGATGGGCAGTTCCACCTCCCGGCGAACAGCCTTAATTACTTTACTAGAAACAGGATTGAGGGCACCACTGCCCGCATCCATATAGATTAATTTCATACCCAGTTGCTCGCCCGCCAGCGCCGTGGCCGCAGCAATCGGAGGTTTATCCGCCGGAATGGGAGTCGTATTACTCATGTAGGAGACCGAAGTGGGCCGGCCGCCGTCAATAAGCATGTAACCTGTAGAAATGGTCTCCAGACCCATCCGTTTAATCTTGACGGCTACCTGAACGTGGCGCCCAATAAGCATATCAGAGTTACGGCCCGAGATTAGAGAAAGGAGAAAGAGCGCGTCTGCTTGCTCATCGAGTTGATTCACGGAACCGGGAAAAAGGATGACCGGAGTAGACCCAGCACTCTCTTTCAAAAACTTTAGATAGTATTCAGCCTGCAGTGCGTTGACCAAGCTTCCTCCCCACAAAAAGACATCAATCTCGCCATCGTTAGCATAATCTGCCAACTGTTGCAGGTTCTCTCGGCGGGCTTTGTCCGGGTCAATGAGTACGGCCAGTAATTTCTTACCGGTGGCCCGGGCTTTGGTCAGAATGGGATATACCATAAGTGAAGGTGAAATCTGCTTTTAGCGCAAGGTACGGACAAAATTGGGCTTCCGATTAACTCAAAACAACAAAGACTTCATACCAGAAGGTACGAAGTCTTTGAAGGTGTGCCCAGAACAGGAGTCGAACCTGCACATCCGTAATGGACACCAGCCCCTCAAGCTGGCGTGTCTACCAATTCCACCATCTGGGCGGGGTATGGAGAGCGGTTTTTTTTTGCTTCATGCTGTTTCTGTTTCTCAACATCGCAACAGAATGAACAACCACTCCCCCGGAGCGAACGCAAAAGTAATACACCCGTTTTACCTGAACAAGCTTTTTACAAAAAATAGTTGCGCAAAGAACTTTTATCCCTCGCAAAGCATTTAATGTACATACATCAAATATTGATTTATTATGCAATCCATACTTCATAAAGCAGCGAGCCGTGGCCTGGCCAATCATGGCTGGTTGAAAAGTAACCACAGCTTCAGTTTCGCCAATTATTACAATCCTGAACGAATGCACTTCGGCGTACTCCGGGTTCTGAACGATGACCTTGTTGCGGCGGGCCGTGGTTTTGGCAAGCACTCCCACGACAATATGGAGATCATCTCTATTCCCTTGAGCGGCGACCTAATGCATAAAGACTCGATGGGAAATACGACTATAATCCGCCAGGGAGACGTGCAGGCCATGAGTGCCGGAACCGGGGTTGCTCATAGTGAGATGAACGCAAGCTCTGATGAGCCAGTAGAATTTCTCCAGATATGGGTCCTGCCTCAAAGCCGCAACATCGCCCCTAACTACAGCCAGGTCACCTTAAATCCGGACGACCTGGACAATAAGTTTAACCAGGTAATCTCTCCCAACGCCAACGATCAGGGCGCAACCATCAACCAGAACGCATGGTTCCATCTCGGTAACCTTACCGCCGCCACCAGACTCGACTACGACTTAAAAGAGAAAGCCAACGGCGTATATGCTTTCGTACTTGAAGG
>JAPKCQ010000368.1 GCA_026421165.1 Lewinella sp. | reverse complement strand
GCACTAGACCGATTTTTGGGGTACGTGGGCGCGGCCGCTGGTGCACAGTAATGAATAAAGTACGCTCTTGCGGACGATTATCGCTTGGGTCGAGGCCTTCCGAGCCGAGTTCACGGATTTTGAGTAAACAAAAATATAATATCTTTAGTCGCCTCGCGACCCAGGAGCTCGGCCTTGAAGGTCTTGACCAGAATAAGGTCTCTACTTTCATCCCGATAAATCTTCTGGCCGGGATGTCTCTTCCGTTATGTCACTTAGCAACCTGAGGGCTGCTGAACATATCTCTCATTTTACACTTAGTATTAAAAACCTCAGTCAAATGATCAGATATTACCTGACCACGATCTTAACGCTTTGCTTTTTGCTCAGCATCAACTTTCTCTCCGCTCAGGGCGCCGAAGAGGAAGCACAAGACACGGTAACCGCCGTAGTTGTCGAAGAAGAGACTGAAAAGGAAAAGAAGAAAAAATCACCCTTCAAGGACTACAAAGAGGTAGTCACCGAAGACGCCGAAACCACGACGGGCCTGTTTAAGACTCACCGGGTGGAGGAAAAGTACTACTTCGAAATCCCCTTCGATAAACTGGGTAAAGACATGCTGCTGGTCAGCCGGATTGCCAAGATTCCAGCCAATCTCGGCGGTGGCTACTTCAACGCCGGTACAAAAACCAACGAGCAGCTCGTTCGCTGGTCACGTAACCACAACAATATCCACCTCAAGTCGATCTCTTTCAGCAGCGTTGCGGACGAAGAGTTGCCGATCAACATCTCGGTACAAAACAATAATTACGCACCGCTGATCATGAGCTTCAAGATTGAAGCTTTTAATGAAGACTCTACCGCAATGGTAATCTCCGTTAACGACCTTTTCTTATCTGATGTACCAGCCATTAGCGGCCTGTCAACAAGGATCAGAACGACCTACAAAGTCCGTAGCCTCGACAAGAAACGCTCATTCATTGACCGGATGGCGGCTTATCCCGAGAACGTGGAGGTCCGTCATGATCTGACCTTTTCCGCCGGTCGGCCACCGTCCAATCGTAGTACGGGAACGATCTCTATGCAGATGGCCCAGTCACTATACCTTTTGCCGGAGAAGCCTATGCAACCACGGATGTTCGACGAAAGGGTAGGGTGGTTCACCGTCAGCCAGGTAGATTATGGCTCAGAAGCACTTAAGGCCGACCGAAAAACCTACCTCCGCCGCTGGAAACTTGAGCCTAAAGATCCTGTCGCTTACGCTAAAGGCAAGCTCGTTGAGCCAATCAAACCCATCGTTTACTACATCGACCCCGCTACGCCAGAGAAATTCGTTCCGTACTTTATCCAGGGGATTCAGGACTGGCAGGTAGCCTTCGAAGCAGCCGGGTTCAAAAACGCCATCATCGCCAAAAGAGCTCCTACAAAAGAGGAAGACCCGGACTGGAGCGCGGAAGACGCCCGCTACTCCACGGTCCGCTACGTCGCTAGCGAAACCCGCAACGCCATGGGCCCAAGCGTATCTGATCCGCGTTCTGGTGAAATCATCGAATCTGACATCATTTGGTACCACAATCACCTGCGCAGTTACCGTAACCGTTACCTACTGGAAACCGGCGCCGCCAACCCGTCGGCCCGCACACTGAATACCTCTCCAGAGGATATTGGTGAAATGATGCGCATGGTAATCGCCCACGAAATCGGCCACGCCCTCGGCCTCCCGCACAACATGAAGGCCAGCTATGCCTACCCGGTTGACTCACTTCGCTCTGCTACCTTTACCAATAAATGGGGATTAGCAACAACCATCATGGACTACACCCGCTACAATTACGTCGCTCAGCCGGAAGATAAGGGCGTACGCTGGGTCCGGATGTTAGGCCCGTATGATATCTACGCCATTAACTGGGGCTATCGCTCCATTCCCACAGCCAACTCCGCCGAAGCAGAATTGCCGACGCTCCGCCGCTGGATCGCAGAGAAGAAGGGCGATCCTAAATTTCTCTTCGGGTCGCGCAACAACTATGATCCCAGTTCTCAAACCGAAGCCGTTGGCGATGATCCGGTAAAAGCCAGCACTTACGCTTTGAAAAACCTCAAGCGTGTAGCACCAAAACTTGCCGACTGGACGGCCACTGCCGGCGAAGGCTATGGTGACCTGAGCGAACTCTACGGTGAGCTTCTCAGCGTCTGGTCACGCTTCGCCGGTCACGTCACCGCTAACGTAGGTGGCGTTTATGAGCTGCTGCAAACAACGGACGAAGAGGGCTTTACTTATACCCCTCTCGACCGCAAGGAGCAGGAAGCCTCTCTTGCTTTTCTCAACGCCAATGTATTCAGCACTCCAGACTGGCTTTTGCAGGAAAATATCGTGCGCAACATCGGTCCCGAAGGTGTGATGCCGCGCATCCGAAGCCTGCAGGAACGCCAGCTGTCTGGGTTGCTGCGTAGTGACCGCCTCGCTCGTCTGGTGGAGCAGGAAGCCTTCAACGGAGCAGAAGCTTATGTGCTTACAGATATGCTGGAAGACTTGCGAACCGGACTGTGGGCAGAACTCGGAGAGGGCGAGTCAATTGATGGGTTCCGGCGGAACTTGCAACGCAGCCATGTTGCCAAGCTTGGGGTTTTACTCGATGAAGATATTGCAAAACGCACCGATGTGGGGGCTGCCGCACGCGCGGAATTACGTATGGTTCGAGAAGCTGCGAGTAATGCTGTTTCCAAATACAAGCCTGGTATTATTAGTTACCATCTGGAAGACGTGGTTGCACTTATCAATGAAATGCTTGACCAAGACTAAATGAAAAAACGTTCTCCTGTTCTTAACGCCCTGGTGATCCTCCTGGAGTTAACAGTATTAGTAAGTGGCTCTTTTTTACTCATCCGGAAAATTATTTTTTTCGGAGAAACATCAATTGCCGCTCAGAGTCAGCGAACTCTAATACTTTCCATTTTATTACTAGTAGCTGTTAACCTGGCTACCCGGTTAATAAAGTGGTGGTACCGCCAGCGGGGATATGCTCGCCGCCGGGGCGTAAAGAACTTTGTGTTCGGCGTCGAAAATATCCGAAAACTACTACTGACTGCTCTGGTCATATTCACCTTCTTTTCCCTACTGGGCGTTGAATTTGGGCGCTTGTTCACTTCGCTCAGCATCGTCGCTGCGGCAATTGCGATCATCTCGAAGGAATTTGTCAACGACTTGATTGTCGGGATGTACTATAGTTTTTCTGATACCTTTGAGGCCGGAGACTACGTTAAGTTTCACGGTTATAAGGGAAGGGTTATAGACATCGGCCTGCTGAAGGTCAAGATATTGAACGACAGTGATGACCTCGTAATTTTGCCCAACGGAAAGGTGTATTCTGACTATATTATCAATTACACCCGCCGCGATGTCCGCTTGATGAGTATCGACTTTGAGATGGACATCAAGCTCGTGAAAGAAATCGAGACACTTGAGCAGGAATTGATTCAGGCAGTTGCTGAATTCGCCGACCACATTGAGCCGAACTCTTACAACTTGAAGATTCTGGAGGTCAAGAAGGACTTGCTTGAGTTAAAATTCCAGTATCAGCTAATCCAGGAAGCTTCGGAGGTTAGGCAGAAGATTAAGCGCAAGACGGTGCGGGCTGTATTTTCGTACGTCACGTCGCACCAGAGCGTACTTCCGGGGGTTTCTCCTGGCGTAGTGTCTAGTTGATTAACCGGTAAATACCGTCTCTAAGCGTCGTTATTTGCGGGTTGCTCGACCATCATTTCTGGCGCACTACACAGTACCTAAACAAATTAGGCAAAGTATTCAAATAGTAAGGGATGAAACTAAAGTACCTGGTTGGCGGAGCGGTAATGATTCCGCTGCTACCCTTTATGTACCTTCATGGACAACGAATCATAAAGAGTGTCCCAAAACTACCCGGCGCAAAATATCCTGAAGGTGAGGTGCCGGGCCCTAAAGACCGCAACCTTCACCTACTGGTAATTGGCGAGAGCACGATGTCGGGCGTAGGAGTGGCTACGCACGAAGAAGGCTTTACGGGAGCGCTGGCGCGAACGCTGGGTGCAGGGTGGAGGACCAAGGTGCACTGGAAAGTCTACGCCCGCAGCGGCTTTACCCTTCGGAAACTAAA
>JAPKCQ010000367.1 GCA_026421165.1 Lewinella sp. | reverse complement strand
TCTATGACTTGGAAGATGTTTTGGCTTACTATCAGCCCATTGCTGAAAAGTATTTAGGTACTGGGCCTATCCTTTGGTGACCAAAGGATGCGGGGCTCTCCCGCCCAACCGGGAGCGTATTGCAGTACTATACTGCTGTCGGGCACATGAGGTAAAAACGTGGTGGTAAACGTGGCCCAGTACGGGCGGCCGCGAGGGCTACAGTCTACACACTTCTTTACGTCATCATAAAGGCCAGCGATTTTACATATCCGAGGAACTTTTGGCCGACTGCGTCAGGCCCAAAGATGCCTAGGATGAGAAAATCACTACAATGCTGCAGCTTTGCTTAAGGCTATACTGTGTCCAAGCAGCTGGCTTTTAAGAAAAAAGGCTTATTCATCAGGTCAATTCAATCTTGTTTTTTTCCTCTGGAAGTGAAAGAAGGTCCAGGACGCTCAAATCGCTGTCCTGAAGCCTGGACAGAGAAGCACCATTGCTCTTCCAACCTCCCCTGCACCTGCGTGCGCGCCCCCAAACCTGTGGCCGCCACCGCCTAAGGAATGCCCAATCTGACCACTTCCTAAGCTGAACAGAACCGCCAAACAATCGCAAACTCGGATATCGCGATGGGCTGATCAACGCCTAGCGGCTGTCGATCAGCCCCTCGCTACAGGAAGTACCCGTAGCGGGGCACTTCTTCGGAGCAGCCCGTAGTTAAGTCAGTCCCAAAATTTTAACGATATTGTAAGCGAAAAAACTCCCCCGTACGATGAAAAGAATACTCTTCGGTTTACTCGCCATTTTGTTGTGGCTACCAGTACTTCAAGCGCAGACAACCACCGCTAAAGCGGCCGGCTTTGAGGAATCGCTGTACAATACCATGGACTGGCGCCTGGTCGGGCCGTTTCGCGGAGGGCGTTCGGGCACCGTGCAGGGCGTCGTTGGCCAACCCAACCTTTACTACATGGGCACGGCCGGTGGTGGCGTGTGGAAAACGAAAGATGGCGGCAACAGCTGGTCCTGCATTTCGGACGGCTATTTCGGCGGTTCCATCGGTGCGGTGGCGGTGGCCCAGAGTGACCCTAACGTGATTTACGTGGGCGAAGGCGAGCAAACCGTGCGCGGAAACGTCTCTTCGGGCGATGGCCTGTGGCGGTCTACGGACGCCGGGGAGACCTGGACGTCCATCGGCCTGAAGGGCACCGAACACATCGGACGGATGGTGGTGCACCCAACGAACCCGAACATCGTCTACGTAGCGGCGATGGGCAACCTGTGGATCCCCAATGAAGAGCGCGGCCTGTACCGTTCCGAAGATGGGGGCGAGAACTGGGAAAAAATCCTCTACGTCAGCGACAAAGCGGGTGCCGTAGACGTAACCTTTGACCCCAACAACCCGCGCATCATGTACGCCTCCACCTGGCAGATCAAACGGAATGGCTACCGCATGGACAGCGGCGGGCCGGACAGCGACCTCTGGAAAAGTACGGACGGCGGCGATAATTGGACGAAAATCACCGACCGGCCGGGGCTGCCCAAAGGCGTGATCGGAATCATTGGGGTAACCGTTTCTCCCCTCAACTCAGACCGCGTTTGGGCGATTATGGAAGCCGAAGACGGCGGCCTTTTCCGCTCCGATGATGCCGGGGAGACCTGGGTCAAGATCAGCGCGGACCGTAACCTGCGGCAGCGGGCGTGGTACTACAGCCGCATCTATGCCGATACCGAAAACGAAGACCGCGTTTACGTGCTCAACGTTGGTTTTTGGCGCTCCAACGACGGTGGCAAGAACTTTGAGCGGATCGCTACGCCCCACGGCGATCACCATGACCTATGGATCGACCCCAACGACAACGAACGCATGGCCATCGCTGACGACGGCGGGGTGCAGGTGAGTTACGATGCCGGTGACAACTGGACGACCTACCACAACCAACCCACCGCGCAGTTTTACCGGGTAACGACCGACAACCATTTCCCGTTCCGCATCTACGGCGCCCAGCAAGACAACAGCACCGTGCGCATTGCGCACCGCTCCGCCGGTGGCGAGATATCGGAAAGAGATTGGGAGTCGTCAGCAGGTGGCGAAAGTGCCCATTTGGCCCCCGACCCCAACGACAGTGAAATCGTCTACGGCGGCACTTATAAAGGCTACATGATGCGCAAGGACCACCGTACCGGGCAAACACGTTCGGTGAACGTCTATCCGGATAATCCGGCAGGCTCGGGCGCAGAGGTGATGAAGTACCGCTTCAACTGGAACTTCCCGGTGATGTTTAGTCCGAATGACCCCAAGCGCCTGTATGCGACCTCCAATTATGTCCACGCCACCACCAACGGCGGACAATCCTGGGAGGTCATCAGCCCTGACCTGACGCGCAATGACCCCGAGACGATCAAATCTTCCGGCGGCCTCATTACGCAGGACAATACCGGCGCGGAATTCTACGCCAACATCTTCGCGCTGGCCGAATCCACCCTGGAGCCCGGCGTCCTCTGGACGGGCAGTGATGATGGCCTGGTCCACGTCAGCCGTAACAACGGAAAAACCTGGACCAACGTCACCCCCAAGGGTTCGCCCAAGCTCAATATGATGAACTGTATTGACGTGCACCCTTTTCAGAAAGGCAGTGCCTACCTGGCCGCGACCCACTATAAGTTTGGCGATTACCAGCCGTACATCTATAAAACCACGAACTACGGCAAAAGCTGGACGAAGATTGTCAACGGCATTGACCCGACCCACTACACCCGTGCCGTACGTGCCGACCCCGTGCGGGAAGGCCTACTGTACGCCGGTACCGAAAGGGGCATGTACATTTCCTTTGACGATGGCGACAACTGGCAGCCTTTCCAGCTGAATTTACCCCTCACGGCTATTCGGGATTTGCACGTGCGCGGGGAAAGCCTGATCGCGGCCACCCACGGTCGTAGCTTCTGGATCATTGACGACCTCGGGCCGGTCCGCCAGTTGGATCAGGGCATCTCCGCCGAAGCCCATCACCTCTATGGCCCCAAGCCGGCCTACCGCATGGCGCAGTCCGGCGGCTGGGGTGGTCCCGATCTTCGCCTGGCGGGAGAGAACCATCCGAACGGGGTACTTTTCAACTTCTTCATCAATGACTATGAAAAGCAGAAGGTTTCCCTCGAAATTCAAGACATGGCGGGCAATACCGTCCAGGTTTTTTCCAGCGACACAACGGAGAAAAAGCAACAGCTGAAAATAGCCGAGGACAACAACCGCTTTGTCTGGGATATGCGCTACCCCGGCTTCATGGAATTTGACGGAATGATCCTCTACTCCTCCCCCAATCGTGGTCCGAAAGCCGTACCGGGCACGTATAAAGCCATCCTGAAGGTGGACGGTAAGGCATCGGAGACCACCTTTGACATCGTCGCCGATCCGCGCATGGAAACCACGCAGGAAGACTACGAAGAGCAGTTGGCCTACTTGCTGCGGGTCCGCGATCGGGTAAGTGAAGCACACCTGGCGATGCGCGACATTAGCAGCATCCGGGACGACATCGACTACTTTAAGGAAAAGCTAGACGGTAAGCCAGCGTACGGTGCCATTCTGGAGCGCTGCGACCAGTTGAACACCGAGATGTCGGTCATTGAAAACAAGATCCACATGACCAAGAATAAAAGTGGTCAGGATCCGCTCAACTTCGGCATCCGCATCAACAACCGCCTTGCCTTCCTGATGGCGGACCAGCAGCGTGGTGACTATCGCCCCACCGATCAGGCGAAAGAGGCTTTTGGGGTCATTTCTGCCGAGTTGACGGTGCAGTTAGACGCCTTGGATGTTTTGCTGGCGGAGACGTTGGGGGAGATCAATGCTTTGGGGGAGACGCTGGGGGTTAAGATTTTGAGTGAGCGGGGGTTGGGGGAGGCTCGGCCTTGATTTTGGGCGCGGCGCGCGCGTAAGCGGTCAAAAGGCGTAAGTTATTTATACGGCTTGTCTAAGGCGGTGTTTTGATATAAAATTAATTTGGGCAGACTCGGCTTTGGTTGGGTCTGCTCTTTTCTTTTTGGGGTTGGTTTGTGGGCGCGGACGCAGGTGCAAGAGAAGGGTTTTGGGGAGCGGTTTGGGGGCTGTGGTATTAGCTCTTTGGCTTTGCTGTTTGGGTG
>JAPKCQ010000072.1 GCA_026421165.1 Lewinella sp. | reverse complement strand
AGAGTATGTTGTGCAGGATGGCGACGTCATGCACTTCCGCTTTAATGTATGATGTAGGCACTTCTTGTCGAAAATAAAACTGGGTTGTGGCGTTGCCACAACCCAGTTTTATTTTCGACAAGAAGTTTCTCACACGACGCCGCGGGGCCTTCGGGGGTTGTACTTCTCATCCGAACATATACTTTGCTTCTATTTGAGAATGAACGGCAGGGAGACCGTGAAGCTTGACGCCGTTCATGCTTACTTTGTTTTTTTGCAAAAAAAACTACTTCCGCAACAACCGCATAATATCATTAACCGGGTACCGATCCTCCGGAAAAGCCCAGGTCTTACGGTCCTTGGTATGCAACAGCAAAACACGGTTGGAAGGCCCTAGACCACCGCTCTCGTAGGTTTCCAAGCGGACGTTAGACGCGCTGGGTAGCCGGTTACTTTCTCCGCCGATGATCATCTCCGTAGCCGTAATTTCGAGGGTCGGATACTTAAAGAGAGACCAGAAGGAGCCAAAGAAACACATCAACGACAACAACGCCATGAAGTAGGCCAACATCGGCAGTAATACCCTACGGCGAGGGTCGGGATGTTTATTCTTATTCAGCCGAACCGCCAGCCAGACGAACAGGATAAAAACCACTCCACAGATGGTCAGCATGCCGTGGATGTCTCCTAGTTGGGGGCTAAATATTTGTGGTTCTTGCATCAGCGTTTTCCGGTTGGTTTATCAGACCGTTCTTGTAACTCACGTTGCTTTTCCAGCTGCTGGAGTAGCTCGTCGAGCTGTTGGGCACCGATACGCTTGGAAACGATCTTTTTGTTTTCGTCGAGCACATAGATGCTTGGCGTAGAGCGGACATCGTAGTCCTTAAAGAAGCGCTGGTAGCGATCGGTAGCGTGCAGCCATTCGCCGATCTCTTGATCGTCGATGTACTCCCAGCATTTCTCAACGGAACTTTGCTTGGTACAGACGGAGAAAATTTCCACGCCCTTGTCCTGCCACTTAGAGTAGAACTCCTTCATGTACGGAGTGGACTTTTTACAGGACGCGCAGTCGTACTTCCAGAAGTAAAGGATGGTGTAGCGGGCATCTACGTTGTAGAGCTCTACGGGAGAGCCGTCGCGGCGGTTCATCTTCAGGTTGGGAGCCTGCTGGCCGATGAGCAGAGGCCGGATGCGCTCCACGTCTTCGATCATTGTAAGCATCTGTTCTGGGTCGGTCCAGTAAGCGAGGCCGCCTTTATAGTATTTATCGACCATGTGGACGTACACCGCGTCCATCCCGACAAATTTACTCTTGGCGGCTTTGTTGGTAAAGTGAACGACGTAGTATTTAAACATCTCTGACGTCGGGTCCATCTTAGCAAGTACCTTATCTATGGCCATCGCCACGGTGTCTGGGTGCTGGACGTGAAGGCGGTCAACGTAGTAGTTGATGCGCTCAAAGAGGAAGGGAGTGCGCAGCAGGCGTTCGTCCTTCAGGTCAACGGGATCGAAGTAGTGCTCCAGGAGCCAGTTGAGGCGGGCCGCATTGCGGTCTTCCTGGGCCAAGTCTTCGTAAGCCGGTGGATCGTTGGTGCGGTTGGCTTTGATGATAACGGCGGTGAAAGATTTGGGGTTTTGGGCGATCACTTTTTGCTGGTGGGCATTCACTTTTTCGGAGATCGCCTCCAGTTCCTTCATCAACGGATCCCGTTTGGCTTCAGTAAGGGTGGTATCCTGTAGGGCTTCGCGGGCCGGGAGGCTGGCTTCGCCCTGCTTGTCGAGATAAGCGAGGTAGGCGAAGAAGACTTTGTTTTCTTCGCTGCTCTCCGCTTTGGCGGCGGAGGGTTTTTCCTTCGTGGTTTTGAGTTTGAAGACCTGGTCATCGTCGTCACCGATCACCATCTGAAAGTAACTGTTGTCGGGCGAGAGCACCACGAGGTAGATGCCACGGGGCAGTGCGTTGGTATCGCTTTCGAAAACGTACAAACCATCCTGCGTCCGCGCCGCAGTATCAATGATGTACTGCTTGTCGAGAATGTTGTTGGCCAGGCTAAGGACCGGCTCGTCGTAACCTTCGATTTCGATGGTGATCTTGTAGGATTCCTGAGCACTCAATCCGATGGTAAGGGCGAGACAGAAAGGAAGTAAATATTTGCGCATAGAGTGTTCGCTTTTGCGTTACGCAAAGGTAACGCCTTAGGCTTTGAAAGTATTAGATCCTTTGAAGGGTTTGTGTTTGTTTAACCTTGGGAATGCGTTTCGGCCAGTACATAAGTTTTCAATAGCCGTCGAAAGAAACGATCACCGCTACTTCGCTTAGCGACCGAAGCGTAAATACGGTTACCGCTGTGCCTTCGTGCGACGGAAAATTTAAAAAATTCAGATTCCCAAGCGAAGCCGCGGCACCACTACATGGCGAAGTGCCTTACATCAGCTAGTTCCCTTAAATTCGCCTAAGAGCCCACTATCGGTTTATCTTCGCCCAAAGCCTTATCTCTCCGGCCAATTAAGATGACCATACGCACACCCGACGATCAGCTGAGCCTCCACGTGGCCGCCTTCAACCAGGTGAGCGAGGGCGTACTGTGGGCAGATAAGCAGGGCCGGGTCGCGCACGCCAACGAGGCCTCCGCCAGGTTACTTGGTTATACGATGCCCCAACTTCTGCGGAGTTCCTACCTCGAAATCGACCCAAATTACAGCCTTCTGGGCTGGAAGAAGTTCTGGAAGCAGTTGAGTTCCGAAGGGAGTACGCACCTGGACACGCAGTTCGTCAACGTCGAAGGGAATTTTTTCGGCGTTCGTGGCCACATTACTTTTGATGAGCTAGCGGGAGAGCGGGAGCTTTGCCTGATCGTATTTTCCTCCACGGAGGACGGTCGCCGCGAAGCAGACTTGCTCGAGGCGGTTCAAAGAGACGGAAAGATCGGCAGCTGGGAATACCACCTCGGAACGGGCCAGGTATTCGTTTCTCCCCTGCTGCGGGAGTGGCTGGGCTGGTCGTTGGAACGGGATTTTTATCCGGTAGGCGACCTGGCTGAAAAGCTTTCTTTGCACCTGCTGCCGAGCCAGAAAAAGGAAGCGGCTACCCTCCTCTCCCGCCTGACCAGGGCCACCCGCGCCGCCGAAGTCACCCTGGACCTGCAACTTGCGGACGGGCAAACCCGGAGCCTTCTTCTTCGCGGCCAATCGGTAGAAAATGAAGTGGAAGTCCGCAAGATTTACGGTACCGCCGTGCGCGAGGAAGACCACCTGGCTGGCATGATACCCGCTGGTGACGAATCGACCTTTCAGTTCAGCCTGGACCAAAGCCGCGACGCCATCGTATGGATTAACCTGACCGACAGCCACGTCGCCTACGCCAACGCCCGCGCCCGCGAACTGACCCGCTACTCCCGTCAGGAAATTATCGGCCTCCCCGCCAAATTGTTGAGTAACGACCTTACCACAGCCCTCGAACAACTGCGCGCCAATCACTATCTGGAGCTGAGCACGGAGACCAACCGCAAAGACGGCACCGCCTACCCTACCCGCGCCGGCATCCACTTCCACGCCGCACCCGACGGCCAGGAATACGCCGTGATTGTGAGCCACGACAGCAGCCGCGAAACCGCAAATACGGAAGACCTGCAGCTACACACCGCTACGCTAAACACCCTGCAGGAATGGGTAATCTGGCTCAACAACGACCACGAAGTTGCGATGCTGAACACCGCTGCCCGCAGGAAACTAAGCCGCCGCACCACCCTTGAACTCACCGGCCTTCCGCTGATCGAACTGATGCCAGAGTTAGAAATCCCCGCCCTCGCCCAGGTCCGCCAAGAACAACTGGACGGCCGCGTTCGCCCCGATACCGACTACGTGTACGCCGATACGACCGGTAAGGAACGCACCCTCCAGGTCAGCTTCGTGCAGGTCGCCGCCGGTAGCCGGATGTACCTCGGCGTGATCTGCCGCGACGTGACCAACGAGATGGCCGGTCGCCGCCGCCTACAGGAAGCCAAGCGCCGAGTAGACGAACTGCGCAAGCAACTCGAAAGCGAAAACGAAGCGCTGAAGGAAGAGATCGATACCGTTACCGCGAACGGACCAATCATCACGGTATCCAAAAAATACATGCAAGTGCTCGGTCAGATAGGCCAGGTTGCCGGCACCGACGCGACCGTTCTGGTAACCGGCGAAACGGGAACGGGCAAAGAACTACTGGCCCAAAGCATCCATAATTTCAGTAACCGCGGTGCCCGTAGAATGGTGAGCGTGAACTGCGCCGCGCTGCCCGAAAACCTGATCGAGAGCGAGCTTTTCGGCCACGAACGCGGTGCCTTCACCGGCGCCTTCGCCCAGAAAAAAGGAAAGTTCGAACTGGCCGACGGCGGCACCATCTTCCTGGATGAGATCGGTGAACTCCCGCTGGAAATGCAGTCGAAACTCCTCCGCGCACTACAGGAGGGGGAAATTCAGCGCATCGGATCGCAGGACGTTATCCATGTGGACGTGCGGGTAGTCGCCGCCACCAACCGCAACCTGGAGCAGATGATCGGGCAAGGCACTTTCCGCGAAGACCTTTTTTACCGCCTCAACGTATTCCCGATCCACAACCTGCCGCTGCGCGAACGGCAGGAAGACATCCCCGTGCTGGTGAAACACTTCACGAAGATTTACGCCCAGAAGATGGGCCGGCCGGTAACGCAAATCAACCAGAAAGACCTGGAGCAGCTGGTCGCCTACGATTTCCCCGGCAACGTGCGCGAACTCATCAACCTGGTGGAGCGGGCGGTGATCACCTCCAAAGATTCCACGCTGAACCTCGGGGCTTCGCTGCGGGCTTTGCGGCGAACCGACCGGGGCGACGGGAAGCTCTCCCTCTCGCCCAACGACCGCCTCGTTTCCTTCGAGGAGATGCAGCGGCAGTACATTATGGAAGCGCTGCGGCGGACGAAAGGCAAGGTAACCGGCTCCGGTGGCGCTGCCGAACTGCTTAAAGTGAACGGGCGGACGCTGATGAGTAAGATGGTTAAGTTGGGGATTGAGCGGGGGACGTTTACTTAAGTAAACGGTACATTTTGTACCTTCGCGATCATGAGCAGTTTCGTAGTCTCCGCAAGAAAGTACCGCCCCGTCCGCTTCGATGAAGTTGTTGGTCAGCAGCACGTATCGCAGACACTAAAGAACGCTTTGCAGACGGACCATTTGGCCCACGCCTTCCTCTTTTGTGGCCCGCGCGGTGTAGGTAAAACCACCTCGGCGCGCATCCTGGCGAAAGTGCTCAACTGCCTGGACCGGACGGAAGATTACGAGCCCTGCAATAAATGCCAAAGCTGCGAGTCCTTCGACAACGACGCCAATATTTACATCCGGGAGCTGGATGCGGCGAGTAACAACTCGGTCGATCACATCCGCTCACTGAACGAGCAAGCGCGGATTCCGCTGGACCAGGGCAAGAGCCGGGTCTTCATCGTGGATGAGGTCCATATGCTATCCCAAGCAGCCTTCAACGCTTTCCTGAAGACGCTAGAGGAACCGCCGGAGCGGACGATATTCATTCTGGCCACCACGGAGAAGCATAAGATCATCCCGACGATTCTATCGCGCTGTCAGGTATTCGATTTTAAGCGAATCCAACCAAAGGACATCATCACCCACCTACAGGGAATCTGCGAGAAGGAAGGAATTAAGGCAGAAGAAGATGCCCTCCACATCATTGGCCAAAAAGCGGACGGTGCCCTGCGGGATGCCCTTTCGATCTTTGACCGGATGACGAGCGTCAACGCTGAGGAGATCACCTACGAAGGCGTGATCGAGAACCTCAACGTGCTCGACTACGACTACTACTTCCGGGCGGTAGACTTCCTGCTTACCGAAGACCGGGGCGGTATTATGCTGCTCTTCGACGACATCCTGCGCAAGGGCTTTGACGAAGATTTGTTCCTCAACGGAATGGCCGCTCATGCTCGCGACCTCCTCGTTTGCAAAGACCAGGAGACCTTGAAGTTGCTCGAAGTCGGCGAACGGCTACGCGAGCGTTACCACCAGCAGGCGGCGATTGCTCCGACGGATATGCTGCTTACGCTGTTGAACATTGCCAACGACTGCGACCTCGGTTTCCGGCTGGCGCGCAATAAACGCCTGCACGTTGAAATGGCTTTGCTTAAAATGGCCGCCGTTAAGCGGGCGTTCCGGAACGAGCCTACGGTCATTGCTTCTTCAAGCCCCTCCCCTGCACCTGCGGCCGCGCCATCTGCTCCCGCACCTGAAAAAAAAAATCCTGACCCCACCACTACGGTGAATGGCGAAGGGCCTGCCGGTGGCGAACTCGCCGCTCCGCAAATCACGAAACCGGAATTGGAATCTCCCGCTGAGCCGGAGAAGCCCACGCCCAAACCTACCCCGGCAGCGGTAACGCCACCAGTATCCCCGACCGCCTACGGTACCATCGACATCGGCAACATGATGGCCGAAATCGAATCCCAGGAAGTAGACACCACCCCTGCAGAAGACCTTCCCGAGCTCTCCGACGAAGCGCTGGAGCTTGCCTGGGATACGTTTAAGCGCAAGAATACCGGCACCACACTGGCCGTAAACATGAAGCGTGCCGTTGGTAAGTTCGTCGGCGAAGAGGTCCACATCCGCATTGGTAGCCAGCGCGTCATGGCCTCTTTCCGGGAAGACAACAGCCTGATTATTCACCTACGCGAAACGTTCAAACGCCCCGAACTGATCATGCTCCTGAAGGTGGACAAGAGCCTACAGCCGAAGAAGTCTGAGATAAAACGGCGGCTTACGGCTAAGGATAAGTTCCTGGCGATGCGGCAGAAGAATCCGGCTATTGATAGTTTGCGGAAGCGGTTTGATTTGCGGCCGGAGGAGTGATCCGGCAGACATCGTCAGCCTCCGGCTACTCTTTTAATTCCAGGAGTTCTACGTTCCGGAAGTCAATGGGATGGCTTTCTGCCTGGAGAGAGATGTAGCCTTTGGTGAGGATTTCTCCGTCGCGGGCCACCCATTTCTCTGCGTCTTTTTCGAGGCCCCAGTTGCGAAGCTGCTCGGCGTTACCGCCACCAATTTGAGGGTTTTGGAAGCTCAGGACGGTATCGCCTTCAACCAGAAAGTGCATGGCTTCGCCAGCGAGGACGATCGCTTCGGCGTGGACCCACTGGTCTCCGTCGTAAGTTTTGGAGGAGGAGCTGATGCAATGGTTATTGTTCAGCGTATCGCCCATCATCACGGTGGTACCGGGGGTGCAGACGTTGGCCGTGGTCCGGGTTTTTCCATCACTGAGACCGCCGAGCATTTGTAGTTCTACGGATACGGGAAAGTCCTGGCCGTACTCATTACTCTCTGCCGATTGGCTGTGTAGCATCACCCCACTATTGCGGACGTTCCAGCTAGCACCACCGGGTGTTTGCTCTCCGGTAAAACGGTAATCAAACCGTAGCCTGTAGCGGGAGTACGGCGTTTTATAGTACATATGGCCGTAAAGGTCATCGAAGGTATCGTACTCGTCGTACTTGATCCGAAGCATATCGTCTTCCCAAACGAAGGTGTTCTGAAAATTATCGTTGACGTCTTTGCCGGCGATCTTGATGTCCCAACCGCTTAGGTCTTTGCCGTTGAAAAGGGGGGTCCAGTTTTCCGCTTCCGGTTGTGACTCGGGAGTATCTGCTGGTGTATCAGGGGTGCCGCAACTGGTGAGGCAGGCCAAGATTAGGAGTAGGTATAGTGGCTTTTGCATACGGTGAATATAGGCGATTAGGCCGAATAGACCGAACTCAATATGTACAACACGTTACGCACCCGAACTCGACAGGCCAACTTTTTCGCCCTCTCGTCTCCAATATTTCACTTTCAAGACCATGGTTCATCGCGTCGACGAACCTACCATAGTTGATTGGAAGCACAAAATAATTGGATTGGCGAGTCCTCAAAGCCACCAGAATAGCCCTCTTCAGCATCTGACGGGCAAACAAAACCACCATATTATGTCTGATAAAAAGACGCGTCGGGGCTCCACCGCCGTGAACGCCGGTTCTATGGCCGATATCGCCTTTCTGCTGCTCATTTTCTTTCTCGTTACCACCACTATCCAGGAGGATAAAGGGTTACTGGTCAGGCTTCCCATTTGGGACAGCAAGCCTATCTCACAGCCCCTTGATGAGAACAATGTGCTGACCGTAATCGTGAACAGTAAAGACTTGCTACTGATTGAAAACAAACCCGCCACAATCGAAAGCATCCCTACCCTACTGGCGAACCATGTGATCTCTCCCCTGCGCAAGCCGACCAACGCCGTGGTCAGCCTGACCCACGACCGGGGCACCAGCTACGCCAAATACTTAGCGGTCTATGACGCCCTGAAGCTTGGTTACAGGAACATGTGGAATGAAGCCGCTAAGCGGAAATTCGGCAAGGCTTTCGATATGCTTGAAGTGGCCGATCAGCGTAGGATCAAGGATGCATTACCTATGGTTATTTCTGAGGCGGAGCCTAGTGACCTTGCTAGTCTTTAAGGATTAGACCTTAAACGTGAAGACAACCTCCCCGACCCTAGCTACTAAAATTCTAACCGATTAATAACATCCAGAAACCACCGCCTCCGCCAACAACTTATACCCCCGCTCATCAAAGTGAATGCCGTCTTTGCTAAATTTTAGCAGTTGGTCTCCCGGTTTTTGCTGAAAGTCTACCAGACAAAGGCCTTCTGCGGCGGCTACGGCACGGATTTGGTCCGAAAGGTCTTTGAGGCAGGCTTTCACGCCCTGGAATTCGTCGCTTACTGCGGCATTTTCACCAGCGGCGGCCGGGGTGATCAGTACGATACGCGGCACATCCTGTCCGCGTTCGCTGAAGAACGCGCGGGTTCGGGTCAGTAAGGTGGCGAGGTGCTCGGCGGGTTCATTGCGGCGGTCGGCATACTCGGCTTTGCAGTCGTTGGTGCCGAGGCTGATCAGGATTTCGTCAATACTGCCCATCTCAGCGTAGCCTTTGCGGAGGTAAGGCGTCAGGTTTTCCAGGGTATTGCGGCGTAGTTCCCCCATGCCGTCGAAGCCGAAGGTATTGCCACCAATGGAAGTGTTCACCAGCGGTCCGCCGCCACGAAGTTCCTGGAGCTGGTAGACCCAGCCCTTGCCCGCGCCGTTGCTGTCACCGATAACGAGGATGTTGCGTTTGCTGAGAGACGGGGAACAGGCTGTCAAGATAAAAAAGCTTAGAAGTATTAACGGGCGCATGGCTTGGTTTTGAGAGGGGAAGATACGGGTAATCGTTTTCGATTAGGAGGTTATTCTTTTCCGTCCCTAATATATGCTGCACGCGTGTTTAACAAAATTTTCGGGCGGAAGCTTTTGTCGTAGCCCTACTTATTCACACCCGCCGTTTATTCTCCACCGAAATTTCAGACCCTTCGGCCAGGAATACGGAGCGGGGTATTGCGTCGTTAAGGAAGGCAAAAGGCGGTCCGTACAGCGCTCCAAAATCAGTATCTATCTCATAAGACTGTACGGGATAGATCTCCCAGCGTGGATGACGCACTTCGTACTCAAAGCTGCTGTTTTTGCCCGCGCCCGTGTACCCCCAGTAGTGTTCGGTGATGAATTCGAAGTCGCTTCCGTCCACGATGGGCTGGGAAATCACGTCGGTAGTGACGGCCATAGATTGCCACTTTCCGGCGAACTTCCAGTCGTAACGGGTCAGCATACTTTCGTCATCAGAACGCCATTCGTGGCGCATCCGCAGGGTGCGATAGTGCTCATTGTAGAGCGTGTTGGCCACCAGGGTAAGCATCGGCTTTGGTACGATTTCGCTGATGAAGGTCGCACCGCGCTTCCACTCATCTCCATCTTTGTATTTGACGTAGAAACGCAGGTTCACCTCCTCAAAATCACGGTGAAACGGGATGGGGATGCCGAGCAATTTGGTGTCTTTGAAGAGGAAGCCAACCAGACTCACGTAGGTAGTGCCGTTGTGGCTATCCAGTTCGGTATTTGGCGGTACGAAAGGCGCAAGTACGGCGGGGTCTATTGCGTAGTTGGCCATTATCAGGCGGCGCCATTGGCCGGTTAAGAAGGACATAAGTAGAATTTTTTTGGGCGCGGCCGCAGGTGCGAAGAACGGTTTTCGGAAAACCCGCTCCAGACAACATCGACGTTCCTAAAGACAACCTTATCCCAACAGCGAAGGTTTCCGTAATAAGGTACCAATATAGACCATTGCTCCGGTAGCAAGGCCCGGCAGGGGAACGTCACCCAGGATGAGCTCCCCAACGATGATTCCGCCGCAGTAGGAGCAAAAAAGAAAGAACCCGATGTTACAGGTCTTCGGAATCCAGTACAGGATAACGACACCAATCTCAATCAAACCAATCACGACCGCATGCTCCGCCAGGTTAAGCTTTTCCAGCAACAGGTGAATCTCGGTGTCGGGGAAGAACTTGATGAATCCCGATCCCATTATCCCCAAGGAGGCTAAAATTGAAAGGACATAACCAACAAGGCGCTGGGTCTTATTAATTCCGTTTTCGTGAAGCATGGATATTGTCTTTTTGGATTTAACGTAGGTTCCGGGAATAAACCTTTCCCACCGGGAATGGTTCGAATATTTCCGGCCGAGGCGAACGAATTACATCCTAAGCTTTCATATTTTTCTAAACAGCACTACTCTTTATGGACTTCCCGACTCTGTCCACTTTTTTCTCCGGAATCTCTTTCCTGTTCTTCGGAACTGCCTGCTTTACGGCGTCCCGCATGAAGAGCGAGTTCGTCCGGTATGGTTTTGACCGCCAGCGACCCCTGACCGGCGTCCTCCAGCTGCTTGGCGGCTTGGGATTGCTGATCGGCTACTGGGCGTCGCCCTGGCTCGCCGCCTTCTCCGCCGGCGGACTGTCCTTAATGATGATGTTCGGTTTTGGGGTACGCATAAAGATCAAGGACAGCTTTTTGATGTCCTTCCCCGCCTTCTTCTACGCCGTACTGAACCTTTACCTATGTATCTACTACATTAGACTCGCGAGTCAATAAGTACCTATTGTCCTTGGCCTCTGTTTAAAGTGCCGGTTTTTGCGACAGCAGGCTGGGCAGAAGAATCTTTTCCATTCGTAGCCAATACTTACTTTTCTACAACCCGTTTGCGCTGTAAGCGATCAACACAGACATGACCAGAAAAAGTGATGCTGGAAAGGACTTGATGAGCGGATCGCCAATTTTGAAATGTGCTGCAATTGAGCCCGCCAAAAGAATCGCCAAACCTACGGCAGCGGGGAGTTGCAACGCAGCGTACCAAATACTAATGATCAGCAGCACAGAAAGAATAACTTTCAGCGTTCCCACCACGTACACCGACCAGACCGGCATGCCGTAGACCTCAAATTCTTCGAAGATCGTGGCAGCATCGCCCCCGCGCCAACGGGTGGCCTTATTGTACTGGACCAGCCAGACGTTGAGAATACTGAGGCCAACGATGACCTTAAGGGCGATGATTGCGTAATCCATTACTCTCTTGTTTTAATTCGGCTGCTAGAATCAACAGCGGGTTCTCGGTTGGCACAACAACAAACAACTGCCTTCTGTTTACTTAGGCTTCTTTGTTTCGCCACTAGTTAACGTACCACATCCAGTAACAATCCTGATAATCGGTGAACATGTGAAACAACAGCCCCACAGCAATAATACGGGTAGGTTTGAAAAAAACACCTATAAAGTACACGCCAATTGCGTAGTAAGAATGCAGAGGATGAAACCCAACGCTACACCGATCAGGATCAAAAAGAGGATCAGCTAATAAGTGATCCAAGTCCACCAGCATCGTAGCAACCATGACCAGCCACGCCATTCTCCAGTTTTTTCGAAAGAACAAATAGGCGATCAGCCCCGGGACTAGGAAGTGGAGAGAATAGTGTGTTCCTATTTGTGTGTACGCTAAAATTTGGTTCAAACTTGATTCTTTTTGAAAAAATAATACTGCAAGACGTTCAAAAAACCATCATTCTTGCCAAGTAATTGGCCCACCCCAAGTGCGACTACTTCATACTAAATCCCTTCGCTCAACGTACGACAGTATGAGATAAGTTCCAATTTTCAATTCTCTCTCGACGTTTAGTAACGGGCCATATTTTATCACTAGCTTGCGCAACTAAATAGTTTTTCGTGCAGATTATTAGGTCTTCTTATGTTTGGAGAGCATTTTTTTGATCGCAGAAACATTATCGATTTAGTTGTGTTATAACTGAAACAAACAAAACAAATTATGCTAAAAAAATTGAGCAAAACAGACATAATAATGCTGTCCCTAGCTTTTTTAAGCCTCATTTTCTCTGAAGTGATGTGGTTTAGCGGAGAGGGTGAAGGAGCAATTTTCATGGGCCTGTGGGTGCCCTCAATTCTTGGTTTTGCAATTTACCTGAAACTTCTAAAAATTGAAAACAAATGATGGATCTTATCCCGTATTTCGCAGGGCTTGTCACGCTTTTGTTTGGAGTTGGCTTTTATTTTGGGTTGCAAGAGTTCAAAAAGATAGAAGACAACTGAATTGACAGGTATAATGATGTTGTAGTATCCCCAAGGATGCTTAAAGTTGTAGCAAAAACAAGCATAAATACTTTAAAGAGAAGTAGAGGTAAGCTCACGAAGCTACAGCGGTACAGACAGTTTCTGGCCCTATGCCTACCTGAAAACGTATAAACACTTAGATCAAATCCAAGAAGGCTTTAATCTCTTTATCCACGTTGAAAAAGTTCGGGCTGACTCTAATATTCTCAGCCTGTAAAGTAACAAGAACGTTCTCTTCTCTCAACTTCTCATAGAGTGCTTTAGTAACATCCAACGAACCCGTGTTGAAATGAACGATTGCAGTTCTTTCTTCGCGCTTTCTTGTTGGTGTTACTATGTTGTACCCCTTCTCTTCGAGTCCGTAAATCAGACTGTCCGTATTTTCCAGCGCTTTCTCATAAATGTTTTTGATGCCAATACCCAACAGCAATTCAAGCCCTGCAGACCAAGCGTTGAAGAGCGCGTAAGCAATAGTGCCTGTCTCAAATTTTCTGGAATCTTCATGGAGCGAAAGGTCATCGTACCGTTTCTCAGCTGCATACATTCCCGGCAGTACTGGATCAATCATCGTCACGACTCTCTTGCTGACGTACAAGAACCCTGTTCCGTGTAGCCCGAGTAACCACTTGAAGCCGCAGCCTGCCATCACATCAATCTGGTCCTCTTCGACATTAATTGGAACCATGCCCGCCCCCTGTGCGGCATCCACTACGAATAGGGCGTTTTTTTCGTGTGCGATTTTACCAATGGCCGCAAGGTTTGGCCTAAAACCGCTGTTAAACCGCACGGCAGCAATGGCTACAACGCGGGTCTTGTCGTCGATTAATTTTCCTATGGCCTTTGGGTCGATACTATTGTCCTCATTGACTTTTGCGAATCTAACCTCCACCCCTTTTTCCTGTAGCTGCAACCAGGGAAAGCTATTGTTCCAGTGCTCACGTTCCGGGACTACGATATTGTCGCCAGCTTTCAGATTTAAGCCTTGTGCCACGATTCCCAAACCAACACCCGTACTAGTCACTAAAGCATATTCTTCCGGCGCGCCCCCCAGTAGCCTTGACAGTAATACGCGGACATTTCTACGATCAAAGCTTTTTTTCCCAACGGGGTTTACTTCTGTTTTCAAATAATCCTGAAGCCTATCGTTTACTAAGGTATTCAGCGGACACTGTGAGGCGCTGTTGAGGTAAACAGCCTCTTTTGTGACGGGAAATAGTGATCTTATTTGCTCTATACTCATGCAATGCTAATTTTTTATATTTTTGGTTGAGGACGACTGTGGCTTGAAAATGCAGCTAAAACTTGTCTGGTCTCTGTGCTGTGCGGCCAACGGGTATAGTACTTTGATTTCAGACGGGTCAGGGTCGATGGTGACCAAGGAGGGGATCATGGAGGTAAAAGCCACTTTAGAAACCCCGGCAGGAAGCGCTACAAAGGATAGGATGTGCCATCTAATACAAAAGCCACCTACTATTTTATGCTAGCGAAAGTTGTGTCCACGCTTCCTCGCTTTGAAGTACGAAACAGAAAGCGAAGACCATGTTGATAATCCCCAAAGTTACGAAAGATCGCTGGTGCTAACGCACTAAGGGACACCCTAAAAGCAATACTGCCTGCTATCGCCTACTTCGGAGGCAGTTCACTCGGGAGAGGGCCAAGGCGGCACGGCTCGAGGCGCAGCTCGCCCAGCAGCACCTGCTACTCAACCTGGTCAGAGTCTTCAACTGCCACTATCCGATTAGATGATGGCCTTCGTTATTTTTATCGTTATTCAAAGCGGCTCCCTACGTTACGTGGCGGTTACGGTAGGCTTTTATGTAGAATTAGTGGCGTGGGAGTACAAGGCAACGGTTAAGGAGGCCTCCTGCCACAACGTCCCCCTATTGGGTGTCGATATGGCCGTACTGGGCATGAGCAGTTCAATCGAGTTGGACCGGACCGAAACAGCCGCTTTTAGCGGGCGGGAGGCCAGTGTCCCAGCGCGACCGCTGAAGTCCCCGTGGGTGAACGATGTCACCCACGTAATGATGGATGTCGTCAAAGACATCTTCGGGCAGTACGCAGCTTTAAGAGGCGTAGGGTAAAGACCGCTTTCTACGCATCTTCACCATTGTATCGCAGAGCGATCGTATGGATAGTTATTGGGATAAACTGACCCCGCGGACTTACGGGACAAGATTGCTTTCTACCGGCGCGACTAGCTACACCTATGCTTACAACAGGTTCGCAATGTCTGCCAAAACAAGTCTTGCAAAGCAATTCGGTCGGGAGTTGAAACGTGCGGAGTGATACTACGTCAGACTGCGCATCCTGCTCATAAAATATGACGTTTATTATATTCTTTAAATAATAATTCACACCGCGCGCGGGCGCGAGCGCGCACATGAGCGCGCAGGAATATACAATTTATTTGTTAAAAAAATATTAGTTGCATTATAAATCACTTATCTCATTAACAATCAACAAGATATGCATTAAAATACGTCTAAATTGCAGTGTTTTACACTTGATAATTCGGATGTAACCTATATCTTATCTTACCTTTGCATCTTTGAAAGATAGTTTTTAATTAATAACTTAATACCAAATCGAATGGAAATGATTAAAAAAATACAAGAAAAATCTCACATAAAGCAAAGCAGTGCCAGATTTCACATCATTTTATTAATGATGTTTTTCGGGACTTTTTTGTTCGCTCAAACCACCATCACAGGAACGGTGGCGGATGCCAACTCTGGTGAAAGTCTAATTGGTGCAAATGTGTACCTAAAGAGTGACCCATCGAAAGGTACTGTTACCGATTTTGATGGCGCTTACAAGCTCACAGTGCCTGATGCTTCAGAAGCTCTGGTCTTCTCTTACATTGGTTATGGGTTACAGAAAATAACCATCAATGGAAAGACCATAATCGATGTCATGATGAGTGAATCGATTAACATGGAAGAAGTTGTCGTAACTGGACTGAGCATTAGCCGTGATAAAAAATCACTGGGTTATTCTGTACAGAAAATAGACGGGAAATCAGTTTCGGATGTAAAAACCACCAACATTTCTAACGCTTTAGCTGGTAAAGTAGCTGGCGTTTTTGTTACGGGAAGTGGTAACGGTCCAACGGCTTCCGCAAATGTGACTATCCGTGGAGAGTCTTCGCTTTCGGGCAGAAGCCAAGCCTTATTTGTAGTGAACGGTATTCCAATTACCAACGGCTTATACAGCCCTGGAGACGGGCTGAATGGTTCAACTACCATTGATTTTGGCAACTCTTCCCAAGTCGTTAACCCCGATGATATTGCCTCAATTTCAGTTTTAAAGGGTCCTGCGGCTTCTGCCTTATACGGTTCCCGCGCCGCAAATGGTGTGATTTTGATCACCACGAAAACGGGTAAGAACGCCAGTGAAAAAGGTTGGCAGGTTAGTTTAAACTCAACAACTAATTTTGAAACAATTTTAAAGTTACCAGATTTTCAGAATGAATATGGTGCTGGAGGTAATGGCCAGTACAGCTATCAAAATGG
>JAPKCQ010000366.1 GCA_026421165.1 Lewinella sp. | reverse complement strand
TCAGTCATCTAAGCTAATCCATAATTCGGTTTCCCCTGCTCTTCCAACCTCCCTTGCACCTGCGACAGCGCCAAAAAAACGCTCAACCCAAAAAAAGAAAGCCGCGCAGGACAGACCAGCGAGGCTTTCTAGAAAGAACGAAAAGTATACGTCTCCGTTTAGTTCTCCGAAGGGACGATGCGCACTTCTCCCTTCATCTTTTTCGCAGCAGGACCGATGCTTTCCAGCAGGAAGTTGGTCATCTTGGTGTAGAGGTGCAGGCGGGTAGGACCTCCATAAATACCGTGGTTACGGTTGGGGTAGAAATAGGTATCGAACTGCTTATTGTTCATGATCAGCGCGTTGGCCATTTCAGCCGTATGCTGAAAGTGAACGTTGTCGTCGCCCATGCCATGAACCAGCAAAAGGTCACCCTTCAGTTTATCGGCGTAGTGGATGGGGCTGTTCTTGTCGTAGCCATCCTTATTCTCCGCGTAGGTGCGCATGTAGCGCTCGGTATAAATGCTGTCGTACCACTTCCAGTTCGTAACCGGGGCGACGGAAATGGCGGCGGCGAAAACATCGCTGCCCTGCAAAATACAGTGCAGGGCCATGAAGCCACCGTAGCTCCAGCCGAAGATGCCAATCTTGTCTTCATCGATGAAGTTCATCTTACCGAGGTACTTCGCCGCGCTGATCTGGTCTTCCGTTTCCTGCTTACCGAGAGTGAGGTAGGTTTGCTTCTTCATTTCCTCGCCGCGGGCGCCGGTGCCGCGGTTGTCCACGACAGCGATTACGAAGCCGCGCTGGGCGAGCATTTGGAACCAAGCCATGTTCTGGCCACGCCAGTTGTCCATCACCTGTTGGCTACCGGGGCCGCCATAGACGTGCATCAGCAGCGGGTGCTTGCGGCCGGATTGCATATTGGCGGGTTTGATCATGTAGCCGTTCAAAGTGGTGCCTTCTTCGGTCTTGAAGTCGAAGAACTCTACTGGCTGGTAGCCGTAGGTTTTTAGCGTGTTCTTCAGGTTCATATTATCAATAATCTGGCGGACGGGCTCGCCGTTACCATCCATCACCGTCACCGTTTCGGGACTGTTGATCGTTGAGTTGGTGAGCACGAAGTAATCGTAAGTGCCGGAGAACTGAGCGGAGTTGACACCACGTTCAGCGGCTACCGGCCGGGGCATATCTTTTCCTTTCAGGCTTTTCACGAAGACCTGACGACCGGTTGGGCCGTTCTTCGCAGCTTGGAAATAGATTTGGCCGTCGCTGAGGCCGTAGAAGTTGGTGACGTCCCAATCTCCGTTGGTGATCTGGGAAGACATCCCTTTATCCATTTCGTAGAGGTAGACGTGGTTGAAACCAGATTGCTCGCTGGTCCAGATGAACTCTTTGCCGTTTTCCAGGAAGGTTAGGTTGTCGTGCACATCGACGTAGTACTTATTCTCCTCCTTCAGCAACGTGCTCTGGCTGTCTTTACTCAGATCAAAGAGTAGTAATTCCAATTTACTCTGGTGGCGGTTCATGCGCTGGGCGGTGAGGCGGTCGCCTTCGGTAGTCCACTGCACGCGGGGGAGGTAGTGCCAATCGTCTTCCGGGCTGGTATTAACGATGAGGAGGTCTTTGGTCTGGCCGGAAGTGACGTTGAACGCGTGAAGGCTAACGGTGCTGTTTTCCTCCCCTACCTTGGGGTACTTGAAGGTATTGTACTCGGGGTACATACCGTCGTGGAAGTCAGTGTAGGTGAATTCCTTGACCTTAGATTCGTCGAACTTAAGGTAGGCCAGGTAACTCCCGTCCGGACTCCAGTGAATCGCGCGGGCAAAGGAGAATTCTTCTTCGTACACCCAGTCAGACGCGCCGTTGATGACCTTATTCGTCTCTCCGTCTTCAGTGACCTGGGTCATTTTCCCGGAGGCGAGTTCTTTGATCCAGATGTTGTTGTCCACCACGAAGGCGACGCGATTACCCGTGGGGTCGAGCGTAGCCAAGCGGTGCTTTTTATCAGCAAATACCGGCGTGAGCGCCTTTGCTTCAAGGTCGTAAACAAAGAAGTACGACTGTGAACTGCGACGGAATAGCTGCTCACTCTGGTTGCTGAGCATCAGTTTTGATTCGTCCTTGCTGAATTCGTAACTGTCGATGTTACCGTCGAAGCCGGTGTCGGTGGGTAGTTCGGATCCGTCGACCAGTACGCCGGTCCGGTTGCCAGACTTTAGGTCGTATTTCACCACCATATTCTGCTCCAGGCGGGTGAAGGAGCGGCCGTCCTGCAGGAAGTTAAATCCGCTCACCCCTTCGGGCATGAAGGTGTAGTTCTGCCAGACATCCTCGATGGAGATTGCTTTGGTTTGGGCGAAGGTTAATCCGCTGACGAAGAGTAGCAGAAGTAGCGTTATTTGGCGCATGGTTGGAGGTTTGTTTTGGTTATCGGGATATATAACGTTGCGAGATCGGGTTAGGATGTAGGCAACGGGCCCCCTCGGAGCACGGCCCCTCGCCCGTTTATCAGGCATGCTGCACCGCAGATAAATCCCCCCCCCCGTCGCCCCGCTTACCGGAAAGATGGTTGAGGGCGCTCTGGATGGAGAGGAAGTGGTTTGCGGCACCCATTCGTTCCATCAGGCCACACTTAAAGAGTTTATCACGGACCGGGCCGATTATACCGCAGAGGTAAAGCTCAGTGCCCTGTCTTTCAAGGGTTTCCAAAAAAGCAGTAAGCACGAAAATGCCGCTGGTATCAATGTCGTTGATCGTATGCCCATCGAGGAGGACGGCACGCAGCCCTTCTCCCCGTTCACGGACGAATGCCTCCATCTTGTCGCGGAAATAATCGGCATTTCCGAAGTAAAGCTCTGCATCGAAGCGAACGATGAGGACACCCGGCTCCGCTTCCACCTCGTCGAACCGTTGGAGGTTTCGGAAGGCATTCGTGCCCGGCACCCGACCCAACTCTACCAGGTGCGGCCGTGCCGCCCGCCAAAAAACAAAGAAAAGAGAAAGCGACACCCCGCCAGCAATACCGTACTGAAGGCCAGCGAAAAGCGTAAAGAAGAAGGTGATCAGTAATGTTGCCAGTTCCTTCGGAGCCAACGTCCATAGCCGTTTCATTTCCGCCAGATCGAGAAGATTTATAACGGAGGAGATGATGATCGCCGCCAGTACAGAGACCGGTAGGTAGTAGAACCAGGGCGTTAGAAAAAGCAATACGACTAGAAGGAGAACTACTGCTGCAACATTGCTCATCACCGTCCGGCCACCTGCGCCCTCCGCCACGGCGGAACGGCTGAAACTAGCGGAGGTAGGAATGGCCAGAAAGAAACTACCGGCAATTTTACTCAGCCCCAGAGCGATCAATTCCCGGTTAGGTAGTACCCGGTAGTAGTTATGCTTCGGCGCAAAAGCCTTACCAATGGAAAGTGTCTCCACGAAGCTGATGAGTGCCATCACTACCGCTACGGGTAGTAGTTGCTGAAGGGTAGTAATTTGAAAACCTGGTAAGGAGAATGACGGTAATCCAGCGGGAATACCCTCCAACGTAGAAACACCCCAATCCTTTCCCATAAAGCCAACCAGCAGGGTGGAAAGCGCCAGTAAAACGAGCATGGTCGGAAGCTTTGCCGGCAACCAACGCTTTGCCACGAAGAGTAACAGTAACGCGCCAACACCTAGTAGCGTCGATGGAAGGTGTAGCAGCTCAAGACCCTGCCACAAAGAAATAACCGTTTCGTGCAGATAGCCGCCTCCAGTATTTTTAATACCCAGCAGCGTATCCACCTGGGAAACGATGATAAGCACCGCCGCCGCTGATACGAATCCAGAAAGTACCGGCCGGCTCAACAGGCTCACAATCCCACCCAACCGAAACACTCCGAAGAGAAGCTGCAGCACCCCCGTAAGTCCTGCCAGCACAACTACGTAGCCTAGGTACTCTGCTGAGAACGGTTCGGCGATACCGCTCAAACCGTTGAGACATAGAAGCGATGCAAGTGCCGTGGGACCGACGTTGACGTGCGGCGTACTCGCCAGCAAGGAATAAACCAGCATCGGTACCAGAGCCGCATACAAACCGTATACCGGATCAACACCAGCCAGCAGGCCGTAAGCCATCGCCTGGGGGATCAGCAGAATACCTAGCGTTAGGCCGGCGGTTAGGTCGGTTAGTAGGC
>JAPKCQ010000071.1 GCA_026421165.1 Lewinella sp. | reverse complement strand
AAGTGCGTCTAAAAAGCGCAGCCGTCTACTTAATAAACTTCATCCGATAATCAGAATCAACCTCCCCTTTCCGAATTTTATCCAGCCTCCGCTTAACCAATCGTTTTTTCAACGGCTTAAGGTGTTCGGTAAACAGTATGCCCTCAATGTGGTCATACTCGTGCTGAATCACCCTGGCATTCATATCCGTGAAGGTGGCTTCGTGGGGTTCAAAATTTTCATCCATCCACGTCATGACGATGGTTTCGGGACGCTCAACGTCTCCAGTAATATCGGGGATGCTGAGGCAGCCCTCTGAATAGGAAACATCCTTACCGCTTTCTTCTACGATTTCGGCGTTAA
The DNA here is from genome assembly GCA_026421165.1 of Lewinella sp. Taxonomy (GTDB): domain Bacteria; phylum Bacteroidota; class Bacteroidia; order Chitinophagales; family Saprospiraceae; genus Neolewinella. The sequence goes on along the minus strand of JAPKCQ010000071.1, from coordinate 15,843 downwards.
TAAAGACCATCTTTAAGCCTTTATCTTCTTCACCTTCATCAAACATCGGTCCACTGTCGATCAAGAACAGGCGAATATCGCGGCCGATCTGGGGCGCGGCCAGGCCTACGCCATTGGCGTTTTCCACGGTTTCCCACATGTCCGCAATCAGTTGCTCAAGGCCCTCATAGTCGGAGGTAATGTCTTTAGCGATCTTTTTCAGTACGGGTTGGCCGTAAGCGTAAATAGGAAGGATCATGATTGTCTGTTAGTTCGTTAGACTTTTAGTTCGTTAGCGGCGGCAAAAGTAGCCTTTAACGGAGAGATTCCATGAAATCCTGCAGAATGATGGTGGCGGCGACCTTGTCCACCCGCTCTTTTTCGCGCCGCTTCATTTTAGGTACACCGGAGTCGATCATCGCCTGCATGGCACGTCTGGAGGTAAGGTACTCGTCCTGGCGGTGTAGCTTGATGTCCGGGTACAGCTTGGCAAACTTGCGTTCGAAGCCTACGACCTGGGCGTTGATCTTGTTCGGCGTACCGTCTTTGTGGAGGCTTTCACCGATGACGAGATCACCGACGGGTTCGGTTTTAAGGTACTTCTCCAACCACTCGAACAGTTGCCAAGTAGGCACGGTTTCCAAGCCCGTGGCGATGATGCGCAGGGGGTCGGAGGCGGCGAGGCCGCACTTTTTGGAGCCGTAGTCTATAGCGAGGATTCTGTTGATAGCCTGTTAGTTCTTTCAAATGAAACACTCGTTCTGCCTTTTCGGTTTTAGAAGGCTTGGCCGCGGGTGCTAGAGAGTTCGGATTTGCTGGATTTCTTTGACTGTCAGCTTCGTTCCCGCATGGAGCTATTCATTTTTGGGTCAGGGATTAGAATGGACAAGACCCTCCGCGCCACGTCAATTAGACCCCGGATGAGCTTTGCAAACGGGCGGCAGCCCAGTTTCAAAAGTTTATCCGGGGCCTAACAGCTAAGCAGCCCGAAAGAAGGCTACGCTATGACTCAACAATCAAATCGTCCGCATCGTCACCAGCAGCAGGGTAGCCGGAATCAGTGGGCACCACAAAATCCCGGTCATCAGCCTTCCCAGTAAGCCTCCGGTAGACCGACTTAATGCTTCGTCGGGTCTTATAGATCAACCACATCATCACCGGTACAACGACTAGGGTAAGGAAGGTAGCAAAGACCATACCGTAGATTATCGTCCAGGCCATCGGCCCCCAGATCGCGGTGTTGTCTCCGCCCAGGAAGTAGCGCCCATCCCAACTGGCGATGAAGCTAAAGAAGTCGAAGTTGAACCCGATGGCTAGCGGGATCAGGCCGAGTACGGTCGTGATCGCCGTCAGTAGTACCGGCCGCAGACGGGTGGAACCACCGTCGACAATCGACGCACGTATGTCTTCAAGTTCCAGGTCGGATATTTTTTCCAGCCCTTGCTCTTCCATTCTTTCCTTCATCAGCAACGTAGTGTAGTCAATCAGTACGATGGCGTTGTTTACCACTACGCCCGCAAGGGAAATAATACCCACCCCGGTGAATACGATCGACAGCGTTCCGCCGAAGAAGAAGTATCCAAGCAGAACTCCAATCAACGAAAGAACTACCGACGTCAAAATGATGAAGGGTGAACTAATGCTATTAAACTGCGCCACGATGATGATGAAGATCAGGAACAAGGCGAAGACGAAGGCTCCGAGCAAAAAGGCAAGATCCTCCTGCTGCTGCTGCTGCTCACCCGTGAATGCGTAGTTAAATCCCTGCGGCATATCGTAGCCTTGTAGTGCCTGCTCGATCTGCGGCACCACGCTGTTGCCAACGTAACCGTCCAGCACGTTAGAGCTGATGGTGATCACCCGGTCCAGGTCTTTCCGTTTGATGCTGGAGTAAGTGGAGGTGTACTCCACGCTGGCAACCGTACTTATCGGAACCTGAGAGATGCGACCGTTAGTGGGATCACGGAAGGTGATGCGCTGGTTAAGCAAGCTGCCCACCTGGTTCCTATCTTCTTCCTTGAGGCGGATAAAGATCGGATATTCGTCTTCGCCAAGTTTGTACTTGCTCACTTCCTTACCGTAAACAGAAGTCCGCAGGGCACTAGCGACCTGGAAGGTACTCAGGCCAAAGCGGCGGGCGGCTTCGCGGTCGACTTTGACGAGTAGCTCGGGTTTCCCGAGCTTTACGTCGGCGGTCAGTTCTTCGATACCGGGGATGCCCTGGGCGTTGATGTAGCTGATGATGTTGTCACCGAGCGGAATCAGTTTCTCCAGATCCTCGCCGGTGACTTCCAGGTTGATTGCCTTGCCCGTGGGCGGGCCGCTGGCGTTCTGCCCGACGCTGACTTTAGTTCCCGGAATACCCTGAACCGTCTCCCGGATCTCCTCCATAATTTTCTTGGTACTGACACCGCCACGCTCCCGGAAAGGTGCGAAGCTAACCGTAATCCTCGCCTTATTCGGTGTCACACCGGGCTCCGGCGGGGTGTTCGGATCAGAAGTGTTCTCGCCAATCTGGGTAAGGACAGACTCCACAACATCGCCGTATGGCTCCAACATCGCCATCATCTTAGTCTCCAGCTGGCGGGTCACATCGTCGGTCGCCTTAATGTCAGACCCCAGTGGTAATTCCACGAAGGCATTCACGTACAGCGGGTCGGCCTCCGGGAAGAACTCCACGGTCGGTGGATTAATAGAAATCAGGAAGATGGACAGGAAGAAGAGGAAGACCGTACTGGCCAGTACGGATTTGCGCCAGCGCAACGAAAAGTTAATTACTCCTTTATACTTGTTCTCTAGCCACGGTAGAAAGCGGTCTTGAAAAACGAAGGACACCGGCCGCAGCAGGAAGTAGTAGACCAGTGTAATAATGGTAACAATCACCATGAGGTTAAAAAACCACTTTACGCCGCCAAGCAAACCGATGAGGATACCGAGGATCATCATCACCCCTGCCCCAATCAACGTATTCCGCATCCCGCGTACACGCGCCTTTCTGGTCTCCTCCCTTACGTCAACCTTCATGAAGGTCTTGGCGAGTACCGGGTTAATAACGAGAGCCACGATCAGGCTGGACCCCAGAACGAGGATCAGCGTGATCGGGAAGTATTTCATAAACTCCCCGACGATGCCCGGCCACACGGCCAGCGGGCTAAAAGCCGCCAGCGTCGTCGCCGTCGAAGCGATAATTGGCCAAGCCACCTCGCCCGCGCCGAACTTGGCGGCGTTGTCCGATCGTCGGCCCAACTGCATGTAGCGGTAGATGTTTTCCACAATCACGATACCGTTATCCACCAGGAGACCAAGGGCCAGAATGAGGGCGAACAGTACCACAATATTGAGCGTCACACCCGCCAGCCAGATCCACAGAATACCCATGAGCATCGACAGCGGAATAGCGATACCGACGAAAATGGCGTTACGCAAACCGAGAAAAAACAGTAGTACGAGCACCACGAGAATCACTCCGGAAATGATGCTGTTCTCCAGGTTATCCACCTGATCACGGGTATTGTAGGATTGATCGTTGAAAAAAGTCACGTCCAGGTCCGCAGGTAGCTGCTTCTTTACGCGGGCTACCACCTCCTGAATTTCGTCGGCCGTGGTCAGCAGGTTCTCTCCGGACTTCTTGATCACGTCGAGGCTTACCACCGGCAGGGCGTTGGCCCGGGCGATACTAATGGGATCTTCGTAACCGAATTTGACGGTGGCGATATCGCGTAGGTACACCAGCCGCTGTTTTTCATTCTTGATGATCGTATTGGCTAGCTCCTCGGCATCTTCGTACTCGCCGACGACGCGAATGGCGCGACGGACGTTATTGTTGACGATCTCCCCCCCGGAGAGGGTAAGGTTTTCACTACTAATGGCATTTTCGATGTCCTGAAAGTTGATTTCCAGGCTTTCCATCTTGCGCACGTCGACGGCAATTTCGATCTCCCGGTCCTGCACGCCCTTAAGCTGTACGTCGTTAACGCCTTTGATGTCTTCTATTCCCTCCTCCATCATTTCGCCGTAACGACGCAGATCGTCGGGCGGGAAGTCACCGCTCATATTAATGGTCACGATGGGAAAATCAGAGGCGCTAATTTCAAGGATGGTCGGGTCAGTGTCCAGATCGGAAGGGAGTTCTGGCTTGGCAACATCTACGGCATCCTTGACGCGGCGCACGGCCTCGTCAATGTCTTCATCAGCGTTGAACTCCACGGTAATGACCGAAAAATCCTGGATGCTGGTGGACGTAATTTTCTTGAGGCCATCCACACTCTGGAGTTCTTTCTCCAGGGGGCGGGTGACGAGGCTTTCGATGTCGGCCGCTGAGTTGCCAAAGTAGGGCGTGTTAACGAAAACCTGGGGAAATTTCACCTCCGGAAACTGTTCCTTCGGCACCTGATCATAGGCGTAGAGGCCGAAGATAAAGATCATGATGGTGAGCAGGAAGACGGACGTCGAGTTGTCTACCGCGAGATTGGTTAGAGAGAAAGTTCTTTTATTCTGTTCCACTTTTGAGAGTCTTGTAGTCGTGTAGTACGATAGTCCGTTAGAGCTACCGCACGAGGCAGATGTGATAGGGAAAAGTGTGGTAGTCTTGAAGCTTGGCCGTCGATAAGACTACCAGGCTACTGAATTGGGTTCTGGCTAAGGTCCACCTTCTGCCCGTCGGTCAGGCCACGGCCGCCGTCGGTGATGATACGGTCGCCGGCGGTGAGTCCGGACTTGACAACGGCTTTATTGTCGTGGCTCTCTCCCGTTTCGATGTAGGTCCGCTTAGCAAGGACTCCCATTTCAGCGTCATCAATAGCGAGAAAAACGAAGCGGCGGCCGTCGATTTCCTGCTGGATCATGTCCTGGCTGACAACGATAATATTGTCGGCCCGGAAGTCAAGCACTTCCACTTCCGCTAGGAGATTGGCCTTCAGCTGGCGCTGGTACTGGCGTGGCACGTTGAGTTCTATCTCAAAGGTGCGGTTAGCGGGGTCTACCGTTTTACCGATACGGCTGACAGAAGCCATAAACTCGAGTTTCAGGGCCGGCACGATCACCTTCAGCTTATTACCACGCTTCACTTTGGTGAGTAGGTCTTCACTGGCGTCGGCGACCACGTCGAGGTCGTTCGTATTAAGGATGCTGGTGATCGGCATACCGGGAGAAGCGGTCTCGCCCTGGCGCATCATCACCCGGTCTACGGTGCCGGAGATCGGGGCGTAGACGTTCTTTTTGGCGGACTGCACGTCGATTGAGGCAAGTTGTTTCTGGATGCGGTCGTAATTATTCTTCGCCTGGAGGTACTGAATTTCGGAACCGATCTTCTGGTCCCACAGGCGCTGCTGGCGCTCGTGGATATCCTTAGCCAGTTCGGCTGCGATTTCCAGTTCGGCGCGCTGGGTGGTAATGTTTTCCACGTCAATAACGGCGACGAGCTGGCCTTTGCGAATGGCGTCACCCTCCTCAAAGTTCATCGTCATGATGCGTCCGGAAAGCTGCGGTGTTGCCATCGCCGACTCGGAGGCCACCACGGTAGCCTGCACGCTGGCAAAGTTTTCAAAAGACGTCGTTTGCACCGCCTCGTAAGCGACCAGTACGCCCTTCGGAGCCAGGCTGGGGTCTGCGGTAAAAATCTCTTTTTCAAGAACTTCTACTTGCTGGGTAAGCGTGCGGAGTTCTTCTTTCTTGGTTTTAAGGTACTCCTTCTTGCCGGGCAGGTCCGTTGGAATGACGTCTTCAGAGGCGCTACCGCAGGATGCGAGAAAGGTTATTAGGAGCAGAGATAGAAGGAGATAGTGTATTGTTTTCATCTGAAGGGATGGGGTATACGGAGTGGGAGGATTGGAAAAATAAAGCGAAGGGAGCGAGCAAGCCCCTCCCGTACGCAGGCATTTTGGATATCTGGCGGGGTTGAGCCTTGCCGTCAACCGGGGATGTGATGCCCCGGCCAGCAGGTCATCGCCCGAGCGCAAGGAAGAGACTCTCCTTAGCCACCAGCGTTTCATAAAGTGCGTTCAGGAAATTGGCCTGTGACTCGTATAGTGCCTGCTCCGCCTGCACTATTTCCACGCTCGAGCCTACACCTTCCCGGTACTTAATCTGGGTAGTATCGTAGATACGCTGGGCAAGCGCGAGGTTTTCTTTGGTCACACCAAGGCGATCGTTGTTGGCGGTAAAGGTGGCACGGGCGTTGAGGACTTCCAGCTGGATGCCCCGCTGCACGTCGTTGCGCTGATTGATCACTTTTTGGGTCGCCAATTTTGCGCGCTCTACGCGGGCCGACCGGCCTCCGAAGTCGTAGATGGGAATAGAAGCCTGGAGGCCGACAAGTGCGGTCGGGGCCCAGAACCCGTCCTTAAAGTTATCACCCTGGTACTGGTACTGGGCGGCAACGGTGGCGTAGACGGTAGGAAGGTAAGCCGCTTTTTGTAGTTCTTCGTTCAGGCCCTGCAGCTCGATCGTCTTATCGAGCAGGCGAATTTCAGGGCGGGCCTGATAAGGGATGTCGGACGTCAGGATAGCGACGTCAATTTCAGTCTCCAGCTTATCCAAGTCATCCTCTACGCGAAGAGGTTCATCCATCGGATAGTTGAGGGTAAATTTGAGCGCACGCAGTGCGTTCTCCGCTTGCTGCGCGATCTGTTCGCGCTGGCTGCGGAGGTTATTCAAACTAAGCACCAGGCGGTCTACGTCGAGTTGTTCCACAAAGCCGGCTTCAAACTGAGCAGCAACTTCGTTCTTCAGCTTTTCGAGGTTGCTGATGTTGTTGTCCAGAATAGCAACATTCGTATTCAGCAACAGGGTTGGGAAGTAAGCCTGAGTTACCTCACTTCTAACCGTGCGCTGCGTATTTTCCAGTTGAAGGTTGAAATATTCACCGCTGGACCGCGCCGCACGCAGACCGACAAAGAAGGAACCATCGAATAGCATCCCCCGAGCATTCAACCCGGCAGTAAAGCTGTTATTCTGCTGAAAGGAGATAGATTCTGGCGCGTCGGGGTCGTCCATCGTGAAGGCGGCGGGCAGCGGAACCTGGGGAACCAACAGGTAGCGGGTAAAATCTACCGACCCTTTGATCTGTGGAAGGCCCCGGCTAAACTGTTCCTTCACGTTCTGCTCCGAATCGAGGATGTCAACCTGAGCGTTACGGATAGTATTGCTGTTGCTCATGGCGTAGTCCACGGCCTGGTTCAAGCTAAACACCGGAGGTGCTTCAGACTGTGCGTGCAGGCCGAAAACGCCGCTCAGCAGAACGGTTAGTAGCAGCAACTGGCTGGTTAAGTAATTCATCTGGTCAAAAATTGTGTGCTGGTTGATTGGTGGTTGCTGAAAGGAAAGCGAAGCGTTTCACACGCAGAACTTGTCGAGTTCGCATTTGGATGGATGCTGCGCCTTATTTTTTATTCAAGCGCTTCTTTGTGGAGGTATTGGTCCAGCCGATCGCGGCCAAACTGGTTTACGATGCCGTGGAAATGGTACTCGGTCATCTGGCGGATTACTTCGGAGAGTGGCCGGTCGTAGTTTGGGAACACCTTGCGGTCAATTACCATAATCATCATGCCTGAGTAGAGCGTTGCGACTACTTGTGGATCGATGTTGTTACGGTATAGGCCCTCTTCCATGCCCCGTTCAATGTTGCGAACGAGCTTGCGCTCAAACTCCTGGTGGTGCTCGCGTACCATCCCTTTCCAAATAGCGGGGTAATACTTCTGTAAATCGTGAAGCGTTGCCGGAGAAATCTCCCGCATCTCACGAATGAAGTAGCGGCTGTTGCGCAGAAATTCATCGATGGCATCCCCGGCAGCATTATGGTGCTCAGCGAAAATACGGACGTCTTTTTTGAAGTCCTCCTCCATTACCATACCTACTAATTCCTCTTTATTGGAGACCAGCTGGTAGAGCGTTTTTTTAGAGACGCCCATTTCTCGGGCAACATCGTCCATGCTCACGCTCTTGATACCAAGGCGCTTGAACATGCCGACGGTGGTCTCCGCAAGGGCTTGTTTTTCTTTTTCAAGTTCGTTCACGGGGTAAAGAACGATGGAAACTTTGAATGGTTCGAAAGTTTATTGGGTTTCTTACGTTTTTACCCGTCCTGAGTTGGCCTGCTAGCGGTGGCTTCTGCTGCTAGGTGACGGGGTGATTAGCGTAAAGCAATTAGCGTTTAGGAACACCGCACGTGCTCGCCTAAATGTTTAATAAGTAATGCTTAATTTAGCTCCTTTAACCACCCTACACCCCAACGCCTAATGAAACTCATACCCCTGCTTTTACTGTTGCTCCTGGTCAGCCAAAATTGCACCAACGAAGAATCCATCTCCACACCTGAATTCTCGGTCCGTGACTCCCTCACAACGTCCATCATCAATATTGAAGTCCCCGACTTCGATGAATCAGTTGACCCCATCACCGTCCGGGCCTATTGGGACGTTTGGCACAGCCAGGACAATGAAAGCCACCAATTGTTCCTCGATGCTGATGGTCATACCTCTTTTGAGGTGAGTGAAAACATCACCCGCAGCTACAGCTTGATCTACGGTGAAAGCTTTCTTGATCTCGTCGTACGCCCCGGAGAAGACCTCAACCTCCAGCTTTTGCGCGATGCCGCCAACAACGAATATCGACTTCATGCGCTCGGCTCCCCTTTTACCAATGAGGCGGCCGAGATCATCGCCGTGCTCGCTCCGCCGATTTGGCCCGTTCGCGACTCTTTAACCACGGGCATAACCGATCTCGACTCCCTATTCGCCATTCACGAAGGGTTTGCCGAACAGCGCCGTCAACGCCTAAAGAGGCTGTGGGGCTCCGAGAAATATACCGACCCTCTGCTTTTGGAATACGCAAATAGCTACATCAATCATCAGGTCCGCCACGATTTAAATAATCAAGTGATGAGCGTCCAAGAATCACCCAACCCAGATAGCCTCCTACAAAGGTATTTGATGCCAAACGCCGGGAAGCAATTTGCCGACCCCACCATCTTTAACGCTGAACTGATCCGCGACCTGCACTACGAACAAATGGCCGTAACCAGTCTGGCGTATTCGGCCACTAAACACCTACCAAAAGCTAAGCGTAAAGCAGCCTACTACGCTAAATCTGTGCGGCTAGTCGACAGCCTTTACGACGGCTACCTCCATGATTTATTCCTGACCCGAATCTATAATTTACAGTTACCGGTAAAAGACCCCGCGCCGGGGTTGGTGGCAGACGCCAAGCGCTTCATTCGTACCACCCCCTACCCTAGTCTTAGTGGGCCTATCCGGAAGAAACTCAGTGTGCTGGCGGGAGAAGTAAAGCCCATTGACCTTTATGAACAGCAGCTGCCGAAAATCCCCGCAGGCATGGACAATCCCATTCCTGACATCCTTGCGGCAAACGCCGGAAAGGTTATCGTACTCGATTTTTGGGCAACGTGGTGTTCGCCCTGCATTAATGAGATGAAGGATGGTTATCCGGCCTTCATGGAAAAGTATGATCCGGAGCAGGTTGTCGTAGTATTTCTCGCCCGGAATAGCCCCGAGAATATTTGGCGGGACCAGGTCAGTAAGCTGAAGTTCTCAGCCGTTCACCTGCTTACCAACAAGGAGCAGACCAACGTGGTCAACAAGCTTTTCGGCATCAGCGGCATTCCGCACCATGCTATTTTTGATCAGCAGGGCAAGTTGGTTACAGCAAAGACAGATGGGCCGAGGTACGGACTTGCAGACGAGGTAGATAAGTTGTTGGGGCTGTAAGCTGAGGACCTCCCGATCCGGCGCTAATGCAGTAATTAATTTAATGATGGCAGTGGATCCAGTCGGGCCGGAAGGTACTCTACCTTTGCTTTCCGATTGCCCTTCAATTATTCTATCATTCGCTAATTCAAGAACTATCTTCCCCCCATGCTCCCCACCCAACCCGGCCAACGCACCCTAATCTGCATCCTCGACTGGGGGCTGGGCCATGCGTCCCGCAGTTTAGCCCTGGCTCAGGTGCTGGAAGAGGCTGGTGAAAAAACCTTCTTTGCATCCTGCGGCCGCGCCAAAAAATTCATTGAGCAGGAACGCCCCGGCACCGTCGTTTATGAACTTCCCGCCTACGATGTCACCTACCCCACCCGCTCGATGCCGCTCAACGTGGCCTTGCAATTACCACGTTGGCTACAGACGATTTGGCGCGAACGCAGGTGCAGTGCCAAGCTCGTTGAAGAGCTGGGAATTGACCGCATTGTCTCGGATAACCGCTTTGGTTGCTACGTGCCGGGGACGCCGTCGATATTTCTTACCCATCAACTACACCCGATCACACACAGCCGGCCGGTATCGTGGTTGTACCGTAAATATTTACAACGGTTTGATGGCTTTTGGGTGCCTGATTATGCGCGGGTGGAGGAACGGGTTAGTGGGAAATTGTCGTTGGCTGACGGGTATTTTGGTGTGGAATATATTGGGCCATTGTCGCGGTTGCGCCGGTGTGAGAATAATCCTTCGGAGCTACAAGCGCCCGGGGTCGCGGCCGATCAACGAAAACGAGGGATTCCGGCCGATCCTTCGGATCTGCCTCCACCCCTCGCTACGCTAAGCGCCCCTCCGGAGCTCTGTGTGATGGCGCTGTTGTCTGGTCCTGAGCCTATGCGTTCTCAGTTGGAGAATATTGTTGTTGCGCAGTTAAAAACCATTTTGGGCAACCACGTTCTGATTCGCGGCCTACCCGGTTCCTTCTCCACCCTACCCGATCTACCGAATAATATTGTGGTCCATAATTTTGCGGACGCCGCACTACTGACCAATCTTTTACCCGCAGCGCAGCACATCGTCTGCCGCTCCGGCTACAGCACCCTGATGGATGTTTACGCCGTTACGGAAGGCAACAAACTCATCCTTGTTCCTACCCCCGGGCAAACGGAGCAGATATATCTAGCAGAGCGGGAAACTCAACGAATTGGTTGTCAGTGGATCGCACGACAGGAGGACCTAAATCTCCAAAAACTCTACTAGATCCAATTTAACGTTATCCCACGCTTTCAACGACGGCGACTCTGGGTGGCCCTGTGCGACCTATGTGCAACTCTGTATTCCCCAAAGGCGCGCAGCGCAACAATCTCCAGCCAAAAAGTCAGGAAAGAATGACTGGAACAACCTTTGCGACTACCCACGTCGGCGAGTTTGCCTCCCACACTGAAAACTAACTCAAGATGGAAAAAGGAAATATATCGGTACAAACCGAAAACATCTTCCCAATAATCAAGAAATTCCTGTACTCCGATCAGGAAATTTTCCTCCGTGAACTCGTCTCCAATGCCGTTGACGCCACGAGCAAACTTAAGACCCTGAACCGCAAAGGCGAATTCAAAGGCGACATCGGCGAAACCACCATCGACATCCTGATCGATAAGGACGCCAAAACACTGACCATCCGCGACCGCGGCATCGGCATGACAAAAGAGGAAGTAGAGAAGTACCTCAACCAGGTAGCTCTTTCCTCTGCTCAGGACTTTGTGGACAAGTACCAGGAAGACGCTAGCATCATCGGCCACTTCGGCCTCGGCTTCTACTCTGCCTTCATGGTGGCCGACAAAGTGGAAGTCAATACCCTTAGCTGGAACGACGGCGCCAAGTCCGTCCGCTGGATCTGCGAAGGCGACCCCAGCTACGAGATTGGTGACGGCGACCGTGATTTCCGTGGTACCGACATCATCCTCCACATCTCCGAAGACAGCGAACAGTACCTCGAAGAAGGCGAAATCGAAGGCCTCCTGAACAAGTACGCCCGCTTCCTCCCTATTCCGATCCGCTTCGGTACGAAGACGGAAACGACCTACGAAGATTCCGACGTAGCCGTGATCGAAGGCGAAGACAAGCCCGAACAAGTGAAGGTGGAGACGGAAGTTGACAACATCGTCAACAACACCGATCCGCTCTGGAAAAAGAACCCCGCTGACCTTACGGACGACGACTACAAAGACTTCTACCGCGAGCTCTACCCCATGGGCCAGCCGCCAATGTTCTGGATTCACCTCAACATCGACTTCCCCTTCAACCTCACGGGTATCCTCTACTTCCCGAAGGTTTCCGGCGGACTCGAGCTGCAGCGCAATAAGATTCAGCTCTACAGCAATCAGGTCTACGTTACCGATGAAGTGAAAGAGATCGTCCCCGAATTCCTCACCCTCCTGCACGGTGTGATCGATAGCCCGGACATCCCGCTGAACGTCTCCCGCTCCTACCTCCAGGCGGACACGAACGTGAAGAAAATCACCGGCTACATCACCAAAAAAGTCGCTGAGAAACTAAGCAGCCTCTACAAAGACAACCGTGAAGACTACGAAAGCAAGTGGGGAGATCTCGGCGTTTTCGTGAAGTACGGTATGATCTCCGAAGACAAGTTCTACGACCGTGCGAAGAAGTTCGTCCTGCTCGAAAACACGGACAACCGCAAGTTCACCCTCGAAGAATATAAAGAGCGGATCGCCGAGAACCAGACGGATAAGCACGACAAGGTCATAGGCATCTACACCGCCGACGAAGACCGCCAGCACACCCTCGTCGCCGGCGCTATCGACCGTGGCTACGACGTCCTGAAGCTGGAACACGCCATCGACGCGCCCTTCATCCAGAGCCTGGAGCAAAAGGAAGGTATGACCTTCGTCCGCGTAGACTCCGCCACGCCCGATCAGCTCGTCCAGAAAGACGAAGAGAAGGAACTCCTGCTCAGCGAAGAGGAACAGACCACCGTCAAAGACCTCTTCACGGCAGTAGTCGCTAACAAAGGCAACGTTGAACTCAAGCCGCTGGATACTACGGACGCCCCCGTCCAGATCGTCCGCAACGAATTCATGCGCCGCATGAAGGAAATGCAGCAGCTTCAGGGTCAGGACACTTCCATGTTCCCCGATATGTACAACGTAGTAGTCAACGCCAACAACCCCGTGGTGAAGGAGCAGATCCTGAACAATGAGGATGAGGCGGCTCGGACGGAGAACGCTACGCACCTTTACCAGCTTGCACTGTTGAGCCAGCAACTGCTCTCCGGAGCCGACCTGAAGGCCTTTGTGGACCGTTCGGTTAAGATGATGAAGTAAGCCGCTTTGGAGCGACGTCGCCTCCGGCGACGAGAATACTAGACCATAATGAAAAACGGCTGCGATCATTCCTGATCGCAGCCGTTTTTGTTTTGTCCATTGCTTCGCAAAAGTTCGGAGTTTGTGTCTGGCTTACGCCAGTTACAGAGGTTTTGCTCGCTGCGCTTGCTTACGGCTCAGCTTTGCCGGAGGAAGGCGAAGAAGAGAAAGAGTAGTACGAGGTAGGCGTTGGAGGGTTAACGTACTTCAATAACCTTAATCAGATCATCTTCGGTGACCAATCGGGTGAAATCGCGGAGGTTATCGGTATAGAGTATTTATGCGCCGGCTTTTAGAGCGGCTTGTAGATGGAGGGCGTCGTAGATGACTCCACCGACAAGATTTAGACGGGCGCACCTTTTTATCGCTGCTTCGTAATCTTCTTTGATTAGCTCAATGATGGTAAGCCGGGCACCAACCTGATTTATGATCACGTCCGCTGCTAATTAAGGAGATAGGTGAACTTTATGCTTTGTAGATCGGGTGAGATTGTTATACATCTCTGCATAGGCATGCATCGTTGTTGTTCCTACCGGGCCTTCTTTCAGCGCTTTTTGACGTAGTGCTTTAGAGGGTTCGTGGAGCTCATGCGATTCAATGAGCGCCGGAAAAAGAACGGAGGTATCGAAATAGCTTATCATTCTCCCATTAATTTACGGCTTCTTTCTTTGTATCCTTCTTTGATGAACGACACAATATCAAAATCAACCTTTTCCTGGTTTGGAAATTTGATTACTGGCCACCCCCAATCCGTTATTTCTACGTAGGGTACAGCGTTCTTCTCAGCGGTTACTTCCAGTAAAAGGCTGGTTGTTTCCGGCTCCATAATCAAACTAAGCTCCGTCCCGCAGACGTACCCCTTCGCCTCCCGAATTTTCTTCGGGATGAGAACCCTACCAAACTTATCAATCTTCACTTTCACTTCCATAGCGAGCTAATTTGGCAATTAAATATAGAATTGCCAATTGCGATTGCCAATTATTTTTATGATTGGTAATTTCGAGTCATTTTCTCCTCGGATTCATCAACGCGCCGCTGAAAAAAATCCCTATTCCGAGCAAGACGTAAACTATCTTTGTTCCATGCGCTACCTAATTCTACTCCCCCTCCTTTTCCTCCTCGCTTGTACTGAATCCACTCCGGAAGCAACCACCAGCCAAACCACTACCGACCTTTCGGTGGACATGAAGGCCGATACTCCCGACTCCTTACTACGTCACGCCGTGCTGTTCTCCTTTAATGAAGATAGCTACCCTGCTGGCCCAAAGGCCGTCGAAGAAGCTTTTGCTGAGCTGCCCGGAAAGATTTCGCAGATCCACGGTTATGAATGGGGCATTAACAACAGTCCGGAAGAACTAAATAAAGGCTACACCCACCTTTTCTTCGTGACCTTCAAGAGCGAAGAAGACAGGGCCATCTACCTTCCTCATCCAGCCCATCTTGCTTTTGTTGAGGTGCTGAAACCGCACCTGAAGGATGTGCTCGTACTGGACTACTGGACGCGGTAAAATAGGCACCATAAACCTCCACCTTGCACCCTACGTTTTCGACTTATGAACATCCGCAGTATCCGCAAACGTATCACTGGTACACCAGCATCCGGCACTTCCTCTGATTTTGGACTGGGGAATAAAATAGCCCGTAAACCAGGTACGCGGCTGATCAATAACGACGGCTCGTTCAACGTGATCCGCAAGGGGCGCTCCGTCTTCGCCCCCTACCAGCAGCTGGTCGAAATGGGCTGGAGTCAATTCCTACTACTGACGGTCGGTGCCTACGTATTGGTCAACCTGCTGTTCGCACTGCTCTTTTTGATAATCGGGGTTGAATCTTTAGCGAACGTAGACATTGGCGGACCGCTCTGGAAACGCTACCTCGACTGCTTTTTTTTCAGCGTACAAACCTTCACCACCGTAGGTTACGGCAGCGTGGCCCCCATTGGTATTACAGCCAATGCCCTAGCCGCCTTCATCGCCTTGTTCGGGCTAATCTCCGTCGCCATGGTAACGGGCCTCTTTTACGCCCGCTTTGCCCGCCCCCAGCGGCTGATCCTCTTTTCGGAAAAGGCCATCATGGCACCCTACGGAGAAAATGGCGGCCGTAGTCTCCAGTTCCGCATCGCGAACAAGCGAGACAGCAACCTCATTAAACTCAGCGCCCGCCTTGTATTGACGTGGCTGGAGGACGACCGCCGCCACTTCGCACCGCTCGAACTTGAACGCGACAACGTTCCCCTATTTCCGCTTAACTGGACCATCGTTCACCCCATCACCAAAAACAGCCCCATCTACGGCTGGACGAAGCAGAACTACTGCCACCGACACTCCGAGTTACTCATCACCGTTGATGGCTACGATGAGACCTTCGCGCAGTCCATTCATATCAACAATTCCTACATCCACGAGGAGATCGAGTGGAATGCCCGCTTCGAACCGATGTACTTTGAGCAAGAGATGACGACGGAGTTACATTTGGACCGCATTCATCACTTTTCTTTTTTGGAAGAGGAGTGATTTTAAGGCCCGAATCAAGTTCAGGGCCGCTGAGAATTCCTTTGTGAGAATTGGTGGCGCGGGCGCGAGTGCGGAGATGGTTGATAGTAGAGATGGGGCCGGAAGGCTTTATCAAGAAAACTAATAAGTGTTGTACTGCTGTCGGGCACATGAGGTAAAAACGTAGTGGCAAACGTAGCCCAGCAAGGGATCGCCCCTACTGGCCTCGCTGAGGAAGGCCGCGCTCGCTTCGCGAGCATAAAATCACCTCATGTGACCAACGGC
>JAPKCQ010000365.1 GCA_026421165.1 Lewinella sp. | reverse complement strand
TGGTAGGCCATCGTCATCGCCTCCTGGAAGCGCTTGGCCTCATCGTACACGCCACGGGGACCCACGGGATTTACGTTGCCCCAATAGTCTTCCGTTTGTGGGTGAACCAACGGGTCACCGTACACTTCGCTGGTGGAAGCAATCAGCATCCGGGCATTCTTGGCCTTTGCCAACCCCAGTAAATTATGGGTGCCGAGGCTACCGACTTTCAGTGTCTGAATCGGCATCTTCAGGTAATCGATCGGGCTGGCCGGGGAGGCGAAGTGGAGGATGTAGTCCAGTTCCCCCGGTACGTGAACAAACTTGCTCACGTCGTGGTGATAAAAGGAGAAATCCTCGCGTGGCATCAGGTGGGCAATGTTGTCCATTGAGCCAGTGATGAGGTTGTCCATCCCAATCACCTTGTAGCCTTCCTTTAAGAAGCGGTCGCTGAGGTGGCTGCCAAGAAATCCGGCCGCGCCGGTAATGAGTAATCTTTTAATCATGTTGAGGTTAATGCGGCGAGCCGAAGGATTGCAGGGAAGCCATTTCCCGAAAAGTATTCGAAGTGATCATCAGCGAGGCAAAGGTGCCTGTTTCGTAATGGCCGTCAGCATGAAAGAAAAGTATCTCGTCAGCCTGGCGGATAGTAGAAAGCCGGTGGGCAATAACCAGCATGGTATACCGCCCGGCAAGGCTATCTATGTTCTCCTGAATTAGTTTTTCTGACTTAGAGTCTAGTGCAGAGGTGGCTTCGTCCAGGATCAGTAAATCTACCTCTCGGTAAAGCTCCCTGGCGATGGAGATACGTTGCCGCTGCCCTCCGCTGAGGTTGACACCGTTGATACCTATTTCCGTGTTGCCTCCTTGGGGTAAAGCCTGCACAAATTCATCAGCGTGGGCAAGTTTCAAAGCGGCGTGTACCCTGTCTTTGACCTCATCGGTCAGCGGCTCCCAAAAACTAACGTTGTTGTAAATGCTATCGCTAAATATTTGTGCCTCCTGGGTTACGTAACCGATTTTGGTACGGTAACTGTTCGTGTCCAGATCATTTACGTCCATCCCGTTGATGGTGAGCATCCCGCGTTCTACCTTAAGCATACCACAGAGAATATTGACCAGGGTAGTTTTACCCGTACCACTTGCCCCGACGATACCCAAAGTATGCTTGTGTGGAATCGTGAGGTTTAGGTTTTTAATAACCGGCTTGTCTGCGTAGGTGTAATCCAAATGGCTAAGCTTGACACCTCTATCCTGCCCATGGTACAGCACTCCGCCGGTTGTTTCCTGGTCTGCGGCCAACTCTTTACTGAAGGCTTCCATATTGTCAATTGACCCCGACCGACCGAGGAACATATTGTAGTTATTCTGGGCGGCCACTAAACTGCTGAGTCCACGGTATAAAAACAGCAGGCTGAGCACTATCAGCCCCAAGCGCTCTTCAAACACTAATGCCTGTAGCAGAATTGCCGCTACGACAATCAACATAATTATTGGTTCGCGCATAGCGCCGGCTATGGCATTCATCGTCCCGGTTTTTCTTTGATGGCGCTCCACGGCGACGATGGAGTCTTCTACCTTATTTTTATACTTATCAATAAGGCCTGTTGCTTTCAAGTACTTGAAGTTAGCAACGCTCTGGATTAGGAAGCCCTGGAACTTGTGCATTTCCGCCGTCAGTCTTTGAGAAGCAGTTTTCGTTATCGTATAGATCCTACTGAAAGCAAAGTTCGACAGCAGACCACCAATACCTACCATCACCGCAAAACGGGGATTAGCTAACGACGCCAAACCTACATACACTAGTAACATGATGATATGCTGAAGCATTAGGAAATAGCTTTGGTAAGAGTTCGTTACCAATCCTACTTCGGAACTGAACGAGTTTTGAATCCGCCCTGAATCCGCCCGCGTAAAGGCAGTGTAGTCGTAGCCAGCCAGCAACCGCATATTGCTCAGTCTCATCTTATTTGAAAACCTTTGTTGCAGAATTACCCGATAGTACTCCGAGGCAAATTTAGCCACTCCCTTAAGTACAAAAAACCCAAGCATAACCAGCAATAAGGTCACAAGATTAAGCTCCAGGCCGGTAGCGACTATGCCGTCCAGTAGAAAAGTCATGTTTCCCATCCCTTCCCCCGCTGCTCCGATCGCGCCCCCCGAAGAATCACCGTCCATCGCCTGCATAAGCGGGAGAAACATCGTAAGCCCAATACCGTCCAGCAATGCCATCAACATACTGGCAGCAAGGCTGATCCAGACGCTGTTACCAAGGTAGCGGTAAAAAAAATTGAAGTATCTAAATTTATCCAAGTTGTTCCAAGTATTTTCCGTAGCCACTCTTCTTCAGAGGAGCAGCGATTACCATTAATTGATTCTTATTGATGTAGCCCATTCGCCAGGCAACCTCCTCGATACAGCCAATCTTAAAATCCTGTCGCTTTTCGATCACGCGGACGAACTCCGCCGCATCGTGCAAACTCTCGAAAGTACCAGTATCAAGCCAGGCAGTACCCCGCTGCATCACGCCCACTTCAAGCTCGCCCATTTCTAGGTACTTGCGGTTCACGTCGGTAATCTCGTACTCACCACGGGCACTGGGGGCAATATTTTTGGCAATCTCCGTTACCCGTTCATCGTAGAAGTACAGGCCGGGAACCGCGTAGTTACTCTTCGGGGCGGTCGGCTTTTCCTCGATGGAAATAGCGCGATTTTCGTGGTCAAACTCTACCACGCCGTAGCGTTCGGGGTCGGCTACGGGATAGGCGAATACGCGGGCACCACTTTCCAGCTTAGCACTTTCCTGCAGCAACTGGCTCAGCCCCGCTCCGTGGAAGATATTGTCTCCTAGAATCAGAGCCACTTTATCGCCCCCAAGAAAGTCTTCTCCGATCACGAAGGCCTGAGCCAATCCGTTCGGTACCTCCTGGATGGCATATTCAAAGCGGCACCCCAACTCTGAACCGTCTCCGAGCAGGTTACGGAAGGCCGTATTGTCTTCCGGAGTAGTGATGATGAGCACCTCCCGAATTCCCGCCAGCATCAAGATAGAAAGCGGGTAGTAGATCATTGGCTTGTCGTACACCGGCATTAGCTGCTTGCATACGCCCTTGGTGATGGGGTAGAGTCTTGTGCCGGAGCCGCCGGCTAGGATTATGCCTTTCATTGGTAAAAGCTAGGAGTTAGGAAATAAGAATTAGAAACTAGGAATTAGGAATTAGAAACTAGGAATTAGGCTGCAGCGCGGTAGAGTGTTCACTAGTTTCTAGCCCCCTAGCTTTCTACTCCCCGTACATTTTATCATAATAAGTCTGGTAGGCACCGGAGGTAACCCCCTCCATCCATTCTTCATTCTCAAGGTACCAATCGATTGTTTTTGAAAGGCCTTCTTCGAACTGAAGGCTTGGCTCCCAGCCGAGATCGTTCTTAAGCTTTGTCGCGTCGATGGCGTAGCGCATGTCATGCCCGGCGCGGTCGGTAACGTAAGTAATGAGGCCTTTGCTGGTGCCTTCGAGTCGGCCAAGTTTTTGGTCCATCAACCGACAGAGCAGCATGATCAGGTCGATGTTGCGGTATTCGTTGTGGCCACCGATGTTGTAGGTTTCACCGACGGTTCCTTTGTGCAAGATGTCATCGATGGCCCGAGCGTGGTCTTCCACGTAGAGCCAGTCGCGTACGTTGATGCCCTTGCCGTACACCGGCAACGGCTTCATGTGCTTGATGTTATTGATGAAGAGCGGCAGTAGCTTTTCCGGGAACTGGTACGGCCCGTAGTTATTGGAACAGTTGGAGACGATTACCGGCAGGCCGAAGGTATGGTTCCAGGCGCGCGCCAGGTGATCACTGCCCGCCTTCGAGGCGGAATAGGGACTGCGCGGATCGTAGGGTGTATCTTCCACGAAGAAGCCCTCTTTTTCCAGGCTACCGTACACTTCATCGGTACTGACGTGATAAAACAGCTTACCATCGTAGTTGCTTTTGCTCCAGTTCTCTTTGGCAACTTGTAGCATGATGGCGGTGCCCATCAGGTTTGTTTTCACGAACACGAGCGGGTCTTCGATGCTGCGGTCCACGTGGCTTTCGGCGGCGAGGTGAATCACCACGTCGGGATTGTAGACGGCAAAGACGGAGCGGATGGCTTCCAGGTCAGTGATGTCGGCTTTTACGAAACTGTAATTCGGCGCGTCGGCGACGTCCTTTACGTTCTCCAGGTTTCCGGCGTAGGTCA
>JAPKCQ010000070.1 GCA_026421165.1 Lewinella sp. | reverse complement strand
CTGGTTGGATCAAAGGCGATGGTCGCCCCCGCCGGGAGGTTCATACCGGTATAGTTAATCGTACCAGAGTAGCCCATTAAGCTCTCAAGCGAAAAGCTGAAATCTGCTGTAGCGCCGCCGTTGCAAGCGGATGATGAAGCTATAACTGATTGATAGTCATAGTCTACCTGCTCAATTCGGAAATCTTCGTCGCTGATGTCGAAGAAGATGTTGTCACTACAGCGAATCATGAGGCGCGCGGTGGTTTCTGTGGTGGTGGGAGCGGTGATGGTGGCTGAGCCGTTGTTCGGTACGGTAGCCAGCACTTGGGTGAAAGTGAGTCCTCCGTCGGTAGAAAGTACCAGGTCAACGTTCGCACAATTGATGCCGTTTACATCGGTTCCGGCAACGTTCCAGGTAACCGTTTCCGTGCCACCTGATGACCATACTTCACCGCCGTTGGGGGCGGCAACGGCGTACTGCGAACCGGTATTTACTACAGTGATGGTAGTAGCATCCTGTACCGTACATCCGTACCCTGCTGCGCCGAAGTCGCGGATAGTCACGATGAAATTCATAGCCCGGGCGACGAGAGGTAACGATTCCCAGGAGCTGGTACCAGCAACAATTGAGGGTAGGTTGGGGAAATAGCGCTCGGGCGCGGGCGCGGGGAGTAGTGAACGGAAAAGCGGACCGTCCGTTTCGTTGCCGGTTGGTTCTCCGGCGACAACAGCGCCCAGGTCGAACTGCTCCCAGCAGTAAGTCAACGCGTCTCCATCGCCATCTGCACCATTAACGGCCGTTAGTACAAACGGTGTATTGGTGGGAATGGTGTAACCTGTACCCGCTCCAACAGTAGGTGCGGTGTTGGAGGTGGAAAGTTGGTTTGCACAGCCCGCTCCGCCGGCTAACTCCATGTAGGCAGAAATTTCCTGAATACTCACCGCATGGTAATAGGCTTCACTGTTTAGCTGGATGTTTGCAGCAGATCCGCAAATGCCAGCATAGGCTTGAATGGTCGTGCCACCGCCAGGTTCGTAAGCGGTCGTTTGGTTGCGTGTAGCGCAGTTTCCTTCTGTGGAGTTGAAGCTGTGGTTTCCACCGAATTGGTGACCTATTTCGTGGGCCACAAAGTCGATATAGAACGGGTCTCCCGTCGGGGCGGGCAAACCGGTGACGCCTTGTGCTTTTATGCTGCCATTACAGGGGCTGCCAAGAGCTGCGATGCCGCCGCCGCCGGTGCTGAAAACGTGGCCGATGTCGTAATTTGCAGTACCGATTACGTTGTCGATAGTGGTTTGGTTTTCTCCCAGCATCGTTAAGCCGTTGCTGTTGGTATAAGGGTCCGTAGCCGCGTTGCTGTATACCAGCTGAATACTGCCCATGACGGGGAGGTTGATGATTTTGGCCGTGATCGCGAGGTCTGCCCGGAAGACTTCATTGACGCGGTTGATGGCCGTCATCATTTCGGAAACGACAGCGGCTTCGGTGCCACCAACGGCTGCGAAATATTCGCCGGTACAGGCCAGGGCGAGATCGTACTCTCTTAGCACACAGTCTCCTACCGCCTTTTGCGGTGCCCCGAAGGCTTCGAGCTCAGCACGCAGTTCTTCGTTGGGCTCGAAACCACAGGAGGAGTCGCCGGTGCGGGCGGGGTAATTACGGGTGTAGTAGCTCTGGTATAGGTCCGTCCGCTGCCAGAAGGTAGGCGCTACGTACCAGCGGCCTTCTTCGCCACCGGTTATGCTGGCGCTGAAACCGAGTTCGGTCCATTCGAGGAATACCTTGCGGTAGGGCGCTTCAACGTCCCAGCCGTAAGCGGTAACGAAGGTGGGGAACATGGACTGGAGCTCGTCGGTGATCATCTGGTACCGGGTGATGCGGAAGGTGGACTTTTGCCCGTCCGGATTCGGTAAGGTGAGGAGGAGTTCCTGGCCAGCGGCAAAGTTGCTTTCGGTAGGAGCTTTGGCCAGCGCGGTGGCTAGGGCTGTGGGCGCGCTTACTGTAAAGTAGGAAGCCTCATTTGGAGTCACACGCCGTTGGTGAGTGGCCTGGTCGGCATTCTTGAGGCTGGTGGGGACAAAGGCATCCAATTGGGCCTCTAGCCCCGTGGAGCAGAGGAGTAAAAGGAGTAAGAAAAATTGGGTTTTCATAAAAATAATCGTTTGAAATAGGACAAGCTATGTGGTAGCCGCAGAGTAAAACAGGCAAATTGTTTACACGGCATTTCTAAACACTAAAGACGCCGTAAGGTAGTACATCCAAAGGGGAAATACATCTTTCCTAAAGTAGGTACTTGCCAAAAATCATGCACCAGTTTAACTAAATTTAGGTTAAATGGTCTTCTTTGGGCGCGGCCGCAGGTGCAAGGGGAGGTCTGAGGTGTGTACTGCTCTTCAAAAAACGTTCCTTGAACCTGCTGCCGAGCCCTCCAAGTACCAACTTTTCAAGCCCTGAATCCTTTACCTCCCGTATGGCAGAAACCAGAGGCCCCGCCGGCAAGAAAAAAGGCGAGAATAAAAGCTGGCGCGAGCAATTAGAAGCACTGCGGAGTATCCCTCCTTATCTGCGCCTGATCTGGGATACCAGCCCGGGGATGGCCGGCGCCAGCATCGGGCTGCGCCTACTGCAGGCCGCGCTCCCGACAGCTATCCTCTACGTCGGAAAACTCATCATTGACGAGGTCCTGCGCCTTATCGAAGTTGGAGATGGAGATACCATGTACCTCTGGAAGGTCGTCGCGCTCGAACTTGCCTTGGCCCTTGCTTCGGACTTGCTGAGTCGCGCTACCACCTTGCTTGATGGACTACTGACGGACCTCATCAGTAACCGGACAAGCGTCGACATTATGCGCCATGCTGCCACACTTGATCTATACCAATTTGAAGACGCTGAGTTTTATGACAAGATGGAACGCGCCCGCCGGCAGACTTCCGGGAGGGGGGTACTCATGGCGCAGCTACTAGCGCAGTTTCAGAGCACCATCACCCTGATCGTTCTGGGCGTGAGTGTGGTGGCCTTTAACCCCTGGCTTATCCTGTTGCTCGTACTGGCCGTCATCCCCAGTTTTATTCAAGAGAATTACTTCAACCAACAGAAGTACAGCCTAACGCGCAGCTGGACGCCCGAACGCCGTGAGCTCGACTACCTGCGCTACATTGGTGCCAGTGATACGACGGCCAAGGAGGTGAAAATTTTTGGCCTGGCCAACTTCATTACCGATCGGTTCGACGAGCTCTCGATGAAGTATTACTACAAGAACCGTGACCTCAGTATCCGTCGGGCAGGCTGGGGGGGCTTCTTCAGCGTGATTGGCTCGGTCACCTACTACGGGGCTTACGTGCTCATTATCGTTCAGACGGTTGAGGAGCTTATCACCATTGGTACCCTCACTTTCCTCGCTGGCGCCTTTCGGGGTATGCAACAAGGTCTGCGTGCCATCCTTTCCCGCTTTGCAAGCATCGGGGAGAATGCATTATACCTCCAAGACCTTTTCGACTTCTTTGCCATCGAGCCGACCATCGCCGACCGGGCTGCGGCGCTACCGTTTCCCGAAAAGGTACAGAAAGGGTGGGTTTTCGAAAAGGTAAGTTTCAAGTACCCAGGCGCAGAGAAGTTCGCCGTTGAAGACCTCTCATTCACTTTACCCGCAGGGACCAAGCTCGCCCTCGTTGGCGAAAATGGCGCAGGGAAAACTACTTTGGTGAAACTACTCGCCCGGCTATACGAACCAACCTCTGGCCGTATTTTGCTAGATGGCCGTGACCTGCGAGAGTACCGCCTGGAGGGATTACGTGATAACGTCGGCGTGATCTTCCAGGACTTCTTCCGCTACCAGCTCACGGTCCGCGAAAATATCGCGGTCGGTCGTATCGCTTACCTCGACGACGACGCCCAGATCAAAGAGAGTGCGGAGAAGTCGCTGGCCGCAGAAGTAGTTGCCGACTTGCCCGGTGGCTACGACCAAGTACTGGGAAAACGCTTCGCCGGAGGCCAGGACCTGAGCGGTGGCCAGTGGCAGAAAATCGCCCTCGCCCGTGCCTATATTCGTGACGCCCAACTGCTCATTCTGGACGAACCAACGAGTGCGCTTGACGCCCGTGCGGAATACGAGGTGTTTCAACGTTTTTCGGAACTGATCGAAGGCAAAACGGCAGTGCTGATCAGCCACCGTTTCTCCACCGTTCGGATGGCTGATGTGATCCTATTTTTGGAGTATGGCCGTCGGCTGGAAATGGGCGCTCACGAGGAATTGATGGAGCTGAATGGACGGTATGCGGAGCTCTTCAGGCTGCAGGCTAGGGGCTATGAATAGTGCACGATCAAGCAAAATTCGGAGGACTCATTTTTTTTAAAAAAAACCGAATAGTTATTGAGGAGCGACGTTCCGTTAAAAAAATAACCGTTTTATTGGAATAAGTGGTGTACCCTTAAAGTCCTTTCGCACCTAAATTTAATAGCTTACGTCACTATTATAATATGCTTTAGGGAATAAAATGATCCGTAACGGTGACTATATTTTTAATACCCTACCTTGACTTTTGGAAGATTCGTCGGACTATATTAGGTTCAGATAATTAGCAGCTTATCGAATGGTATTTGGAGTTTTTGAAGTGAAATACTATCTTTGTTGAATCTGATAACTATGTCTTAGGCTACTTAAATACTTGAACAGGATTTGACCGTTGCTGCGGTGACGATGACGATTTGAATATTTTCTATACTTTTCATCGTTGCCGTAGTAATGGTTATTACTTGAACACTTTTAATCGTTGGTGTCTTTTTTTCCACCGCGTCCCTCTAAGGTTTTGGTTATTTAGCTACGGCTAAATTCTGGCTTTACCGTATTACCAGCACGCAAAATATTAACGCTTATTGGCACGATATTTACGGACTGATTCACTAGTGGATTGATTCAGGTTTCGTTACGCCCAAGCTTTGATCTCGTGGCTCTGGTTCAGCTTTAAATCACCTTTACGTAGCTACGACTATGCTCGTCAATTAAAGTTGAAGCAGTACCACGATCTCTTCGATTTGATACAACAAACTTCTGAATCAGTCTACTAGTTGCCCTTGCGTTTACAACCAAATGATAGGCCGCTTAGCGGCTAGATCATCCGACAATGATTTCTTGGGGCGAAAGCCTTCTCTTGTTCAAGTTTTTGAAGGTCCTCCGGCATTATTGGAGGACTCTTTAGAGTCCCCGGGTTTCGCTTGTCGCCACGAGATTGTGCTGAGTTCGGGGTTACTGCTGGGTAATTGCTAAGCGATAGCTTGTGTTGTACATATGACAGATAATAGGTGGGGCAAGCGTGAGAGCCGTGATGTGCGTGGTGGAGAGGCAGTAGAGGGAGATATTAGGAAAAAAAAAGCCTCCGACACCGGGTGGTGAAGGAGGCTTAATTTTAGTGATCCCTCTGGGCTTCGAACCCAGGACCCTCTCATTAAAAGTGAGATGCTCTAACCAGCTGAGCTAAAGGATCGACTGTGCTTTTCTTCTAAAGAGACGCAAAGGTAATACGAGTAGGGGAATATTACCAAGGCAACGACAAAGAAATTTCAGAAAAGGTTTAATCTTCGACGGTTTTCGGCTTTTTATAAGGCTATAGGCTTTCTAAAAAGCCGACGGCCGTCTAAAAGTCGTAACTATCTAACCGAGGCCGACGGCCTGATTATTCTTCTTCGAAAGGTAATAGTAATTGCACTCCTCCCACACCCTCGCGTTCCAAATTAGAGACGGAGAGGCCGAGTAAACGGACGACGGGTACCTCTTCGATGTTTTCGTCGAGGAGATCGTAGGCGGTGTTACGCAGGGTAGCGAGGCTTCGGATTTCACCGGCGAAGCTTCGGGAACGGGTGTGGATGACGAATTCCGGGGATTTCATTTTTAGCGTGACGGTGCGGCCGTAATTGTTCTTCTCTTTAAGGTAGCTGAAAACCTTGTCGGCGAGGAGGGCAAGTTTCATGCGCATGGCGTGGCGTGTGTCAATGTCTTCGTTGAAGGTACGTTCGGCACCGACACTCTTGCGGTTACGGGTTGGATTGACGGGGCGGTCGTCCTTGGCGTTAACGATGCTGTAGAGGCGTCGGCCCATCTTACCGAAGCGTAGGGCCATTTCAAGTTCGGTGAGCGGCATCAGGTCCGCACCGGTTCGGAAGCCCATTTTTTCTAGGCGGGTGGCCGTTACTTTACCAACGCCGTGGAAGTCTTTGACGGGAAGGGCGGAGAGGAAAGCTGGGGCTTCATCCCGGGTGATCACTTTTATGCCGTTGGGCTTGTTGATGTCGGAGGCGATTTTGGCAAGGAACTTATTGAAACTCACGCCGGCGGAGGCGGTAAGTTGGGTCTTTTCCTGGATCTCTCGGCGAATGGCCTTGGCAATAAGGGTGGCGCTGGCGGGCCCGCGTTTGGGTTCGGTAACGTCGAGGTAGGCCTCGTCGAGGCTGAGGGGTTCGACGAGGTCAGTGTAAGAGAGGAAAATTTCTCTGATTTGTTCGGAGACTACGCGGTACTTCTCGAAGTTACCGCGCACGAAGAGGAGGTGGGGGCACAGGCGGATGGCCGTTACGCTCGGCATTGCGGAGCGGACGCCGAACACCCGGGCTTCGTAGCTGGCTGCGGCGACTACGCCTCTCACTTTGGAACCACCCACCGCCACGGGCTTACCGCGCAGCTCGGGGTCGTCCCGCTGCTCCACGCTGGCGAAGAAGGCATCCATGTCGATATGGATGATCTTGCGCTCGTTCGGTGCACTAGTGGGGTGCAGTTTTGCTTTCCGTTTCCATTTCATTCATTAGTTCCTCGGTTTCAGCGGTGAGGTCATCGAGTTTACGTTTGCCCTCGCCAGAGAGTTTACCTCCGGCGTTTTTGAGAACCTTTTCAAGCTCGTTACGGCGCTGGGTGAGTTCGCTGATGCGGTCAATGGCATCGGAGTCAGCTAGTTCACCAGCGCGGTCTTTGAGGCATTCGTAGAGGCCTTCCAGCTTTTTGAGCGTGCCGTCGTACTTACCCTCTTTCATTTTGGTGCGTTCGCTCTTCAGGAGCTCCCAGGCGTCTTTACCCAGGTCTTTTGCTTTACCGACTATTTCGCGGCTTTGGGCTTTTTCTTCTGCATCGCCTAGGAAGTAATTGTACCCGAGTAAACTTAGTACAATGATGACGCCGATTGTTATGATGGTTTTTATCATGGCTTGGTTGTTTATGCTAAGGTAGAAATTAGGGAACTAGAAACTAGAGAACTAGTGATCTGGCCTTCTAGTTTCTAGATTTCTAATCTACCACATAAGCCAGTGTCCTTTAAGTTTCCCTTCCGAGAACTCGAGCGCCGGAGCTGGCACCTTGACGAAGTCTAGGATACCTAGCGCAAGGCGAATCCAGCGTTTTTTTGTTGGGATACGGCTAAAGTAAATGTCTGGGCTAAGGAATACCTGGCGGTAACGCTTGGGCTCGTAGAGAAAGATCTCATCTCCCTCTCGCCAGATATTACCATAAGCACCATACACGTTTTCTACCCCGTAGCCAACGGCAACGTTGAGCCATACAGGAATCTTACTCTGCGGGAAAAAGGACCTTGGGTTGGCACTCATCCAGGTCGTCTGTGCATTATAGTCTTTGAGGTAGCGCTCGAAGAAGTTGGTCCCGAAGCGCTCCTCCACGATATATCCAAGATTGCTCTCCGCCCCGCTGGAATTGAAAACAGGTATATCGGGGGTCGCGCGCAAATCATTGGAAAGCTTTAACAGGATACGTTGCTCGTGCCAGATCGCGTCCTGTACGGTAAAAACAAGGCCTCCTGCAACATTAGCTCCAAAATCAGACCAACTGAAGCCCCAGCCCGCTGAGTGGCCGTCCATCAGTTCTATCGTCCCTTGTAACAGGTTGGCTACGCCGAGCGCTGTGTACCGCGCGGCAGGTCGCTTCATACCACTCCACCGCAAACCTGCAAAAGCGTAGCGGCTGAACATGTAGGAGGTGAATAGGTGTCCGGCCTTATCCATTTGGTTCCACTCATACCAATCATCGAAGCTACGTAGCCCGACACGATCAAAATTGGAATACCATGCATGGTATAAACCGATACTGGCTGTACCGTAGAGTGTTGCGCCGGTTCCTGCTGCGATGTAAAAGCGTTTTGTGTTGAAGGTGGAGTCTGGCCGCAGCCAAGTATCCTTCGCTACACCAACCAGGGGGTCACGAAGGGTGAAACCAGAAGACTGTGCCGATAAGCAACCAAGAGTAGCAGCAAAAAAAACGAAAAAGAGAAAGGAAAGTGTTAAAAAATCACTTTTAAGTAGGAAAGGAAATCTTTTTTGAAAGAAAAACCGTGTGTACGAAGTAGTTAAAAATTGCCAAAATATTCTATATGGATCGATCATTTTAAACATAATTTATTTAAAATCAGTTAATTAGGTTTTTTAAAATAAGTATAAATTTTCCAAAAAACTTAGACTTTGTACGTGTGTAGGGTGATTTCTTACCTCATATTTGCATTGTCAAGGGAAGGAAACGACCAAAAGACATTACTCTAAGGCACAAGCGAATTGTAATCTCACACACACAAGCGAATTGGAAAATCTTACGACCTCAAGCGCATTTCAATCTCAGATAACATCCAGGCGACCACGTAGTCGCAGTATGGCTACTATTAATCTAACGGCCACTTTTAAGCGTATTCTAGATATTCTATAGGCACAAGCGCCGTAATCTTATTGAACATAAAGACACAAGTGGATTTGTTAATCTCATAAATTTAAAGGCACAGGCAGATTCGACCCTGCTAAATTCTTGGTATGTAGATAGCCTCTCAAAGCTCTTTTTCGAACCGGTTGCCTTCTGGGCAGCCGGTTTTTTTGTGCTGGCTGCAAGGTAGTGAATAAGAGGATAATTGAATAGCTACCTTGCGTACAGTTTGCGGAGCTACGCTTGCCCATCTTAAGGCGAATAAGCAAAGCGAAGTGAATGGTAACAGCGTTAGCTATTTTCTCATTTAATTATTCTCTTATTTACTTATTCCTTACCTTTGCCATGGATAAAGGGGTGCTGGCGTTTAATACGCCGGCTGAGATCAAACCCTTTGATTAAATAATCAGGAACCTGCCCGGGTAATGCCGGGAAGGGAAAATTTTTCTCGCTATGCTGCGATTTTTATTCTGCGCCGGGCTGGCGCTAGCGTGCTCGTTTGCGCTTTTTGCCCAAAAAACTATCTCTGGAAACATTATTGATGACTTTACGCCCTTGGTTGGTGTAACGGTTCTGATTGACGGAACAAATACCAGAACCATAACGGACGTAAGGGGTAACTTTTCGTTGGAGGTGCCTCAGGAACACTTAGATGGCGATCTACTGATCTCCTCTGCTGGTTATTCTACCCAAACAGCTCCGGTCAGTTCTTTCATAGAAGGGACGATGCTCACCATGCAATTCGATGAGAAGGGCATAATGGTGTGCTACATTCTTGCCGAAACAGTACACGTTGGGGCAACGGCCGCTACCAGCAAGACGCCGGTAACTTTTACTAACGTCTCCAAAGACGAAATTCAGAGAACCAATCTCGGCCAAGACGCACCGTACCTGTTGAAGTGGACGCCCTCCGTAGTCGTAAACTCCGACGCAGGCACCGGCACGGGCTATACCGGCATCTGGATTCGTGGCTCCGATCCGACGCGGACCAACGTCACTATCAACGGTATACCTTATAATGATAGCGAGAGTCAGGGTGTATTCTGGGTTAACCTACCCGACTTTTCCAGCTCGGCGGATAACATCCAGATCCAACGTGGGGTAGGGACGAGCACCAACGGCGCGGGTGCCTTCGGGGCTACCATCGACTTCAATACCAACCAGATCAGTGAGGAGCCAAAGCTCAGCATCGACGGTGGGCTGGGGAGCTTCGGCACCCAGCGAGGCTCCGTTAACTACACTTCTGGCTTGCTCAAAAACGGCCTAAAGATTGACGCGCGCTACAGCAAAACCCACTCCGATGGCTACGTGGACCGCGCTTCGGCCGACCTCGAAGGTTACTACGCAGGCCTGACGTATGTGGGCGAAGGCGAAGGCGCAGTGTGGAGGTTCAACGCGTTCGGCGGTAACGAAGTAACGTATCAAAGCTGGAACGGCGTTACCCAGGACCAGGTTGACGAGTTCGGCCGGACGTACAACTCCGTCGGTACCGACAAAGAAGGCGAACCCTACGACAACGAAGTAGACAACTACCGCCAAAATCACTACCAACTTCACTACAATAACGAATTCGGCAGCAAGTGGAAGCTCGGCCTCAGTGGGCACTACACCCGTGGTCTGGGCTACTTCGAGCAGTATAAAGCCGGTGAAGACGTAGTGGACTACGGTATCGACACCGGCATCGACGGCCCGGAAACTACCGACCTCATCCGCCGCCGCTGGCTCGACAACCACTTTTACGGTACCGTTTATAGTCTCCGCTACCTAGCCAACGATAAGTTAGACATCACCTTCGGCGGCTCAGCCAACGAATACCAGGGTGGCCACTACGGCGAGGTCATCTGGGCCCGCGACGCTGGAGATTCCGAGATCCGTGATCGCTACTACGACAACGATGCTACGAAGCGCGACTTCAGCAATTTCCTCCGCTCTAACTACCAAGTCACCAAAGGCATAAGTGCTTATCTCGATCTTCAGGTCCGCCATGTGAGCTACGAGTTCCTCGGCTTTGCCAACGACCTTAGTCGGGTTGATGAGACGGCAAGCCACACTTTCTTCAACCCGAAGGCGGGGCTACTGTACGAGCTACCCTCCGGTGGCCAGGCTTACGCCAGCTTCGGAGTCGCCCAACGCGAGCCTAATCGCAACGACTACACCGAAAACACACTCAGCACCCGCCCTCGGGCCGAAAAATTACTGAACACCGAAATCGGTATCCGCAAACAGCGGGGTGATTTTAACTACGGCGCCAACGTCTACCACATGGCCTACAGAGACCAGCTCGTGGTAACCGGTGAGTTAAATGACGTAGGTGAGTTATTACGCGCTAACGTCCCGAACAGCTACCGCCTCGGGTTGGAGCTGCAGGGCGGCTACCGCGTATCCGATAGGTTTCAGGTCGGTGGTAACCTCGCACTGAGCCGCAACCGCGTGAAAGCGTACACCGAGTTTTTGGACAGCTTCGACGAGAACTTTGGTTACCTCGGTCAGGATGAAGTACTGCGGGAAGATTCGCCGCTGGCCTTTAGCCCTTCCGTCGTCGGTGCGCTTGACCTCAACTATAAAGTAGTTAACCAGGGAGCTCACCTTGTGGAGGCGGGTTTGCAAACTAAGTACGTCGGCGAACGCTTTGTTGACAACTCTGGCACCGACGGTGCGGCCCTCGATGCTTACTATTATAGTGACCTACGGCTGGCCTATACCCTGCGTCCGCAGGGGGATTCCCGTCTCGGTGCGTTGCGTTTTACCCTCTTGGTGCGCAACATCACCGATCAGCTCTACGTCTCCAACGGCTGGAGCTACCGCTATAATTTTGATGGAGACGAGACGCTGCTTAAGGGAATGTACCCGCAGGCTGGGCGGAATGTGTTGGTCGGGCTTGGCTTGGACTTCTAGCTGAGTAAGGAGCACCAATTTAATAACTGTCTGATTTGCAGCTTGTCCTCGTGTCGCTGCTATTCACCGATGAATAGCCCGCATAGCTACGGCTGTGTGGGCTATTCGTTCGTGAATTAGCACCACGATGACTACGCTTCAATCAGGATAGTTATTAAATTGATGCTCCTAACTAAGTCGGAGAGTTTGTGAATTGCTGAGTTGCTGCCGCATGTGGAAGGTATTGTGTACGCGGTAAACATGACACTGAGTAGCCATTTGCTTTGGGTGAGTAAATGACTGCCATGAACGGTACTTGCGTTAGCTAACTCAGTGACTCACCAACTCACCAACTCAGTTTGTACCTTTGCGCCCTTAATAGGCATGGAACTAAAAAACCAAATCGATAAATCCCGTCTACCACGCCACATCGGTGTGATAATGGACGGGAACGGCCGCTGGGCGACCGAGCAGGGTAAGCCCCGCGTCTTCGGCCACTACTCGGCTGTGGAAGCGGTACGTGCTACCGTGGAAGGCTGCGCCGAGCTTGGCGTTGAGTGCCTTTCTCTTTACGCCTTCAGTACTGAAAACTGGAGCCGGCCGGAGATTGAAGTTGGAGCACTGATGCAGTTGCTCGTCGACACGATCGGCACTGAAATGGAGACCTTGCTAAAAAATAATATCCGCTTACGGGCAGTGGGGGATGTCTCTGGTTTACCGGAGGGAACCCGTGATGCCCTCAAATTTGGTATTGCTAACACGGCTGAAAACGAGGGGATGGAACTGATCCTAGCCCTCAACTACAGCGGTAAGTGGGACCTGACCAACGCGATGCGTCGTATTGCTGGTGAGGTAGCCGCCGGTCGGCTCGATCCTGCTGAAATTGATGAGGCGCTGATCGACAAACAACTATCGACCAGAGAGTTCCCCGATACGGAGCTCATTATTCGAACCAGCGGTGAGCATCGCTTGAGTAACTTCTTCCTCTGGCAGGCTGCTTACGCTGAATTTTACTTCAGCCCGGTGTTCTGGCCTGAGTTCCGTAAGCCAGATTTATACGCTGCTATTCACGATTTTCAGCAACGGGAACGACGTTTTGGAAAAACAAGTGAACAACTCCCCTGAGCATAACCAACCACCTTACCCTATACATTGTCTTTTACCCCAGGAGCTCCGCCCTTATTTTATGGCTCCAAACCTTTTGTACGAATGAAACTAAGCGTTTACTTATCCTTCCTCTTCTGTCTCCTCACGGTTGCTACGGCCACTGCACAGACGGATTCCCTCAACTTACCTGTCTACGACTACTCCAATCCCCAGGAGTACGAAATTGGAGCAATCTCCGTCGAGGGCGCCTTTTTTGCTGAGCAGAATGCCATCATTGGTGTCACTGGCCTCAGTGTTGGTGATAACATTCGTATTCCCGGTCCGGGTATTCCTCGAGCCATCAAGAATCTCTGGCGCCTTCGTCTTTTTACCGACGTTGCTATTGAGCAGGAGAAGGTGATTGGCGACGTGATCTTCCTGCGCCTCCGGGTGGAAGAACGCCCCCGTTTCCTGCGACACAGCTATAAAGGCGTTAAGCAGGGTAAGCACGAAGACCTGAACGAAGTGATTAACGGCTACATCGTCCGGGGTGGTATCGTCACCGAAAATGCCAAGGTGAATTCCGCTGAAGGTGTTCGGGAATACTTCGTAGAGAAGGGTTTTCTCGATGCTACCGTGCAGATAGAAGAGATCGTGGATACCTCGCGGGCCAACTCTGTTCGCCTCATCTTCGATGTGGACAAGAAAGAACGGGTGAAGATCAAAGAAATCAACTTCATTGGCGCAAAAGCGATAAAGGGTAAGAAGCTTCGTAGGAAGATGAAGGAGACGAGCCAGAAGAGCCGCCTACTAAAGAGTTCCAAGTTTCGTCCCGAAATGTACGAGGAGGATAAAGATGCCGTCATCGCCTACTATAATACTCTTGGTTACCGCGACGCGCGAATCCTGAGCGACAGCATGTACCGCAACGAAGACGGTCATATGGTGATCAACATCAACGTCAACGAAGGCAACCAGTACTACTTCCGCAACATCGTCTGGAAGGGTAATTCGATTTATGACGAAGAAGCACTCAGCCGGGTACTTGGTATTGAGCGAGGCGACGTCTTTAACGAAGAAGAACTACAGACCCGGCTCTCTTTCAGCCAGGACAACGCTGATGTGTCCTCACTATATATGGATAATGGCTACCTGTTCTTCAGCGTAGACCCCATCGAGGTGGCCATCGAAGGCGATTCTATCGACTTGGAGATGCGCATCTTCGAGGGTCCGCAGGCAACCATCGACAAGGTGATTATCAATGGCAACGACCGCACGCATGAGCACGTTATCCGCCGCGAAGTCTTTACCCGCCCCGGGCAAAAGTTCTCCCGTTCTGATATCATTCGTTCACAACGGCAGATTATCGGCCTCGGCTACTTCAACCAGGAAACCCTCGGTATTGATACGCCGGTGAACCCGGATCGGGGTACGGTGGACATCATTTACACCGTAGAAGAAAAACCATCTGATCAGTTGGAACTAAGTGCGGGCTGGGGTGGCCGCCGGGGCGTGATTGGTACGCTGGGCGTAACCTTTAACAACTTCTCCCTCCGTAACGTCTTCAATAAAGAAGCATGGCACCCGCTGCCGCAGGGCGACGGACAGCGCCTTAGCCTCCGTGCCCAAACCAACGGACGCTTCTTCCAGAGCTACAACGCCAGCCTGACCGAACCATGGCTCGGTGGTAAGCGACCAACCTCCCTGACCGTTTCCGCTTTCTACAATAAGTACGACCTCGGTACCGAGGCGCAGCCGCGTAAACTCATCATTCAGCAGGGTGCCGTCAGCTTCGGTACGCGACTACGCTGGCCAGACGATAACTTCGTTTTCCGTGCCGGTGCTAACCTGCAGGTCCTCTCTTTGGACAATTGGAGCAACCTATTCATCACGGATGAAGGCGAGAGCGTCCGTAATGGTAACTACAATAACTTTAGTTTCCAGTTTACACTGGCCCGTTCTACAGCCACGGACCCCATCTTCCCCAAGCAGGGCTCCAATATCGAACTGACGGTGAAACTGACGCCGCCTTACCGTAACCTAGGCCTGCGTAGCGACAACCCTGAAGATCTGGTCGACGTAGAAGAACGCTTCCGCTACCTCGAGTACCATAAGTGGCGCCTCAACGCCGATTGGTACACGCCGCTGGTGGGTAAGTTCGTGCTCAAGACTCAGGCTAAAATCGGCTTCCTCGGTGCTTACGACGACGCGGTCGGTGTTGCACCCTTTGAACGTTTCCAGCTCGGTGGTGATGGCATCAATAATCAGCAGTTTCAGTTTGCCGGGGTAGATATCGTTTCCCTGCGTGGCTATGAAATCGAGGAGCTGGAGAGCAATATTAACCCTGTTACAGGTGCTCAGGGAGCAACGCCAATCTTCAGCAAGTACACAATGGAGCTGCGCTATCCGCTTAGCCTCAACCCATCCAGTACCATCTTCGTACTCGCCTTTGCCCAGGCCGGTAACGCCTGGAGGGCGGGCCGTGACTTTAACCCCTTTGACCTCAAGCGCTCCGCTGGTTTCGGTGCCCGCGTCTTCCTCCCGATGTTCGGTACACTCGGCTTCGACTGGGGCATAGGCTTTGATAAGGACAAGGCCCGGTCAGAAAACGGTAACCTGAGTACGTTTAACATTATTCTCGGCTTTGAGCCGGAGTAAGGTAGTCTGTTAGTCCTTTAGATTTTTAGAACTAGGCCGTGGGCTCATCCGTATGATTGCGGGTGGGCCCGCTGCTTTTTATGGCGCGAACGCCGGTGCCGGGGAAGGTTGGAGGAGCAATGTTGGCCCCACCTACAAATCATAACTTGAAAGGACGGACATTGCCCCGGTCGAGGCCTTCTAGGCTGAGTTCTCGCGTTACGAAGTAACAATAATGTAATGTCTTTTGTCGCTCCGCGACGTAGGAAATCTGCCTAGAAGGCCTCGACCGGGACAATGATTTGCCTCCAAAGCCATTAGCTCCTATCTTCCTAGAAAAAACTAATACCCTACCACAAGCCAGGCGGAAAAATCCCCCACCGCACCCTAACCCACTTACCAACGCACATCATAATTCGCCTGGATGGAAGTATCCCAAAGGTCGAAATCACCCGGTTAAAGTAAAAGCGCGACGACGCACTAAATGCACTTTTCAACTCGCCTGAAGGAGTCATCCCCGCAGCTTTCCTCGCAGGTAGGGAGCACATCAAAGGCGTATACCACCTCGGCATCGACGATGCACTTCGTGAACTATCGAACGGCCCGTACCACATGAGTAAGCCGGAGGTAGCGACCATCGTGATGGACTGCCTGAAGTGGCTGGTGGAGAATGAGCGCTGGTTTCTGTATTCCGCGTGTATTATGGGCAATCACCTTCATGTAGTGGTTCGTGTACTTGATGGTCAAGAAGAGGTTGAGTTGGGTCCGATCATCAATTCATTCAAGACCTGCACTGCTAACCGTGCGAATAAGGTGTTGGGGACTACTTGCCCAGTCTTTTGGGCACCCGTCTATTATGACCGCGATGTGCGGCAGGGTAAATTTATGCGGGTGATGTGGTATGTGCCCCATAACCCCGTTGCTGCGGGG
>JAPKCQ010000364.1 GCA_026421165.1 Lewinella sp. | reverse complement strand
GACGGAATTCTTTCCGTGGACCTATCGAACCTACCTACCAGCGTGACCCACCAGTTTTATAATACCAATAATCTACCGTCTGGTGACCTGAAACAGGCCCACAACTTGTTCATCGATGAGGGTACGGGGCTGGCCTATCTCGCCGGAGCCTCTTTTGCTTCCGGGAGAGTTAACAATGGTGGTATGGTGATCTACGACGTGGCTACTACGCCAGGAGTTCCGGCTTTTGTTGCCTTCGGGCCCAGCATTTATTCTCACGACGTCTTCGTGCAGAATGACTTGATGTACGCAAGCGAGATTTATGCGGGCAAGCTAACGATCTACGATGTTTCCGACCTGCAGAATATCACGACCGTTGGTAGTACGCCCACGCCAACAACCTTCACGCACAACGCCTGGGCGTCTGCCGATGGTAACTATGTCTTTACCACCGACGAGCGGGGCGGTGCTTCCACGGCAGCCTACGGTATATCGGACCCAAACGATATCATGCTCATGGACGAATTCCGGCCGGCCAGAAGCCTCAATACTAGTACAATCCCACACAACGTCCATGTACACAACAATTATCTGGTGATCAGTCACTACACCGACGGCGTAGAGATCGTAGACGCTGCCGACCCGGACAACCTCATAGAGATAGCTTACTACGATACCTGGACGGGCGGCGACGGTGGTTTCAACGGCAGCTGGGGAGCCTATCCCTTCTTGCCTTCTGGTTTGATGCTGGCATCGGACATTGACAACGGTCTTTTCGTCTTTGAGGTGGATTATCAACGGGCATCCCGCCTGGCGGGGAACATCACCGACGCCGCAACCGGTGCAGTGCTTAACAACGTTACCGTCACCATCGCGGACCCGGCAGGAACTACCGACGGCTCCATCGCCACGGGCAACTACAAAACCGGTGCGGCGGCTGATGGGCTGATTAATGTGACTTATGCCCTCTCTGGCTATGAACCCCAGACGATGGCCGTAGATTTTCAGCGCGGAGTTGAGACGACCCAGGACGTCGCTCTAGCGAGTAGTACATTACCGGTGACGCTGTCTTCTTTTACGGCAGCGCCTTTTGGTAAGTCCTCAGCACGCCTCGCCTGGAGCACCGCCTCTGAATCCGGGAGCGACTACTTTCTGGTGGAGCGCAGCCTCACGGGGACGGAGTTCGAGCCCGTCGGCCAGGTGGATGCAGCGGGAGATAGCGAGGTAACGAAGACGTATGATTTTACCGACTTCGGCCTGGATGCTGGGGCTTACTTCTACCGCCTGCGCCAGGTTGACCTGAATGGGAGCTTTGCCTTCAGTGGAGTTCGGGAGGTTACACTTGACGGTGTGGAAGGGCTGAGCGTTTTTCCTAACCCGGTTGGGGATAGGTTACAGCTTTCTGCTGATGTTTCCGGGACCGTTCGGATTTATCGTAATGATGGAGCGTTGGTTCGGGAGTCTAATGCTGCTGGGCGGGAGATTAATGTGCTTGGCCTTCCGGCGGGGCAGTACTGGTTGCGGATTGGGGAAGAACGGCTTTCTTTCGTAAAAAGATAGACGCTCTTAAAATTCATACAGCTCTCGTAGTCCGGATTCTTCGGAGGAAATGAGGAGTTACCGTAAACGGCCTTGTTTCTGTAGGCCATTCGCTCCCGCTCTATATCTTAAAGAATACCTTCTTCTGGTAAAGCCAGTAGCACAAATACCACATCATACCGAGAGTGAGTAGCGAACTTACAATGGTTGCGAGGCCAGCGGAAACGCCTAGTGGTTCCAGGGTGCCGTTGCCGAATATTCGCCCGAAACCCACGAGCCACTGGTGGCCGATGGTCTCTGAGAAGAGGTAGATGAAGATCGAATTTGCACCAACGATGGCGAAGGGTGCTGTCCAACCCTTTACGCCTTTCACATCGACCAACCAGTAAAAAAAAGCCAATGCCAGTAGTGCGTAACCACCTGAAACGAGTACGAAGGAACTGGTGGCGATGCGCTTTACTATGGGGGTTACACCGGCTAGGTCAAGGCCGTATCCCGTAGCCAGACCGATCAAGCCTGCTATGCCAAGCCAACGAATTTTTTGGCCTGGCGAGAATCCATCCATTAATAGTTTTCCGCACATGGCCCCCCATACGGTGTGGGCGGCGGTGGGTAGGCAGTTGATGGTTACCCAACCGCCGCCGCCGTTGATTTTTCCCATCAGGAGAAGATCGAACCAGCTACCAAAATTCTGGTCTTTGATGAAGGGCGCTGTGGCATCGTAACCCCGGTACAGCAGTTCAGTCAGTAGGAGGCAGGCGATGGCTACGGCTAGCTGTTTTTTCCAGTCCCAACCCAGGATCAGGAAGGTAATCAGAACGGTGAAGGAGAGCTGCGTGAGCACATTCCAAAGCTCCCACACCGGCTGGCCGCTGTACACCCAGTGGAGACCGACGCCGAAGGAGAGTAGGAGAAAACAACGGCGGAGAATGTGGCGAAAGGACGCGTTCCAGCTCGCTCCCTTGCGTTGCCGTGCAGCCAGAGAGAAGGGCATGGCTACGCCAACGATGAACATGAAAAATGGCTGAATCAGGTCCCAAAAGCGGAGGCCGTTCCAGGGGTGATGGTGGAATTGGCTGATGACTGCTGCGCCGATGCTTCCGTCGGCGACGTAGTCCGTAACCGCGCCGTAGACAAAGGCGGCTTCGGCCATCAGGAGGAGCATCGTTATGCCACGAAAGGCGTCTAGAGAGAGAAGGCGGCCGGAGGGGAATTTTTGGATCATAGCTTGGGTTGCTTGGCCTAAGCTAAGGAAATAGTGGCGACTATACTTTTGGGAAGGGTACTGATCTCTTCTATCTGGCGCGATTATTCGCGCCAGATACGCTTGGCCCAATCCAAAACAAAATGATTTATGCTTTAACTAAAGCTTTCAGAGCCGTATCAGCCTGCTCAAAACCAAAATCTTTCATTACCGCCTCTAGTTTGGCGCTGATCCGATCATTGCCCAAATTACCGAGGCTACCCAGGTGGGTGTGGTTCAAATCGGTGGGTGGAACGAAGGTGCCAGCCTCAATATCTCGCCCAACCTGGGTGTAGGCATCGCGGAAGGGCACTCCTTCGAGCACGAGATTGTTTACGGCTTCTACGGAATACAGGAAGGTGTAGCGCGGGTCAGTAGGGAGTTCCTGGGCGCGGACGCTGGTGCGGGGGAGAGCATAAAGAGCAATGCTGAGGCCGTCTTCAATTTGATCAAGGGCTGGAAAAATAGCCTCTTTCAGGAGTTGAAAATCGCGGTGGTAGCCGGAGGGGAGATTGGCCGTTAGCTGGCTGATTTGCCCTGGTAGCGACTGGAGCAGATTGCACCGGCCCCGAAGGAGTTCGAATACGTCCGGGTTCTTTTTGTGCGGCATGATGCTGGAACCGGTGGTCAGCTCCTGCGGTAGTTGCAGGAAGCCGAAATTCTGGCTGCTGTACAGGCAAACGTCCATTGCCATACGGCTGATCGTTTGGGCGAGGCCGGCGATGCCGAAGGCGACGAGTTGTTCCGTCTTACCCCGGCCCATCTGCGCCGCTACTACGTTGACGACGGGGGACTGGAAGCCGAGGAGCTCCGTAGTCCGGTCCCGGTCAAGCGGAAAGCTGGAGCCGTAGCCGGCAGCGCTGCCGAGGGGGTTCTGGTCCACCACGTCGTACACTCCTTTGAACATCCGTAGGTCATCGATCAGTGCTTCTGCATAGGCACCGAACCAGAGGCCGAAGCTGGAGACCATCGCTATTTGTAGGTGGGTGTAGCCGGGGATGAGTTTGTCTTTGTGTTCTTCGCTGAGCGAAGTTAGCGTCCGGCTAAGTTCGGCCGTCTGTTCCACGATGCCCCGGAGGCGGTGGCGGAAATAAAGGCGGAGGTCTACGAGGACTTGATCGTTACGGCTACGACCGGAGTGGACCTTTTTCCCGTCGTCTCCGAGGGCACGGGTGAGCAGGAGTTCTACCTGGCTGTGTACGTCCTCTACACCATCTTCGATGACGAAGTCTCCGGTTAGGGCGGACTGGTACAGCTCTTTCAACTTATCCTTGCACCTGCGCGCCGCGCCCGCATCCAATAAACCCACTTCGCTGAGCATGGTCACGTGGGCCAGGGAGCCGAGGATATCGAAGGGGGCGAGTTCAAGGTCAAGCTCGCGGTCTCTACCGACGGTGAAGTCGGCGATCTTTTGGTCGAGGTCGTAGTCTTTTTCCCAGAGTTTGGTGGGCAT
>JAPKCQ010000069.1 GCA_026421165.1 Lewinella sp. | reverse complement strand
CGTCTCCGCCCAAACGAGGGCGGAGACGATAAGGCTCGCAAAGAATAAGACCAAAACGGTATAAAACAGGCGCATATTTTATGATTTAGACTGGCAAGTTAGCGCATTTAGCGTTAAGCATTTAGCACACGGCCGTAACGTGTGGCAGCTTAAATGCTCAACGCTAAATCTCTAGTCACAAAGATTAATTCGGCTAGTAGCCGTCAATTGTCCTTGCTCATTGTAGTCATACTGTTGGATACCGTCGGAGGCGTAACCTAATACGATTAGGTCGTTGTCCGCTGGCAGCACGATTACGTCGCGGGCGTTGATGTTGTTCAGGGAGGAGAGTTCTTCGCCGAGCAGGCCGTCGTCCGTTAAGTCGAAGACCTTCAGGCCTTCCCACTGGGCACAAAGGAAGAGTTTGCCGTCCGCTACTCCGAGGCCGTGGCTGTTGCTCATGGGCGTCACCTGAAGAGAGCGTGGGTTGCGTGCGTCACTGACATCAATAATCTCCAGCTGATCGCCGATGCTACCACAGTCGCGGCCGCCCCAAAGGGTGACGTAGGCCAGGTCGTTGGCCACGACTACGGGGTCGCAGCTTAGCACGTGCTCAAAGGTGGAGAGGTGCTCCGGGGCCGTTGGGATGGAGACGTCGTAGATGTGCATTCCGGATTGTGCGCCGATGAAGAGCTTATCCTCGTAAGGGAAGATCGTCTCGATGCCCCAGCCGAGGTTCACCTGGTCGGCGTAGACCGGGTTTTCGGCGTCGGTAAGGTCGAATACCTTCAGGCGGGACTCGTCTACGGCGTAGAGCGTTCCGTTGCTGATGGTGAAACGGGCGAGGCTGCCGCCCTGACCAACTACATCGGGTGTTGGGCCTCCACTTCCCGTCGTAGCGGTGTTGGCGAGGCTGAAGTTATCCGCCCGGACGATGTCCTCACTCTCGGAAAAGGCGATATTGTTTTGCCAGAAGATGCTACTCCCGAAGTTAGCGTTGTCACAGTCAAGCGTTCGCCGTTCTCCCGTAGGAATCCAGTCTATGACGAATTCGTTGTTGGGTAGTACCTGTGCGAATATGCTGTAGGGCTCAAAGACGTCCTCGGTCCGACCCACCAGTTCCGGTACCTCGGGATTGTTTAGGCTGAAAGCAACGAGGTCGGTGTACTGGTTCATGTAAAGAATACCGTTGCGAACGGCAATGCCTTGTCCGCCAGGTGCTTCCATAAAGGTGATGGCCTGCGGATTGTTGGAATCGGTATTGTCGTAGATGTGAAGCCCCTTATTTTCTTCTACCATGAATAGGTACTGTCCGTAGACGTAAAAGCTGCTGGCGGTGCATACCGGTTGACTCGCTCCACAGTAAAAGGCTGAATTGGAACGCCATTCTCCGGCGGTGGTGGTGATGGGCTCGAAGCCGGTAACGGTTCGGCGTTCGTTACAGGTCTCTTCCAGGCAGCTGGTAAGTGAGCAGGTGAGTGCAGCCAACAGGGCCAGGGTAAATAATCTTTTCATTGGTAATTTATTGATTGGGATGGAACGCCTAAAAGACTGGGCTTTGATGGGGTAGACGGGGCAAAATTAGCTGGCGTTGGCGGTGGGGTGAATTTTTATCTTTTCGGCCCGTATTTCTGGGTTGCACTTCAGTTTTTTTTGGATCGGCTCACGCCTCTTCAAAAGGTACTTCGGAGGCGTAAACCATAAACGCTGAGTCACTCCGTAGGGTTAGCGAGGACTTTTTGGTCAGAGAACGAGTTCTCCTCCGGGGCATCTTTTTCAACGGGCGTTAGCCCCGTTGGAAAAGTTCCTCGGAGGTGTGACTCGTTCTCCACTCGTAATTTATATCTTGCGCCCATGCTAACCATAAACCTCGCTTACGTGACCGATAACCAGACCACCGCCCATCGTATTGCGGGTGATCTGGCAAACTGCGTTAGTTTTTCTCACGTAAGCGTGGGGAAGGCCAATGAGGGGCCAGTGTTGGCGGATTTATTGGAAAAAGCCGAAGGGCCGGTGATCATTCTGGTTTCCAACGACTTCCTTACCAACCCCAACTGTATGCTAAGGGGGCAGGAGATATTTGGCTCAAACCGCGAGGTGTTGCCGATTTTGATCCGCTCTCATTCTTATGATGAGCTTCAGGATGAAGTGGTTTCTAGCCAGACCCGTCTTTCTAGCCAGCAGGAGGTAATGCACTACGTAAATTTTTGGGAAGATCGCTACATCAAGCTTCGTCGGCCAGACGAGGAAATGGGCGCTGGCGAGGCCTTCGTAAAGTATAAGCGTAAGATCCGTGAAACGAGCGTACAGGTGGAGGAATTACTGCACATGATTAAGGACGGATGGGCATTAACGGAAACCCAGTTTGCCGCTGATCATTACCACCAACTCTTCATTTTTGCCGAACGGCCGAAGCTTTGGGAGGAATTCAAAGCCTTTGAAAACTCTGTTCCCATGGACCTTTCCGGCATCCCCGGTCTAGAAATGCTGGGCGTGGCCGAGCAGGAGCAGGAGGCGCAGCCGCAGGTGCAAAGCGAAGTTGATGAGGAGCAAAGTGCCAAGACCACCCCCGAACCCCAAACCAACGAACCAACGAATTCGAATGACCCTATGACCAAAAATTACGAATCAACGATCCAGGAAATCAACGAATTAACGACTCGAAAAATCATCGACCCACAAGACCAGGAGATGTCTCCCGGAGAACAGGCAAACATCTG
Source organism: Lewinella sp. (assembly GCA_026421165.1). Lineage (GTDB taxonomy): Bacteria > Bacteroidota > Bacteroidia > Chitinophagales > Saprospiraceae > Neolewinella. Next base: position 13,529 of record JAPKCQ010000069.1, on the reverse strand, counting down.
GATAGAGCGTGCCTGGAGTATGCACGATGAAGGTGACGCCACCTCCGCGCTTGAACTTCTTAACGCCGGTCGCGATGCCTTACCGGACCACCCCAAACTCCACTACCACTACGCCCTTTTGCTGGCTACCTCCACTGAAGACGCCGCCGCCGCCCGCCGCGAAACCGAAGCCTTGCTCACCAAGAACCCGGACCACCCGGATGCGCTCTACCTCAACGGTGAACTCTACCTCACCGCCGGAAACTATCAGCAGGCCCGCGACAACTGGGAACAACTCTCCGACAGCGAACCCTTCTATCCCGAACTAAATTACCGTCTTGGTACGCTCCTCGCTAGTCATTTCCCTAATGATTACCTCGAAGCGGCCGGCTACCTCCGCCGAGCCACTAAAGACGAGGAGCCGAACCCCGGCGCTTTCTACCGCTACGCCCTCCTGCTCGCCGGCCCGGTGAACCGACCGGGCAAAGCGGTTAAAGTGCTGCGCAAAGGCCTCGCCCTCGATCCTACTCACGCTTACGCTCAGTACGAACTTGCGGTCTTACTTCACCAGCGCGGTGATTACGAAGGTGCCCGCCTGGCGTTTAAAACCGCCTCTACGCTCAACTCCGCCTTCAATACGGAAGCTAACCGCCGGGCCTTTACCGCAATAACCCTCGTAACCGCAACAACGGCGGCCGAAGAAGACGCACTCGCTGCCCTGAAGCAAAACATCGCATCCCTGGAAGCAATGATTTCCGAACGAGACCGTGTTCCTGAACCTTCCCCTGAACCTGCGGCCCCGCCAAAAAAAGGTGCCGGAAAAACCGTTATCATCTCGGGAGCAACCAGCGGAATCGGTCGCGCCACTGCCCGCCAGCTAGCTGCTGAAGGTTTTCGACTCATCCTCCTTGGCCGCCGTAAAGAACGGCTCGAAGAACTCGGAGAAGAACTGTTCGATGCCTACGAAACAGAAACCCTGCTCATCAAACTCGACGTTACGAACCGCGATGACGTAAGCAAGCTTCCCGACCACTTCCCCGATGCCTGGAAAGACATAGATTTTCTCATCAATAACGCCGGTAAAGCCAAAGGTGCTGACCCCATTCACGAGGGCCAACTTGATCACTGGGACGAAATGATCGACGTGAACCTAAAGGGCTTGCTCTACCTCACCCGTACCATTAGCCCAGCCATGGTAAAACGTCAGTCCGGTATGATCGTCAACGTCTGTAGCACCGCCGGCAAGGAAGTTTATCCCAATGGTAACGTCTACTGCGCTACCAAGTACGCCGTGGACGCCCTCACCCGCGCGATGCGCCTCGACCTCGTGAAATACGGCATTCGCGTCGGCCAGATCTGCCCCGCAATGGTAGAAGAAACAGAGTTCTCCGTCGTCCGCTACGACGGCGATGCCGAAAAGGCAAAAATCTACGAAGACTTCCAGCCTCTTCGCTCGCCCGACGTCGCAAAAGCGATCGAATTCATGATCACCCAGCCACCCCACGTCAACATCCTCGACATGGTAATTCAGGGGACCCAGCAAGCCAGCTCAACGGTAGTCGACCGGTCCGGCCGGGGCAAGTTTTCGGAGGAAGAGTAGGAAGTCAAGTAGTTATACAGTGGCTCTCCATTCCGATGTCCAACTGAACAGTATGCTACTAATTCTACAGGGATTCAACCACAATAATCCGGGACGTAGCAAAGCGTAGCTGCGGGTGATTACCCTCTCAATAATGCTAGCCATCGGCGTGAAGCAACGCCAAATGTCAGTGCGCATAACGAACTAACTTTTAACGAATTAACGGTCTAATAATGTCCCCACTCTTCATAGTAATAGAAGGCCTAGACGGATCAGGCAAGTCAACCCAGATAGAAATGCTCCGCGACCGGTTGCAGAGCGGAGCGGCAGCCTGCTACCTCACCGCCGAACCAACGGAGCTGCCAACGGGGAAGTTCCTCCGCTCCATCTTACGGAAGGAGGTGAAAGCCGACCCGAGAACCGTCGCCGCTCTCTTCGCTGCCGACCGGATTGAACACCTGTTTCATCCGCAGGATGGGCTGTTGCGCAAGTTAGAAGAGGGCTACCACGTTATCGCAAGTCGCTACTATTTCAGTTCGTTGGCCTACCAGAGCGAGTTTGCCGATCCGGGTTGGGTCGCTTCCCTCAATATGCTCGCCAAGCGAACCCTGCCGGCCGATATTACTATTTTCCTCGACCTCGATCCGGAAATAAGTATGCAACGGATCAGCGCTCGCGGAGAGGAAGAAGAGCTCTTCGAAACCAGGGAGAAGCTAGCGCACGTAAGGGAATCGTTCCACCTTGCCTTCAAACACTTTGGCGACGGGGAGAACATTCATATCATCGATGCTAGTGGTGATCCGATTGATATTTCTGATGCTATTTGGGCAGTAGTTGAAGAAAGCTTTTAGTACTTAGCGCTTGGCATTTAGGCTGCCGCTATCAACGCGCGGTAGTCTAAATGCTTAAAGCTAAATACAAAACGCTTACATTTAGCGGTATGCAGAAGCAAAGAATTCAATCTATAGACATCCTACGCGGCATCACCATCGCCGCCATGATGCTCGTCAATAACCCCGGAACTTGGGGCAGTGTCTACGCACCATTTTTACACGCTCCTTGGCACGGATACACGCCGACCGACCTCGTCTTCCCTTTCTTCCTCTTCATCGTCGGCTGTTCGATTGCCTTTGCCTACCGAAACCGAAAACCATCTCCGGAGGTCTACAAAAAGATCACCGTTCGGACGCTGAAGCTTGTAGCACTCGGGATATTCCTCGGAGCGTTCACTCTCTCCTTTCCCTTTTTTAAAGACTGGGCGGATATCCGTCTCCCCGGCGTACTTCAGCGCATCGGCCTCGCCTTCTTCTTCGCCGCCATCATCGCACTGAATGCGAACTGGAAGGTTATCATCGGTGTGATCGCAGCCTTACTTTTGGGATACTGGGGAATAATGGGCTTCCTGCCCCTGCCCGATGGCTCCTCCCCAACGTTCGAGCGCGCACCAAACAACTGGGCCATGTACTTTGATAAGATGGTACTGGGCTCTCATACCTGGCAACCCGATTACGATCCGGAAGGCCTGCTAAGTACTATTCCGAGTACAGCGACGGCACTTATCGGGGTATTAACTGGGCGGTTTTTCCTGGCAAAAGACACCGGTGGCAAAACAATGAAGTTGGCTGCGGCGGGTGTAATTTTATTGGTGGTTGGCCACCTCTGGGACTTTGCCTTCCCCATCAATAAAGCCTTGTGGAGTAGTAGCTTCGTATTGGTTACTGCCGGTTGGGCTTTGCTCTGTCTCTCTCTAATCTATTACGTAACCGACGTGAAGGGGCTTTCCGTCGGAGAAACCTTCAAGCGCGTTGGCGCTAATGCGCTGATCTTGTACTTCCTTTCCAGCTTTATCTCCAAAATTTTTGGAATGACTGGCTTGCACGGATGGCTTTACGAAAACATCTATGTTCACGACTTTATGGCGGCAAAACTGAGCAGCTTGCTCTACGGACTGTCGGTGATGGGCTTTTATATTTTACTGGGCTTGTGGCTCTACCGACGGAAGATATTTGTGAAAGTCTAACTTCTGGTTGAGGCCTTCCATGAACTCGCCCTGGAAGGCCTCTGCCAAAACTTATCCTGCCTAGGAAAGGCTAAAAAAAGAGCCGAAGCATGAGGTTAATCATTGCTTCGGCGTCCCAAATATTACTCAAAACATTAGTCAATCTTATTTGGTAGTAAGCAGGGCTTGTAGTTCAGGGTGTTTTGAATTCGTCGCGTTTGCTTCATCAAGGTATGCAGTGGCTTCGCTTTCCATACCTTTCTTCACGTATAAGCTCGCTATCATACGGTTAACATCGATGTTGGCGGGGCGTTTTTCGTATTCCTTTTTGGTGTACTCCATAGCTTTATCGAAATTTTCAAAATGGTCGCGGTAGAAGGTGGCATACTCGAGGTCCATATTATGACCGGAGTCGACGTCGTCTTGTAACATTTCAAAAATTTCTTTTTCCTTGGTTTTCATTTCCTCTTCGCGGCCAGTGGCTTTGTAGAGCTCGGCAAGTTGCATGTAATAGCCTACTTCGGGGATGATGCCGGCGGCTTCATCAAGAAGCTTTTCAGCTTCGGCGTAGTTTTTATTGTCCATCTCAAGTTCTGCAAGGGCCGCGATGGCAAAGGGGTATTTAGGGCGCTCCACAAGGATGTTCTCATACTGGTTTTTTGCCTCCTCAGGCTTACCGTAGCGGCGGTATAACTCCCCGAGGGTAAGACGTGCCCAGGCTGTAGATTCATAACCGGGAGCACCTGCGTTGACGGCCATCTGCATGGCTTTAATTGCACCAGGCACATCTCCGTAAATTTCACGGAGGTAGGAAACGCGGGAGTAGGAGCGGAGATCGGGACGGGTTTTTACCATTTTATCCGACGCGGTAACGGCGTCTTCGTAGTTGCCGAGTTCAACGTTTGCATCCACTAGCGCACCGTATATCTGGGCGTTGTAGGGGTTGAGCGTGATGGCACGCTTGGCTGTTTCAAGTGCAGTTTTAAATTCGTGCTGAGATAGCAGCACGCTGGCTTTGGTGGACAGTGCCAGGAATTCCTGGTCGCGGTCAAGACCTTTGTTCATCTCCAGCGCGTCGTTTACCATTTTAAGGGCGGCAGGGTAGTAGTGCCCGTGCTCGCCGGTGACCCGTGCTTCGTTTGCGAAGATCTGGGCGAGAGTTACCCTGGGTTCCACGGCGTACGCGTCTTTCAGGCGCAGATCGCTGCTGAGTTGCATGTAGCTGCTCTGGGTTTTATCCCATTCCACGGCATTTTGAAGGGCGGCGGGACGGGGGAGTAAAGCGGGAATCTCCACAACATTAATTGCGGAGGTACCGGATTCTTTATTGTTCTTACCAGTGCATGCCGTAAGGCCGATGGTAAGTAAAATCAGAAAGAGAATGTTGGATGTACTTACTTGTTTCATTATTTCTACTCAATTTAATGGTTGGTTAATATGGAGGGTATAAGACCCGGCTCAAAAAATAACAGCGTGGCAAATCATCCGTACCTGAAAGATTTAACCACGCTGCCTAATTGAGTAGGTTATTCTTTACCGTTATCGGAACCCGGAGCACCAATCAGACGCTCCGGGTTAAGTACGATAAAAAAGGATCAATTGGATTTGATCATCCGAATCGTCTGGAGAATGCGGCCGGATCCACTCTTCACTACGGCCAGGTAAGTACCCTGGGGTACACCGGTCACGCTGACGGGAATTAGGTGCTCACCAGCCGGGAGACTCTTGCGGGCAAGTTGCTTCAACATACGGCCGTTGATGTCGTACATGTCGATGGATACCGCGGTTGCTTCACGCACCCGCAGCTTGATCGTCGTCTGCGACTGGAACGGGTTCGGGAAGTTGATGCCCACAACGGTTGGAGCATTGGCGCCCATGCCCGTTTCAAAGAATTCGTTGGCTACGGTAGTGATCGCACCGGAACATTCATCAACGCCACTTGAGGGAAGCGCGAGGTAGGGGAAATTACCACGGAAAGCCTTGTCGTTGGCTTCAACTCCGGTCGTGTAACCAAGTACGTTGGTTAGGCCCGTGGTCACGGGGCTTCCGCCACCGGCAAGGTCATAGTCGTCGTAGAACAGACCCACAGCGGCCAGTACAACACCGGCAACAGCCTGAAGCTCGATGCGGGTGACATCATCCTCTAGGCGACGTCCGTTGGGGAAACCATCCATGTTAGGAATCATCTCCAGGTCGGTTGTAGTGTTGAACGGAGCAACGGTCAGACCGATGGCAGCCGCCTGTACCAAACCAAGGCTGGAGAAGTTAGGGTCATCACGCGGGGTAGGGGGCACGGCCATGTTCAAACGCAGCATATCACCACCGTTGGGTAGGAAGTTGTGGATGAACGGCTTACCAGCGGTAAACGGATTACCCGCAGTCTTACCCGTCGCCAACTGGTACGGAGCAAGGTTGGGCGCACCGGTGTGGAAGATCGGCCAAAGGTCAACGGAGCGGGGCTTACCCGGGCCGGGGAGTAACAAAGCCTGGAAACCTACCGCTGCATCAAAAGCAGACCCGGCAATCAGGTCTTCGAAGGCAGGATCGGTAAGTGCGAAGAGACCATCAGCTCCGTTAGAGAAGTCGATGTTACCAACAGCCGTTGGGCTTGCTGTCTGAATACGAAGTGGAGCGAAAGCCGGCACGGCACCGCCGAACTGGTCGTCGTCCATATAAAGTGCAAGCTCGGGGTTGTAAAAGTAACGGTCCATAAGGGTATCCGCCAGTTCGTCATAAGGGGAAATGGCGTTCCAATAGTCTTTCATTCCGATTGGAATAACGGCCTCGTTGGTCAACGGCATCCCGAGACGGGAAACCTGTACGAAATCACCTTCCACCAGTGGCTTGGAGCCGTCGGCTTGGAGCGTACGGATCGCAGGGCGGCTGGAAGATGCCCAAACGCCGATGACGTGGGCCGGGTCCAGAATATTGTCGGCAGGGAAGTTGGCTCCGGCAGGCAATAAGGTCTGAATCGGAACTTTAAGTACCAGGGCACTCGTGTTGAAACAGGCCAGTCCGTCAATCGGATTACCATCCTGACGGGGAGCGTCACCAAGGTCGAAAATTCCACCGAGGTCTACGAAGAAAGGGTCGTCTACCGGTCCGGCAAAGACGGTCTCGCCCGTAGTAGCCGTAGTAATGGCGCCGTTGGAGTACGCTTCGTAGCTGTCCTGTCCAAGACCAACCGGGCTTTGAATTGAGCGGGGGCCGATGTTTGGAGCGGGAACTACCCCGTTCTCCACGATTATCTCGACGTTGTTGCCGCCGTTGGTGATGCGCTCGAGGCGGTAAGTGGTTTTCAGGTTCTCCTTACCGAGGCGGATATTGAAGAAGGTAGTGGGATCTTCATTGACCCGGGTAAAGGTGAATCGGTAAGTGACGTCATCGCCGGGAGTCGCCACATCGTTGTCAATGTGAATCTCGTAGCGGATGTCTTCACCGAAGTGGTAGTAATTGGGACCACCATGGGGCAACTGACCGGGAATATAGGTTGCGATCAGGGTAACGGTATTGGGGTCGTCGGGGCTGCGGAAAGCGTAGACGTCAACGTTGTCGGCTACGGGGTCGTCCGCAATGAGGGGCGCTTCCCGGTGGCTGGAGGCGAAGAGCGATGCGCTCATCAGTGTTCCCAGCAGCGCGAAGGCGCATTGGTGGATAAAATAATTTTTCATTAATTCTTTATGATGAGCCCGGGCGGAAGCGGGCTTACGCCCGGGCGGTCTATGTTATGGTTTCGTTGGTAACTGTGGACTGGCCTAGTTACCGATGTTAGTATGGTTCACTTCCGTACCACTCCAGGGAGCAGCAACGTAGGGGAACGTAGCGGTGAACGGCTTATCGTTCTCCTCAACTTCAGTAGTATAACCGAGTACACTAACGAGGTTGTCGGTTACAGGGCTTCCACCTCCGGCCAGATCGTAATCGTCGTAGAATAGGCCGATAGCGGCAAGTACTACTCCGGCAACTGCCTGTAGCTCGATGCGGGTCACGTCATCCTCCAGGCGGCGTCCGTTAGGGAAACCGTCCATGTTAGGAATCATTTCCAGGTCGGTAGTAGTGTTGAACGGAGCTACGGTCAGGCCAATAGCCGCCGCCTGCACCAAACCGAGGCTGGAGAAGTTAGCGTCGTCGCGGGGGGTAACGGGCGTAGCCATATTCAGGCGCAGCATATCGCCACCGTTGGGCAGGAAGTTGTTGATGAACGGCTTACCCGGAGTGAACGGGTTGCCAGCGGTTTTGCCGGTAGCCAACTGGTAAGGAGCCAGGTTTGGAGCACCGGTGTGGAAGATTGGCCAAAGGTCAACGGAGCGGGGCTTGCCCGGGCCAGGAAGTAGCAAGGACTGGAAACCAACCGCAGCATCGAAAGCAGAACCGGCAATCAGGCCAGCAAACGAAGGATCAGTAAGCGCAAAGAGACCGTCAGCTCCGTTGGAGAAGTCAATATTGCCAACAGCCGTTGGGCTCGCCGTCTGAATGCGTAGCGGAGCGAAGGCCGGTACGGCACCGCCGAACTGATCGTCGTCCATATAAAGGGCAAGCTCAGGGTTGTAAAAGTACTTATCAAGAAGGGTGTCACCAATCTCGTCATAAGGAGAAATAGCGTTCCAGTAATCCTTCATGCCTACGGGAATCACTGCTTCGTTGGTCAGCGGCATCCCGATACGGGAAACCTGTACCCACTCACCATCGACGGAAGAACCACCGGGGTTGTTGGGTGTAGCAGCGATCAGCGTTTTAGTAGAAGGGCGGCTGGCCGAAGCCCAAACGCCGATCACGTAGTCACCGTCCAGAATGTTGGCAGGCTGCGCAGCAGCACCGGTCTTCAGTAGGGTGTTGATCGGGATCTGCAGGGCGATGGTATGGCAGTTGAACTGCGCAAGGCCGTCGCGGCTGTTAAGGCCACCTTCCTGTCGGGGGCTGTCTCCGAGGTCAAAGATGCCGCCGAGATCAACGTAGAACGGATCATCTATCGGGCCAGCGAATACGGTTTCACCCGTGGTTGCGGTACCGATGGCGTTGGCCATTACTTCGGCGTACGTGCTGTCAAGACCAACACTACTCTCGATGGAGCGTGCGCCGATGTTGTAAGCAGGAACGATGCCGTCTTCAAGGATTGTCAGGAAGTCACCTCCAGCCATGCTGCGTTCCAAAGTATACGTGGCACGAATGTTCTGAGCACCCAAGCGGATGTTGAAGAAGGTGGTAGGGTCCTGGTTCGTCCGCGTAAACGTCAGGCGGTAAGTAACATCGTCGCCAGCGGTGCCGGCATTGTTGTCGATGTGAATTTCGTAGCGGATGTCCTCACCGAAAGTATAGTAGTTAGGGCCACCCTGGGGCAACTGCATCGGAATGTAGTTGGCAATGATGGTGATGGTGTTAGGATCGTCAGGGCTGCGGAAGGCGTAAACATCGGTATTATCGGCAAGCGGGTCGTCGGCAATCAGCGGCGCTTCCCGGTGGGAAGAAGCCATTAGGCTGAAAGAGAGCGACAGCATTACTGCGGACAACACCCACTTGAATTGTATGGGTAATCTCATGGATTTATATTGAATTGGTTAGTTAATTTATTTGAGCGTTGGTACAACAGAAGTTGTATGACCAGGAGGTACGTAGACTACCTAGTGTTTGGTTTTACGAAGTCGAAAATTTTGTAGAAAATTATTTTTTACTAGCGTTTGCATCGTTAAAATTTGAACTTACAGCTGATGGCGACCGACCGGGGGGAACCAGGCGTAAAATGAATTTCTTCTAAAGGCAGGGCTTCGCCGACAAGTCTGGACTCGGTGGCGAACTGGGCTTCCTCCCACTCCGCATTACTCAGGTTCTCCAGTAAGAGACTAAACGTTAGGCGTCCGAGGGCGTAAGCAATATTTGCATCAGCAATAAGGTAGCCTTCTGCCGTAAGGCTATAATCTTCGGTCGCCGGTCGGTCTCCAAGAAAGCGGAAACGAAGACCGCCGCTGATTCGCTCGGTTTTTACGCTCAACCCGCCAGCAAAAGTTATGACCGGTGCAAGGGGAATTAGGTCTTCTCCCGCCTCATTGTCGATGGAGCGCGCATGTGAATAGGTCGCGTCTAGGTCGCCGTAAAGCCAGTCTGTCATCTGATACCGGAGACTTAGGTCTGCCCCGAGACGCCGTGTCCGTCCCGCAGGTTCAACGATGCCGGCGTCGCCAACGTAAACGAACTCTTGTTCAAGGAAGAGGTACCACAGTGAGGTGTTTACCAGTAGCCGCGGCAATAGCTTGGCCTCTAATCCGAGGTCCGCTCCGTAAGCTGCAGGAACCATTCCGTTTACTCGCGTTGTACTGGCTAACCGACTGTCGTTGGCATGAAAGCCTGTTCCTATATTTAGGAACAGGCGGCTGGTGGGAGATAAGCTGTAGGCGGACTTAAGCTTTGGTGATAAGCGTGTTTTATTGACGGAGGCATTGGTATATTCCGTAGCCAAGCGGTCCAGATAGCCAAAGCGGAAGTGATCGGCCCGAATGCCGGGCTGGAGGCTGAATTTTCCAAATTCAAACCGTGCATCGGCGAATAGATGAAAATTATCTTCGGCCACGTCGCCCCGTTGTGCGTAATCCCGGACAGTAGCCCGGTCGATGGTGTTGGCAAGCGAACTGTCGTCCGTCCGATCACTACGTAGCCCCGTACCAATCCTGGCTTCCACTGTAGTTTCCCAAAGGTTAGCATTGTGGTGAACGACCGACTGTGCATATATCAGGTCCCGGCTTTCTTGCTGGCGAATTTGGTCGCCAAACTCCGGGTCTTCTAGGAAGAAGGTGAAGTTGCTGAACAGCTCGAAGTCGTATTTACTGTACGAAAGGGTATTTTTAACGAATGTAGTAGCATCGATTTCTCGCGTATACGCAATGATAATATTGCTGCGGCTCGTTTGTCCACCTTCGGTATCATCAATGGCACCGAAGCGACCGATCAATCTGGAGGCAACTGCGCGTTCGGGGATTTGTCCGCTAGCGTCCCAGCTACTGGTGAAATGACTGGCGGAAACGGTAAATTTATCTGCCTCGCGCAGCAAACTGCTGTATTTAGCAAAAATATTGCTGCGTCTAAAATTCTGAGTAGACTCGAAGGGACCGTCGGTGACTTGGTATTCACCGATCACATAAGCGTTACTCTTGTTATCGGACAAAAAATCGAACTGAGCGACGGTCCGTAATTTTCCGAAACTCCCGGCTTCAACCTTCAGGAAGTTCCCGCCAGCGCGGTCTTTTGTTTGGAAGTCGACGTGACCGGCGGTGGCAAAATTTCCCCGATCTGCCTCGTAGGGCCCTTTGGCGAAATCAACGGCACGAATCGTTTCGGGGATGAGGAAGTGGAGGTCTGCATAGCCCTGGCCATGAGCGTGGGAAACCATGTTTACCGGCATCCCATCCACCGAAATTGCGATGTCCGTACCGTGGTCAATATCGAAACCGCGCAGAAATATCTGCTCGGCTTTTCCGCCGCCAGCATGCTGCCCGATAAATAGCCCGGGAACACTACGCAGTATCTCCTGACTGGAATTAACGGGGTTTACCGCCAGATCGATACCGGAAACGATTCGTTGCGGCCGATCGGAGCTGCCGATGATAATTTCGCGCAAGTCAAGACTTCCGGATTGGAGTTCGATGAGGAGTTCTGTATCATCTGCGGGAACAACAAAATCGCTGGAGGAGTGGCCGATAAAACTAACGTGTAGGGTATCGCCTACCGCGGGACCGGTAAGTTTAAAGCGGCCGGTATTATCAGTATGGGTGTGGGCGTCTCCGGTATGCCAAAATAAGTAGGCTCCAGGGAGGCTGTTGCCATTTTCGTCGAAAACAGTACCCTTTACGGACTGGGCGTAAAGCGTAGAAAAAAGGAGTAAACTAAAGGTGAGTATAAGGTAACGGTGCATCAAATGAATTCTTTTATGGGTTGGAGGGGCTGGAAGCGTAGTAGCGCTGATGCTGAGTGTGGAAGCAAGCTCACTATTGATAGTTACGAGCGAATGTTGGCCGGTGGATTTTTAAGGAGCGAAAAAATGACCCGGGTGATGCGTGTGTGCATTGTTTGTACGCAAATACCATTTTTCGGGCGCGGCCGCAGGTGCAGAGATGAATTCTTTGGAATCCGGGCTTGTCTGACTTTGCTCCTTCGAGCTTTCTCTGCACCTGCGGCCGCGCCCGGACGATTATTGCCCAAACACGCCCTGAAACTATTATTGTTATGCTAAAAAAGCCTGCGACTCGGAAAAACAGTTGTTAAATTCATCAACAATGCTTAATTTGAAGTTTATCAACACTTTTGGCCGTTTTTCCCGGTCTTCATCAACTTAAATCCTTTAGTCTTGAAATTTTTCACCCGTCTTTTCTTTTTGTCCGTCTTCTGTACGAGCTTGTTCTCCTGCCTTCAAGAAAACGAATATTCTCTTGTCATCGCATCCGGAAATCCTGAAGAATCCTCCGGGCAGGGCGAGTTCGCCAACAATTTTGAATTAGGCTACAACGAGGCTGATATGGCCTACGCTTACGTTCAGACCACCATTCAACCCGATGGCCAAACCTACCGCCACCACCTCGTCCTTACTAGTACGGATGTACTGGACGGCGACGACCTGCGCAGTACAAGCTTAGTACCAACTGTAACAATACTATTAGAGTCCCTCAACGCCTCTCTGGTTGGGGAATACCGCTACGGTAACGGAACCATGATCGATGCCGGCGCTGCCCTAAACTACAACGTCACGAGAGGTGCTTACCTACTCCGCGACGAGACATTCGATAGCGGTAGTACCGTAAGCATCACCGCCGACGGTGACGAATTTATCATCAGCGTAGACGTACTCCACAACGGCAACCCTTTCTACAGCATTCGGGGAGACTATAGCGGCAAAATTTCTACCGTTGAACCGCTTATTCAGGAGGTTGTCTCGGAGGAATTTAGTGGTGTGAATTTCATGAAACGCGACGCTGAATTATTCGACTTAACCAATGCGTACATAGTTTCCCAAGGCGGTTATACCCAACTTTATTTCTCCGAAACGCCTGTGCACGAAGCTACCCAACTGACGGGCACCAGTAACGTAATGTTGATGTTGATGGCTAGCGATAGCGACGGAAACTTAGAAGCCGGAGTCTATAGAACAAGTAATGTCTACGGTAACGAAGTAGGATACTTTAGTACGAATACTTCGCAGGCGTTTAATGAGACTTATTTCTGCCGAAGCATGAACTTCAATACCAATACTACTGGGGATGATGAAGGCATGCAAACCGGAGAGACTCTGGTGCGCGTTGATGGCGACCAGTTCAGCATTAAATTTGACTATACCTCTTCCCGCAATGGTCACTTCACCGGCGAATTCAACGGGACGATTCTACGCGCTACCAATTAATGGACGCCGCATGAATAACTGAGCGAAGTGCGGCCTCCAGCCGGTTCTGCCCATCAATGATGATCACCTCCCTGCCGGACAGCACTTCTTGGTAGTGGTCGAACAAGGCTAGCCGCGCCGAATGATCCGGCGTTTCCCGCAGTGGGTCAGGCTCCCACGGTAGGTCCGGCCGGCAAAGCAGCACCAGATCGTACGCTCGTTGCTCCGAAGCCAGCAATACTTTTTCCGGGCAACGGCCATACTTTACCTCCGCCCAGACCCGGACTACTCCGGGCCCGGTATCGCAAACAACGAAAGAAGCCGAAGATGCACGTGCTGCATCTTCGGCTTCTTTTTGTTTGGCCCATATTTCGGGAAGGTCGGCTTCATTGTAGTCGCCTTTGCGTTCTTCCAGATAGTCTCGTGCCGCTTCGGCAACGTAAACACCATCGAGTGCCCAAGCGAGGTTGAGGGCGAGTGTTGTTTTACCTGAGGATTCGGGGCCGGTTACTAGGATGGTCATTTTGGACGCTGCACTTTTAGACGGCTTCGCCTTTTGGACGGCTTCGCCTTTTGGACGGCTTCGCCTTTTGGACGGCTTCGCCTTTTGGACG
>JAPKCQ010000363.1 GCA_026421165.1 Lewinella sp. | reverse complement strand
CGATCAGTAATAACAGGAAGGCAGCAATTCCCACAAAGATCCTGCCGGGAGTTTTTAAAAAAAGCGACCGGTGGAAGTTCCTGGTCTGCTTGAAGATAGCGGGCTGCTCGTAGTCGACCTGTATACGGGTGCCGTCGATGGGGTCGATGTAAAAATCTCCGCTTTTTTCCTCCTCCATACTGAAGGCCGAAATCTTAACGTATTTACCTTTCTCCACGCTGAGTTCCAGTACTTCATCGTATTCCTGTTTCAGGGTGGTGATAAGCTGGCCGAGTTTCACCTCGTCAAGGGCTACCGGTGGCGCGTGGAACCACCGTTGGTGGGGTGGCTCCAGGGCAAGGATGATGCCACTCACCGTTGCAAGTAGTAAAAACAAAGCGGATACGGCCGCTAACACGAGGTGCGCGCGGCGCCAGATAGCGAGAATCACTTTTTAGCGTTGTCTTTAGATTATTTCCCTAATAACTTGATGTACCGGATGTAATCACTACCCTCGTGCTTACCACTCAGGGTTGCCTCGGTAAGGGGCAAAATGATGTCGTCCTTCACATATTTCTGGTCCTCTACGGCTGTTTCAAACCGCAGCTTGTTGTTCTTACCAACGTACTCAGCGTCCACCTCCAGGGCAAAGACTGTTCGTTCACCGCCGGAGATGGTCGCGCCGGTGATGCCGTCGATGTCTTCCTGGGTACGCTCGTGGAAAGCATACCATTGTTTCAGGTCAGGATACCATTCCTCATCGTTTCCGATGACGCGTAGGGTCTTCACGTAATTGTCGTCCTGGTCGAGTACGGATACAATGACGTAGGCCCCTTCTCCGGTGTAGTTGACCAGCTGGACCATGCATTTGTACTTATCCGTTTGTTCTACCGTGACGGCAGTCGTCAGGAAAAAAACAGTAGTAAGCAGCAGGACAGTTAATGATAGTTTTTTCACAATGCTCTATTTAGTTTGTGTCGGGAGACGGAATAGTCGCCTCCGATTTTCAATTGGTTGGAAATTACTTTTAAATTTGGATCAGTCTAACTTCAAGAAGTTAATATCTACCGCTTCTGCGGAAAGGAGTTCGTTTTCCCGTGCCAGGTCAAAGGCAGACTCTTCAAAGTCAGTGCGAATGCTGATATCGGCACCATGATCAAGGAGGAGTCTCAAAAGATGTTCGTTACTGGTCTTCATGGCAGCCAGGTGGAGGGGAGTAAGGCTATCGCCATTTTTATGATTGATGTCTGGCTTGAAGGCCAACGCCTGTTCAACCAGGGGAGCGTAGCCCTTTATCACGGTCAGGTGAAGCAGGTTGTTACCGTTACTAAAGGTCTGCGGCGCGGCTACATCATGCTTTTTCGCGAAGGCCAACATGGCCTCGAACTGTTCGTGGCTACGGGGCCGGTAAGCATCGAACAGATGGGTAATAAAGTTACGGTTTTCTCCGTCGACTACCTGTACGTCCGCCCCGGCGGCCACCAGCATCTCGACCGTTTCCTGTGCGTAGCGGCGGGTAGCGTAAGTGAGTGCCGAAAAGCCCTCCTTGTTCTGGTGATTGATGTTCTTGATGAGGGGCTGTAACAGTTTGAGGGCAATTACATTATCCGTACGGGCAGCGTTGATAAAGGGGGTATTCCCATCTTCGTTAACCTGATCGGGGGCAACGCCTTTGTCCAGGAAGAAGGCATAAACGGATGAGTCTTTTTGGCGATAAGCCATAGCGTGTAGCGGCGTTTCCCCTGAGGTAGTTACCACATTGGCCTTAATGCCTAAGCTGTCCAGGTAGTGAAAAACCGGTAGGCCGTTTGTCGTGCGACGGTAGCCACCGGCAGCCCATAACATGGCGTTACCACCCTCGTTATTCGTCTTTTTGTAATCAACGCCCTTACTGATGAGGAAATCCATCAAATAGCGATTGCCCACGCGGGCGGCGTAGGCAAAAATATTGTTGTCTGCCGAATCTGTAGCGTCTAAAGCCAAACCTTTATCCACAAAATATTCGATCAACTCCGTACCGTCCAGTTTAGGTACCAACAGCATCAGGGCATTGGCGCCCGACCGGTTGGTATCCTCCACTTTTCCGGCATTGGCAAAGATCAGATCATAGAGCTTGGTATCCAGCTGCCCACCTACGGCAGTAAAGGCTAGTAGGTTATAGCCGTGGTCATCGACCAGTTTGGTGTCCGACCCTTTCTTAATCAGCAAATCCAGCAATGGAATGTTGCCCTTATAGCCCGCCCACAGCAAGTAGTTCCTTCCGTCGTGGGTGTTTTTGGTAACCTCGTTGCCGGGTAAAGACAACAGGTACTCAAGCGATGCCAGCGGAGCGTCTTCAAGAATGGCGTAACAAATGGCGTCGAAGGCATAGGCATTAAGCACTACGGGATCGTTCCCTTCGGCTATTTTGGTTTTGATCTGTGCCACATCGGGGCCGGTCTTCCAGAAGTCACGGCTCAGGAATATATTGTCCAGTTCGTCTTGCCCGGTCAGGTTGGTTAGCGCAAAAAGCGCGATCAGTAAGGAGAATACTAGTTTTTTTATCATGGTGAATATTACGTTTGGTTAGGGCGATTTAGCGTGTTTTCTCTGTGCGCGAGTTAGGGTTACCCCTACTATTTTTTAAGTTTCAAGCGATCTAGAGTGACTGCATTGTTATCGAGCAGTTCGTTTTCAGCGGCAAGATCGTAAGCACTCTCTTCAAATGTCGTGAGTAAGGTTTTATCCGCGCCTGCGGCCAGTAACATGTCCATCAGTTCAGGATCAGTGGCCTTCATAGCGGCAAGATGTAAGGGGCTCAAGCCCAAATCATTTTGCTGGTTTACGTCCCCCCCTAAGCCGATGGCCTCACTCAACAGAAAAGTGCTGCTTTTTTCAATGGCGAGGTGCACCAGGGTATTGCCAGCGGCGTACGCTTTGGGCAGTAGCGATTTTTGGGCAGTTAAAGCATTGATTATGTGGCTGAAATTTTCTTCTCCTCTGGCGTAATAGGAATTATAAACGAGGGCTAGCAGGTCGTTTCCCTCGGTATCTACCACCCGGGTATCAGCGCCGTGCTCCACCAAATAATCAAAGGCATTGGTATTTCCACGCTGGGTTACCAATGAGAGTAAAGAATGCCCCTCGTGATTTTGCCGGTTAAGATCAGCGATGTGTGGACGTAAACTTTGGATCACCGCTAAAGGTGCGCGGGCCGCCTGGTGCCAAACGGTATTACCGTTCCGGTCAACCTGGTTAGGGTTTACCCCCTTTTCGATAAAGTAATCTACAACTTCGGGGCTGCCCCTACGTACGGCCCAGTGTAATGGTGTTTGTCCGTCCAGATTAACCATGTCTGCCTCAAAGCCCAAAGAGTCAAGGTACTTGAAGGTGGCCAACTGTACTTCGCTGCGCTTAAGGCCGTAGGCTGCATAGAACAAGGCATTCTCTCCCTTATCGTTAAGCGAGCGGTCAACCAGGTCTTTGGCTACACACATCTTCATTGCGGGCAGGTTTCCCCCACGGGCAGCGTAACCCAAAAGACCGTTTCCTCCGTCATCTTTACTGTTCCACGCCAGACCGTTGCTAACCATGTATTTGTAAACCGACTCGTCATCAACGTCAGCACTGGCCAGTAGCAGCAAGGCGTTGGACCCACCTGAATTGGTGGAATGTACGTCAACACCTCCCCCTAAAATCATCCGGTAGACCTCCAGGTCTTCGACCCCACCAATGGCTGCCATGGCGAGGATATTGGTCCCTCTGCTGGTGGCCATCTGGATGTCCGATCCTTTGTCCAGTAACAACTCCATGAGAGGTAAATTGCCTTTATAGGCCGCCCAAAGCAAGTAAGTCACGCTACCGTGAGTGGGTTTGGTAACGGGATTACCCTCCAGGGTCAGCAGGTAGTCGATAGTGGCTACCGGTGCATCATCGATAATTCCGTAAGACACCGCATCGAAGGCAAACTCATTACGGGCGCATGGGTCGTATCCTTCCGCTATCTTCTGCTTGATCAGTTCTACGGAAGGTTTTGCTTTCCAAAATTTCCGGTCGTGGAAAATGTTATCGACCTGTGCCGGTAGGTTGACGGCAGCAAAGAGGAAAAGTATAGCCAGTATGGATGTTCTCATTGTGGTGATGCATTAGGAGCAACTAAATTATTCAGGCTCAATGGGTGAAAGGAATGTGCTACGCAAAAGTACAACCCTTATTTAGACACAGTCAAAATAGTTGGTAATTTTATCGTCATAGTGGGTTGTGTTCAGGGCGTCACCCTGGTCC
>JAPKCQ010000068.1 GCA_026421165.1 Lewinella sp. | reverse complement strand
TTCTGCGTGATCACTCTTTGTGTTACGTGAAATTGTAGCCAAAGCTAAACGAGTCAACCGAGCCGTAACCAATGAAACACTTTACCATACTACTATTACCGACCCTGTTACTCGCCCAAGCCACTACCTTAAGCGGTAGGGTACTGGATACACAGGACCAACCGGTAAGCTACGCTGGCATCCTGCTGAAGAACGCGACGGCCAACCAGCTACGCAACCTGGGTGGCTATATTTATCAAACCAACACCTACGCGCCAAGCAACTTGAGTTCGCACGGTATTTGCCTCCAGAAACGATAAAAACACCTCCCTATTTCTTTCTACTTCTCTGATCGATATTTATTTTTTTAGCCGACACCTATACTTAGGTGTCGGCTCTTTTCATTAGCGTCCGAAGCCATGATAAACGCAGGTGATAATTACTCAAACCCTAAGGCCAATCACCCGTTCTGCCATCCGCCGCAACTGCTCCAGATTCGCGCTTACCGAAGGGGCCTGATCGTTTTTCATCAAGTCTTCGGTAAGGCAGGTAGCAATTACCCTCCCCTCTTCAAGGAAGATCATTTCATCGGCAATCTCCATCGCATCGTAGATATCGTGGGTGATGAAGATGGCGGAAAGGCTTAACTCCTTAACGATCTTACGAAGCTCTTGGCGAATACCGTGCTTCAGGGAAGCATCGAGGTTACTGAAGGGCTCATCCAGCAGAAGTAATTCGGGGCGGGGAGCCAACGTTCGTGCCAGGGCTACCCGCTGCTGCTGACCACCGCTCAGTTCGTGCGGGTATTTTTTTTCTTCTCCGGCCAAGCCGACTAAATCGAGTATTCTATTCACTTCCTCTGCACTACCCCGTACCAGGCCGTAGGCTACGTTGGCCGCCACGTTTAGATGTGGAAAAAGAGCATAATCCTGAAAAACCATCCCCACGCCTCGCTGGTTAGGCGGCAGGCACTTCTGGTCATCGGTTACCGTTTGGCCATGTAAAACAATACTCCCCGCTTCGGGGCGCTCTAGCCCGGCCAGTAGCTTTAGCAGGGTAGATTTTCCGGAGCCGCTCGGACCAATGACCGCACAGATACGCCCCGTCTCCAGCGAAATTTGGCAGTCCCGCAGTGCATAGTTTCGGCCGTCGTAAGACTTACACAGTCCTTGTGTAGTTACTACCAGGCGGCGATCATTTTCCTTTATCATTAGGGAGATGTTAGGCTGCTTTACCGTTTGGCTTCTTTACCGAAAGAAATTGACCAGAGCACGATGGCAACCAGTAATATCAGGAGTAAGGCCGGAGGTGCTGCTTTGGCCAGTTGTTCGTCTTCAGCATAGGTGTATGCAGCAATAGAAAGAGTATTCAAGTCGTAAGGTTTCAGAATCAGTGTGAGGGGCAACTCTTTGAGCGTATCCACGAAAACGAGAAAAAGGGCACTGACCATAGCTGGCACGAGCAGAGGCAACTCAATATTGCGCAATGCGCGCAGTTTACCGTCGCCCAGCAAGTAAGCCGCCTCCGCCAGTGGCTTGCCCAATTTAAGGCAATGTGCCTCCAGTGGATGGTACGCGACGGCCAGAAAACGAAAGGCATACGCGTAGAGCAACACAAGGCTGCTACCGTAAAAAAGATAGCCAATACGCCAGCCGTAGTTGTCCGCAAAAAAGTCGACGATCAGCTGACTACTACCGATGGTCCCGATACCAATGATTGCCCCCGGCACGGCGTAACCGATCACGGACAATTTAGAAATCGGTCGCAGCACGTCCAGCTGGTTCCACCGGCTCAGAAAGACCAAAGCCAGGGCGAGCACCAGACAGGCTACGGCGGCGGCGATAGCCACCAGTAAACTTTGTAACCCCACCCAGGCCAGCGAAAAACTTATCCCCCATGCTGGCTCGCCACTTACCCACCATAGTAATTGCCCCAGGGGCAGGGCGAGGCCAAAAAAAAGAGGTGTACCTACCGCCCCAACTACCAGCCATTGCCTCCAGCCACGCGCTACTATGCGCGCCGAACATTCGCTCCCTGACACGGACTGAGTGACAAAAGAACGCCGCCCACGCGCCAACCGGCTCAGGTAAACGGCCACCAGAACGAACAGAATTAGTAGTGCGGCCAAGTAGGTGGCGGAGCGCAGGTCCTCCAGCGCCGTCCAGGTACGAAAGATCCCGGTAGTGAAGGTATTGATGCCATAGTACTTTGCCGCACCGTAGTCGTTCAGCACCTCCATCGTTACCAAAAACACCCCACCAACAATGGCAGGCGTAGCCAGGGGCAACGCCACCGTAAAGAAGTACCGCAAACCGGATGCCCCTAGCAGCGCTGAAGCCGAACGCAGACTCGCCGGTAAGCCGGAAAAAGCCACCCGGCAACTAGCGTACACGTACGGGTACAACGAAAGCGCCAGTACCCAGATAAGGCCGCCGAGATTCATAAAATCAATCCCACTAGGGGATAGGCCAATCATTTCCTCTATACGAACAAGCGTTCCCCCATTACCCAAAAAGCCCACGTAAGCGTAAGCCATGATATAAGTGGGAATAGCCAGAGGTAAGTACAATAATTTAACCACCAGCTCCCGACCAGGGAAGGCGTAGCGGCTCACCGCCCAGGCCGCGCTTACCCCTAGTATGGTACTCAGTATCCCCACTCCCCCCACGAGGACAAGGCTATTGCCCAGGTACCGCAACAGAAAATAACGGGTAAGGTGTGCCCACGTTTCCCCCGTACCTTTGGCAAGACTGAGTAAAACAACCAGCAAGGGGATGGCCATGAACAGGCCAACCCCCAACAGTGCTAGTGACCAGATACTCGTGTCACGGTAAAAATGTCGTATTTTATTTGTCACAAAGGCAAAGTTATACTACAATCGGTCATATCAGGTGACAATAATTTTACGGCCCCTTACTCCCAGCCAGCCACGTCGAAAGTCATAACGGCCGCGCGGTTCATTTCCCCCAGTTTTGTCAGAGGCAGTTTGTCTTCCTTGAAACTTCCCCAGCTTTCGAGTTCTTCCGATATTTTCGCCTCGGGGTTCGCGGGGTATTCGTAGTTGATGCTAGCAAAACGTTCCTGTACCGGCTTACTTGCCAGGTACTCTATCAGGCGTGTAGCGGCCTCTGCATGCGGAGCGTATTTGGCCAGGCCGATACCGCTGATGTTTACGTGCGTACCACGCCCGTCTTGATTGGGAAAGAAAATTTTGACGGCATTGCCCGCTTTAGCGGACTGCTCATCAGTAGCGTTGCGGAGCAACCCGAGGTAGTAAGTATTGATAACGGCCAGGTCACCTTCACCCGCGAGGATAGCCTTCACTTGGTCCCGGTCATTGCCTTTGGGCCTACGGGCGAAGTTGGTAACCATACCTTCGGCCCAGGTTTTTGCCGCGTCTTCACCAGCGTGAGCGACGATGGATGCCAGTAGGGATTGGTTATAAATGTTTCCGGAAGAGCGAATCAGGATGCGACCTTTCCATTCCGGATCGACCAGGGCCTCGTAGGTTGAAAGCTTGCTGGTATCGACGCGATCGGGGTGGTAGACGATCACGCGGGCGCGCTTCGTTAGCCCTACCCAACTATCGTCCTCCGCCCGCAGGTAAGCGGGAATGCTGCCACTAACAACATCAGAAGTAATGGGTTGCAGTAAGCCTTTCTCATGCGCGCGTACCAGTCGGCCAGCGTCTACAGTCAACAGTAGGTCCGCCGGAGACTGGTCACCTTCAATCTCCATTTTCTGAATGAGTTCGTCGGCTCCTGCCTTGACGACGTTCACCTCAATGCCCGTTTCCTTCTCGAAGGCAGCGTAGATTTCTTTATCTACGTCGTAGTGGCGGTGGGTGTAAAGGGTAACGGTTTTCTCTTCCGCCCCGGCCCCCTCGGTGGTAGACTCTGAGGAAGGGTTACCACAGGAAAGTAGTACGGCGGTGAAGGTAAATAATATGAATAATTTCATTTGATCTTAATTTAGAGGCAAAGCGCGTGACGCGGGATATTGCCTTTTTTGATAAAATCCCGGATTGGCCGGGAATGGATCAAGGTTGGTGAAGTAACGTTGCTCTCACAACCCCAACCTGGTCTGTTCCATTTTTGAAGAGGGTTTCGAAGACGGATATTCCGTTGAGAGATAAAGTGATTATTACATAGTTTTAAGCTGTTTTAAGAAGAAAATAAGAGATAAGGAACGCCAAATAAATAACTTACGGCATCCCTAAGCTTGCCAATAATGCAAGCCGAAAGTATTTAGCGTATGCATTAAAGAGAGTTTAAAAAAGCGACAAGTTCAGTACGCTGTTGTTCGCTGAGTTCGAGAAAACGGTCCCTACTAGCTTTGGCTTCACCATCATGCCAGATGATGGCTTCCGTGAGGTTACGAGCCCGGCCATCGTGGAGGTAGTTTGTGTGTCTATTGACGACATCAAAGAGTCCGATTCCCCAGAGTGGCGGGGTTCGCCATTCCTGACCACTCGCGAGAAACTCCGGAGAGCCATCAGCCAGGCCTTCTCCCATATCGTGTAACAACAGATCAGTATATGGCCGAATGGTTTGCCCCGATAGAACGGGAATAGCCTCATAATTTCCTGTGGTAATCTCTGCGCGATGGCATCCACTGCAGTTCAGTTGGTTGAATATTTTTTTTCCTTTCAGCACGATTTGGTCTTCCCAATCACGACGGCCGGGAACAGCCAGTGTGCTGGAATAGAGCGTAACCTTGCGAAGGTTCTCCATGGGAATTTCCGGACCTCCCCCATTCGGCAAAGAATTACAGTCAACGGAAGGCGGACAGTTTTCTTCGGGAAAGATGTCGGAAGTAATTCCAACATCCCCCGCAAAGGCGGCAGCGACCTGTTGCAACACTGAAGGCTGACTGGCTTTCCAACCAAAGCGGCCGGGCCGCATATCATCGGCTAGGACATCGTATACGTAGTTAACCTCTCCACTAATACCGTCTCCGTTTTCGTCGTTCGGGTCAGCCATAGAAAGTAAGGTTGCTTCATCGATGGCATTTAAGAGCCCCAGGCCAACCATATGATTGGCTACCCTTGGAGAAATATTTGTAGCGGATAATTCACCTTGTGTCAGTCCCGTGATCTCGTACCTGGGCTTTTGTAATTCGTAGGTACTCCCGTCCGCATAACTTCCGGTGACCATTTCGTAGGTAACCGTAAAGCCAGCCTCCGTTTCTACCCCGAGGACACTTTGGTCCTGAAGCTGGTCACCGTAAAAAACATCAGGGACGGGTTCTCCCGCCAGTGCGTTGCCCGTGCTCAGGCGAAGTAATAAACCGTGGCTGACTTCCCCCGGGAAGGCCGGAGGTCGACCTCTCCCGTCCTTGAAGTGACATCCAGAGCAAGAACGCGCATTGAACAAAGGGCCCAACCCGTCCCGGGCCGTTGTAGATGCCGGAGCCGTGACCCAATTTTGGTTAAAGAGAGAATTACCCGTGAAGAAAAACAGTCCGTCCTCTTCATTAAGATTGGGAGCCTGAAAGCCAAATGAATTAGCTCCCTCAACGAAGACCGTGGTTTCCCCGCCAGAGCGTTCTTCCCCCGGCTCGGCCCTTAGGCTGAGGTCATCTTTTTCACATCCAACAACCAATAACATAAGGCTAAAAAGCAAGCAAGAATATGGAGAAGGTCGAATTGGCAAAGGTTGGTATTTAAAGCACAAATCTGAGGCTGACGCAAATTGCACCAGCCTCAGACAGCCTTGAATTAAGGAAATTATTTTATCTCCATTGTGTTTATTCAATACGAACTTCGATACCGATGGCACTTCCACCCTCAACGATGCGGTCTCCAAGCGTACGTAATGCCGTAACTGCGGCAATCACATCAGGGCGGGTTGCATCATCAGAGATGGCAAAGTCAAAGGGAATAGCCGTTCCGTACACCGCAGTCTGCGCGGTATTGAGTTGACCCATAATGGATGCTCCCAGCGTTGGGTTTGCCTCGAAGACGAGGTCATTAATGGAAGCACCTTCCAGGGCACCGTTGCGGCCCAGGTACACGTCCCGAATACCATTAAAATTGAGGCGAAGATCGCGGTGGGTATTATCGGCGAAACAAGAATGCTCGTCTTCCTGATCACGGTTGTCGTAAGCGGTAAAAACGCGTTCGCCAGCGAGTTCTGATTTAGAGAGTGTAGCGATGGCCGTCATTATGTTGCTCAGGTTGGTCTCATCATCCTGTGCCAGGAAGGTTGTCCGGTAAGGGCCATTGGGTACCCACTGATCGATAAGAATCTGAAGGTGATCAAGAAGCAATGCTGAACAAGCTTTGAGGTAATCACAGCGGCGGTTGGCATTAGCTGCTGTTCCACCGTCAACAAAGTCGGTATGCGGGCGCTGTCCGGCCAGTAGTTCTGATGGAGCAGTGAGGTCCTGGCCCCAGAGTAAGAACTCGACGGCGTGGTAACCAACGCTGACGTTCTCTTCCCCACCCTCTCCGTTGAGGCTAGCCAGGGCATCTTTAGTAATGGTTGGCATGAGGGTCATATCGTTGATGATTCCAGCGTTCGCTGCACCTTCGACGTAATCGATGTAGGATTCATCAAGCGGCCATGCGTTCAAGAGGCCCTCGGGACCTTCTTCTCCGTTGATTTCCCCGTCAATTGGTCCGTTGGCAAAGCGGTAAGCTTCGGTAGGGCCGTAGGATTCACGCGCGGCAAGCCAGGCGTTCTTGGCCAACTGCTGTTTCATCGCAGTGGGATCGGCGATGAAATCTGTGATGGACTGGTCGAGTTCGACCGCATCAGCCCGAGCAGCTTGGTAGTTAGCCAGTACGAGATCAGCATAGTCACTGATTACGGCCTGACGAGAAGTGGTGTTTGCCGTGTTGTCATCGTCGTCACATGAAGTGAACATGCTTACTGATACAAGGCAAAGAAGTAGAAAAAAATGCTTAAACATGATAGGTGATATTTGAATTTGAGATCGCAAAGTTAAGGCTATTTAGACTAAAACCAAATAAGGAAGTGTAAAATTATCTTACCCGTACAGTTCTTGAATTGACGATCCTTAAACGGAGGCTTTTTCGTGAAGCATTGAAACTGCCGAGTTTATTACTGAGGTAATTCGATGGAGGCGCGGCCGCGGGAAAGGGACTAAGGCAAGCAGTTAAAGACCTCACGTTCCGACGTTCAGCCCTTGCTTTTCAAAGAACCTTACCCCGCACCCGCGTTCGCGCCAAATTATTGTGCTGCATACGCTGGTTATTTCGTTCAGCCAGTTCCTCTAACTAGACAAAACAGTCACACTCAAAAAATTTTGCTGAAGAAGAAAACCAGTCCTATCTTCGCAATATTTATTTAGTCTGAATAAGATTAACATATCGCTCCTCCTGATTTCCGCTCTATTGGCTAGCCAAAGCGCCCTACCCATACCGGGTACAGAAGCACTAACGAGCACCGTTACCGACCAGGATGGAGAGCCCCTGATTGGTACTTACCTAGTACAATTGCCGAAATTAATAACCGTCAAATTTTTAACCTCCTTCTGTAATGACGAAATCACTCTACCTTGTATCCGGCGTATTTGCGCTGATGGCCATCATGCTGCTTGGCGGCTGCAACAAGAATACCGGCCCCTCGGAACCGGATTTTTCCGACCCGCGTGGCCGGCAGCTCAACTCACTAGTCGATAACGTCATCGGCCCCGCTAACGACGTGCTCGTTAGTCGTTCAGGCGAACTTCTTACCGCCACCCAGGCCTTCACATCCTCTGCTGACGCAGAAAATTTAACGGCCCTGAAAGATGCCTGGCGCGCCAATATTCGGCAATGGAAGCGGTCAGAAATCTACTCCCAGCTTCCGTTTCTCAACCGCGGTCTAGTGAGCAAGATTCATTTTTGGCCCGTGGGTGTGGAAAACCTAGAGGAGAACTTGCTAACCGACGAAGAAATCAACCTGCCGTATATTGATACCCGGACTATCAACACCATCGGGCTGGCAGCAATAGAATATCTGCTGTTCCATGAAGACGAAGACGCCACCTTGCTTCTCTTTTCAGGGAACGAATCGCGGCGAAATTACCTGCTGGCGCTAACCGAAAATCACGCCAACAAGATCGCAATATTCAAGTCGATCTGGGACAATCAGAGCCCCGATTTCACCTCGCGCACTGAGCTAGGCTTTAACGGTGGGCAAAGCCAACTCCTGAATAGCCTGATCATCGACCTGAGGATTACCCACTTCCATCGTCTCCTCTCGCCACTGGGGGAACTGAGCGGTCAGCCAGCCATGCCGGACCGGGTGGAAACCCCCTTTGCGGACTTCTCTATAAACTGCATTCAGGAAAATTTTGCCGGATGGACGCTCGCTTACGCCGGGGGTACCGGAGCCGAGGCTTACGGTTTTGAAGACTACCTGGCCGAACTCGGCAACACCACCCTGGCCCCACGAATCCAGGCTGCCATCGCCGATATCGATACCCACTTAGAGGAACTTACCCAGGCTTCAGATTTCGTCGCTCTATCCGACCTCGTCGTTAATCGCCCGGCCACAGTGGCAAGGCTGGCCGATGAGTTCAGAGTTCTGCTCGTACTTGTCCAAGTTGACCTGGCCAGCGCCCTTGGGGTAACGATAACCTTTGACGAAGGCGGAGGCGAAGGTGACTGACTTTTGTGTTGAGGAGAGAGCCGTAAATGTAGCGGTGCATCTGGCGTCGTTGAATCGGCGATGGATGCGATGTGAGTTCGGGGTATCTACACCAGCTTATTGCCGCTACAGGTGATCATCCTCAGGCGCGGCCGCAGGTGCAATGAAAGGTTTAAAAAAGACGATTAGCGGATAGACCTTAAGCTTCAAAACCGTAAGCCTCGGCGACGGTGTCCAAGGTTATTAAATCGGCGTTTCTAAGCCGTTGCTGCCGTTTTGGAGGCTGTGGTTTGTGCTTATCCTGGTTACTTTTTTTAAGGGTATTGCGCTTTGGCTGCCGCGGGGTTTTGAGTTGCAAGACAGAAATTCTTCCGGTCCGACTGACGTGAGGGTCGGAGCTAAAGCTCCTCAACCTTTGATTGTGGCAGGCAGGAAAATTCCACCTTTTGACCTCAGCCGCGGGCTCGCATACTACTCCTATCGTCTTCATGGTAGTATTCCGATGTCCCTTTTGAACAACCCCGTAAAAGCTGGGTTAGTGAAGCATTGGGATGATTAGCCGCATACTTGGATGAAGCCTGAATATGCGTCGCTTTTTAAAGGTTGAGGACCTCCCGGTCCGACTTCGCCGGACCGGAAGGTCCTCGACCTTAATACAAACCACCTTATGAGCTACTACCTAATTATAACAGGTCTGGTTTTTTTGGCCGCCATCTTCGGCTACATCAACGTGCGCTTTTTTAAGCTCCCGACCACCATAGGATTAATGGTGGTTACCATTTTCTATACTTTAGGGGTCTGGGGTCTGAGCTATTTTGACGACACCCTCCTGAAAGCGGAGGCAGAGTTCATCCATCAAATCGACTTCGAAACGGTTTTGATGGACTATATGCTGAGTTTTCTGCTGTTCGCCGGCGCTTTGCACACCAATTTTAAGGAGCTCAAAAAGCTACGCTGGCCGATTATCGCCTTTGCCACACTGGGCGTAGTTTCTTCCACTTTTCTAATTGGAACGGCCACTTTTTACTTACTCCAGTTACTAGGTATGGAGGTGAACTACACCTACTGCTTGTTGTTCGGTGCTGTCATTTCCCCCACCGATCCTATTGCCGTGCTGGGTATTTTGAAAAAGGCGAAAGCCCCGAAGAAGCTGGAATTAAAGATCGTTGGGGAGTCGCTCTTTAATGATGGTATCGGTGTCGTTTTGTTCCTGACCTTGTATAAAATCGCCTCCTCAACCGGCTCAACTATTGATCCTGTAGACATTTTGAAGCTTTTTGGACAGGAAGTTATCGGCGGCATCTTGCTGGGCTTATTTATCGGGTGGGTAACGTACAGGTTACTCAAATCCATCAACGATTTCAGTACGGAGGTCATTATTACCCTGGCGGCCGTGATGGTAGGAACGGTAATCGCGGGAGAGCTACACCTGTCAGCACCTCTGGCCATGGTAATGGCCGGACTTTTGGTTGGGGATGACCGGGTAAGAAATGCTTCAATGTCGGAAACCACCGAATTGTACGTTGACAAATTCTGGGAGCTGATCGACATCTTACTCAACGCTATTTTATTCGTGCTACTGGGCATGGAAATGCTGGTGCTGACTTACGAAATAAACTACATCCTCGCCGGTTTGATCGCCATCCCGATTGTACTACTTTGTCGCTATACCTCTCTGTGGTTGCCCGTAAAAATGTTCGAGAAGAAACTCGATTTCGTTCCCCACACCACTGCGATCATGGCCTGGGGTGGGCTAAGGGGCGGAATTTCGATCGCACTTGCGCTCAGTCTTTCAGAAGAGATGAACCGAGAAATGTTTTTGGTGATGACCTACATCGTTGTAGTGTTCTCGATTTTGGTTCAGGGGCTTACCATCGAAAAAGTTATCAAGCGGTTGCTGCCTGGAAATGGAGAAGGCTAAGCCGTACTCCACTTCGCTAGCGATAATACCGTACTTCAGTTTAGCGCTGTTTTGGCGCGCACGCTTGTGCAAAGAAAGTTCTTTAACGTTAGGTCCACAGACCTGACCGCTAAGACTTTACGGCAGCAAACATCTCGTTGCGCCCGCGCCCACCGCAAAGCAAAAAATATTCAACCAAATCCCCCACCCCAAAAGGACTTCCCAACATTAGCGGTCCGAACAAAAAATAACCCCCTCAACTATGCAAAAACAGCTACTACTCCTGCTCCTGGCAAGTCTCTCAATAACGGCCCAAGGCCAAGACCTGTACAACCTAACCACCATAGAAACAACCTTCGCTAAAAGCAACCGGGACCAAATCCTGGACCAAGACTACAACAACGGAGACTACATCCTCGCCCAAAGCATCACCAACCCCCTCTCCGAAAGCGACGGTATCGATAAATTCTCTCCGCAACGCGCCGAGCATGAACCCTACGGGATTGCAGCTGGCACAACCAGCTTCCTCGCCGGCGACCTCGTCATCAACGAGTTCATGGCCTCCAACGACACGACCCAGGCCGATCAAGACGGAGACTTCGACGACTGGATCGAGCTCTACAACAACACTTCCGCCAGCATCTCCCTCGACGGCTTCTACCTCTCCGACGACACGGATAACCTGACGAAATGGGCATTCCCCGACGGTACGTCCATCGGCGGTAACGGCTACCTCATCATCTGGGCGGATCAGGATGTGGACCAGAACGGGCTCCACGCCGACTTCAAACTCTCCGCCGGAGGAGAATCCGTTGTGCTGGTTGACGCTGGTTTGGCGATCGTCGACAGCATTACCTACCTTGACCAGGAGAGCGACATTTCCCACGGCCGCTTCCCCAACGGAACGGGTGATTTTCAGGACATGAGGCCCACCTTCAATGCAGAGAATACGGACGAGCTGCCCGATACTACGGACCCCGAGTTAACGACCAGTCCGCTGGCCGGCGACCTGGTCGTCAACGAATTCATGGCCTCCAACGACGCTACGCAAGCGGACCAGGACGGTGAGTTTGAAGACTGGATTGAACTCTACAATAACACCAGCGCAAGCATCTCCCTCGATGGCTTCTACCTCACGGATGACCTTGGCAACCTGACGAAATGGGCATTCCCCGATGGTACTTCCATCGCAGGCAACGGCTACCTCATGATCTGGGCCGACGAAGACACCGACCAGGACGGCCTCCACGCCGACTTCAAGCTGTCTGCCGGAGGAGAAACGCTGGTGCTCGTCGATGCCGACATTTTCCTGATTGACACCATTACCTACGTCGATCAGGAAGCAGATATCTCTCACGGCCGCTTCCCCAACGGAACGGGCGAGTTCAAGGACATGACACCCACCTTCAATGCGGAGAATAGCAATGGCATCGTTAGCACTCGTTATCAACCACTTACTGGTACCGAGTTAACGCTCTTTCCCAACCCAACGGCGGGTATGATCAACGTCCGCTTGGAGCAGGCTTATGCCGATGATCTTCAGTTTTACCTGTACGCCACCGATGGTCGCTTACTGCGGAAGGTTTCCCTCACCCGGGGCAGTACTACGCTGGAGATCGATGCGACCGACCTGCCCGATGGCTTCTACTTCCTTTCCGTTGCTGATGAGCTGGCGGTGGATGCTTATAAGGTGGTTATCAGGAAATAAGTAGAGAAACCTCCCGCTCCTGTCCTTCGGAGCTGTACTGCTGTCGGGCACATGAGGTAAAAACGTAATGACAAACGTGACCCAGTGGGGGCGACCGCAAAGGATCGCCCCTACTGGCCTTACTTGAGAAGGGCCGCGCTCGCTTCGCGAGCACAAAATCACCTCATGTGACCAACGGTAATACAGAGCTCCTCAACCTTTCACTGCACCTGCGTGCGCGCCGCAAAATTCAGTGTAATCGTTTTGGGATAGGTACTTAACTAAACTTAAACGAATAGGTCAAACTAGCAATCGGCGCACCGAAAATCGTCAGCCGGTAACTGCCCAGCGGAGAAGATCCGAATATCTCCGAAGGGCCGCCCGCTTCCCGTGGCTGATAATAGACGTTGTAGGCATTTTTACGGCCGTAGAGATTGTAGATGGTGACCGTCCAGTCGCCAATCCAACGGCGTTTTACCATTTTGGGGTTGTGAACCGTCCAGCTAAAATCAAGCCGGTGATAGGTTGGCAGGCGCTCGTTGTTTCGCTCCAAAAAGATAGGAATGGGCTGGTTGTCAATGGTTAGGAAACCATTGGGAGCGGTGTAAGGCCGGTTGCTCTGTACGACGAAATTCAAGCTGATGCGGTTGGTCTTTCCATCGTCAATACTGATGTTGGTATTCAGGGTGTGGGGTTGATCAAAGTAGCCGTTGTACCAGTCTCCCCGGTTCACACTCGTCTCGAATGTCGGACCGGCCACGAGGTTTTTCGACCGTGCGTAGGAATAATTGACCTGGCCGGTGAGCTTACCCGTTTTCTTGGTTATCCCCAGCTCGATGCCGTAGGCACGGCCCTGCCCCTGGATCAGGTCCGTCTCTACCGTCGGGTTGAGAAAGAACTCAGCCCCCGGCTTGTATTCCAGCAGGTTATCGATATTTCGGTAGTAGGCCTCCAGGCTGATTTCAAATTTCCCTTTCCCCGGCAGGGCGTAAAGACCGCCACTGATGAGGGAAGCCTGCTGCGGCGCCACGTTATTGTCGCTCACCTTCCAACGGCTACTGGGCACCGGTGTGGTGGCATTGTAGATGTTCTGCAAATACTGGCGGGTAACGGCATAGGCTGCTTTCACACTGACTTTAGGCGAAAGCTGGTAGTTGAGGCCAATACGTGGTTCGAAGCCGTTATAAGTTTGCAGCGTCTCTCCGGCGGAAAAAGCGGTAGTACCCGTCAGGAATTCTTCGCTGATGATTTCACTGTCCCCGTAGTTTCGTTGCTCCCCCGCGCCAAGCTGGGCAAACTGGGTAAAGCGTAAACCTGCCGAAAGGGTAAACTTATCACTGACCTTCCATTCGTCTTCGGCAAAAAGACTCGCTTCGTAGGCTTGCTCATCGTCGAGCTTGACCCGACTAACTGAGGCTACTCCGCCCGGGTCGATTTCCCCGGGGTTAAGGTCATACCGAACGAGCTGTACTCCGCCCGAAAGGTGGTGGTTACCCGTCTGGTGATCGAGGGTGGTCTGAAGGCTTTTGTAGCGAATCTGTGACTTATATTCAACGGTATTATCCGTACCAGACTGCGGAAAGAGCACTTTAGGCTCGTGGTTACTACTCACCAGCCGCGTGGCCAGGCTGGTTTTATCGTTGAATATTTTCAGCCAGTCGAGCGTGCCGTTCAGGGTGTAATAGTCGTTTTGGTTTTGATCGGCCACAATCCCGTTAAAACGGTTAAGCAAATCAATCTGGTAGAAATCCTTGCTGTAAAAACCGGAGAAGGTGATGATGTTTTGCTCATTGAGGTTGTAGCGTAATTTCACCGTTCCGTCCATAAACCGACTCTTGGTATTCTTCAAGCGTTCGATAAAGCCAAAGATAAAATCGTTGAAGCCACCCCTTCCGGCTACCAGCATTTTCAGCTTTTTATCTTTAGTCAGGGGAGTTTCAATACTGAGGTGGCTGGAGACGAGGCCGATGCCCCCCTGCATTTTGAATTTGTCGGAACTCGGATTCCGGGAGCGTACGTCGAGTACGGAGGATATACGACCACCGTAGCGGGAGGGGATATTGGCCCGGTACAGGTCCACGCTACCAATGGCATCTGGCGTGAATACGGAAAAAAGGCCGAAAAGATGCGTTGGGGTGAAGATGGGTGCACCGTCGAACAAGACCAGGTTTTGGTCCACCGTTCCTCCCCGGATACTCAGGCCGTTACTGGCTTCCCCCGCGGAGTTGACGCCCGAAAGCAGTTGCAGGCCGCGGAAGACATCAATTTCGCCCAGGGCAACGGGAAGTACTTCGATTTCCTCGATGGTTAATCGCTCCACGCCCATCAGCGGTCGTTCCATTCGCTCGCTCGCGTCACGGCTACTCACCTCGATGGTTTCCAGCTGCTGGGCGGCTGGTTCCAGGGTAATT
Source organism: Lewinella sp. (assembly GCA_026421165.1). GTDB lineage: Bacteria > Bacteroidota > Bacteroidia > Chitinophagales > Saprospiraceae > Neolewinella. Next base: position 1,696 of record JAPKCQ010000068.1, on the reverse strand, counting down.
ACCAGGCGGGATGTTCCGGAAACGGTGAGCGGAGTGGAAGTCGTTTCGTAGCCCAGGAAAGAAGCCAAAACAATAAATTCACCCGGTGGCACTTCTATTTTTAGCTGGCCGCTTTCGTCACTTGTTCCGTTTAGGGAAGTCCCCTGAATTTGTACGTTGACGAAGCCCAGCGGAGTGTCGGTCGAAGCATCGGTCGTGACGATGTTCACCACGTAGGTTTGGGCCAGCAGCAGGCCGGAGAAAATGACGGCGATCAGGGTAAGAAAATGCTTCATCAATCAGTAAGAAGTTGGTATCGAATATTTATCCGAAAATGGAGAAGGGAAAGGAAATCTGGCGAGGCCGCAGGTGCAAAGGAGGTTAACTGCGAAGCAGCACGGGAGGTAAGGGAGCAGGGAAGCGAACTACGTCGAGTGCCTTAAAGGGCAATGGCTTCCGGCTCGTCTCCGGGCAGTTAATTCGGCCACCCTGCCGGCCGTTCTGTCGTCCGGACCCCGCCCACGCACGGTGCCCGGGGAGGAGAGGGATCTGCAGGTTCCAAGATGATTGAAGCGTTAGAAGACAGCGGCGTACCGTTCACCGTATCGCGATCGATATAGATGCGTTCAACGTTCACCGCCGCCACGCCCACGTAACCAAGCACATTGGTCCGGTTATCGCTCAGGTCGGTAAGGTTACCAACCAGTGCCGCCGGCAGTGGGGCGTTCAACCCACCGCTACCCTCGGAAATACCTTCCAGTACTTCGCTGAATTTGAAGGACGGCTGGGTAATGTTAAATTGTTCCAGTACGAATAGTAAACCGCCCGTTCGCGCAAAGTCGAAGCGGCCCACCTCGATATTTTCTACCCTATTTCCGTTGATAAAAGCGTCGCTAAGGATATTCCGCCCCCCGCTCTGAGCGGAGACCCAGCATTCCATATCGCAGAGGTAGTCCCACCGTGCAACAAAGCGGGTGTCGGGGCTTGCGATGCATTCACCGTTGCGCCACCGGGCTCGTTCGCAACTGGCGCACACTTCGATGGTTTCCCAGGCCGTGAAACCGAATTGGTAGTAATTCTCCTCATCACTAGGGTCTTCCAGGTCCAGTAACATCCGAAAAGCCGGGACGAACCGGTCGCGTCCGGTACTGAAATAGGCCTCCTGTTCGAATACTACCCGTACTTCCTGTATCGCGACACTGGCCGGCATCAGTTCGGGGGCCGATTCAACGGCCTCGCCCTGAGGGGTTACGGCCCTAATGTGGTAGCTTTTGCCCGCTTCGGCAGTCCAACCCTCCGGAGCGCGGTAGCGGTTGGAGTCCTCCACCAGCTCCCAGACAACCTCTTGCCCGTCGCCGTCGATACTGGAGACAACGGCCCCCTCCACGGGCGTGAGCGCGTAAAAGCCAAATAGGAGCTCGTTCCGCGAAAGACGTATCTCACTGTAGCCTTCCCGGTCGGCAATTCTGCCCTCCATTAGCAGAAAACCCGTCTCGTAACGGTATACAGGAGTGACGGGATCGGCGCAGGCGGTCAGCAAAGTTACCAGGAGTAAGAAAGCAAAAGCACGTAGGATGGGGGACATAAAAATGACGGTGTGGTGGACCGGCAAGTTAAGTTAAAATTTGCGGGGGGTGGCTACGAGTTGGCGTTAGTGTGTACAGCAAGTTGTAGGTTTTTAAGGATTTTACTGCCTAAGACGGCTCCTTTCTCCTGA
>JAPKCQ010000067.1 GCA_026421165.1 Lewinella sp. | reverse complement strand
AAGTGGTACTTTACGTTCTTCTCAAAGTTCATAACGTTCTCAAAATCATCGTAATAAGTAAAGTCCCCTACGATGATGTTGGGGTTCGTGATGATGTTTTTCAGGAAGCAAAGGCGGTCGTAGTTGGCTAGGGGAAACTTAGTGGTTGGGTTGGGCATCTTAAGGTTTTTTTTGCGGCGCGGACGCGGGTTCGAAGATGGTTTAAAAGCAAGGATAAGGTATATATTTCGTAACCGTTCGGCCTAAAGGCGGCCGAACAGTTTTCAGACGTGGTGCTGCGATTAGCTGCGTTTCATTCCCAAAAACGCTCCCACGGCAACAAGCCCGGCAAGCAGCCCAACCAGCCACCACCAACTACCAGCCCCACGCGGCGGGCCCTCCACTTCTTCAATCGTCAGTAATTGATTCACCGCCTGGCCAGTCAGCAGTTGCTCTTTACCGCCCGCCCAGGTAACCAGTACGGAGTCGACAGAAGCAGCCTCCCCCAGCCCGAAATGAGCAATCTTGGAATTCTGGGAAAGGTGGCTCGATCCGCCGCCATCAATTTCCCGGATCATCTGCCGGCCATTACTAAAGATTGTCACCCGGCTACCGAGCCCGTTCCGTTCGGCACCTTTACCGCGAAGGGCAACCTTCAGCCAGTTCCCAGGGGCTGCATCGTTGCGCAACAGCCGGGTGGTAGAAATGACCGGATAATTAGGCAGTACCGCCTCCTGGTTGACGACCAGCACATCAAGGTCACCGTCATTTTCCAGATCGAAGACGACCGATCCCCGGCCGATCCCATAATCCCCAGCCCCGTTTTCCTTGCCAATTTCCCGGAAAGTAGTCCCCGTGTTGTCAAAGTAAAAGTTCGCCATCGGTACGCAGTTCGGGTTCAGGTCGCCGTTGCTTACAAACAGGTCTAGATCTCCGTCATGATCGAAGTCCGCCCAGTTGGCTCCCCAACTAATCGAAACAAAGTTCATGTCCGCAGGCTTGGTTTGATTCATAAAGGGCTCCCCCGCTCCCTGGCTAACCATGAACCGGTTGAACCGGATGTTCGTCATGTAATAGTCCAGCAAACCATCACCGTTATGATCCCCGACTGCCGATCCCATAGCATTAATTTTCAAGTCCAACTCCAACTCCTTGCTAATATCACGGAAGGCTTTCCGCGGAAATTGGTTTTCATAGACCAGGCTCGGAATCGCTTTGTAGCCGAAGTCGTTGTTAACGATCAGGTCCTGGTCGCCATCGTTGTCGTAATCGGTAAAGACGCCACCGAAACCGAACCCCCGGTGGTGAGCGCCGTACGCCTCTGAGACATCGGTAAAGCCCTCACCCTGCTCGTTCAATAATAAGTAATCGTATGCCGTCTGGTTGGCCCCCACAATGGTAGCGTCGCTGATCACGTTGAGCTTGCCTTCGTAGCCAATGAAGTAATTGCCGACAAAAAGGTCCGGCCAGCCATCGGCATTAAAATCACCGAAACTTCCACCGGTACTGAAGCTGTAGAGTGGCGTAAGGCCGAAAGCGTCCGTAGCGTCTTGAAATGTACCATCGCCCTGGTTCAGAAAAAGCAGATTACGGGCGCGGGGAATCGTCCGTGCGCTGTCCTGCGCGGTGATAGTGGTTACAAACAGGTCCACGTCTCCGTCCCGGTCAACATCTGCGGAGGCTACTCCCTGGGTCACAAACCGGCGGGTAAGCTCCAGGCCCGAGCCGGAAAATACATCGGTCAGCGTCCCATCACCGTTATTGCGCAGCAACTGGTCATCGTTGGTTCCTCCGGTCACGTAAACATCCTCAAAACCGTCGGCATTATAGTCAAATACGCAGGCCCCACCGCCAAACATCCCCTCCAACACCTTGAATTGATGGCGGACACCAGCCGAGTCCGTAACGTCGGTAAATTGAGCCTGGGCACTAAGGCCGACAGACGATAGTAGTGACAAAAAAAAGAAAAGTGTTCGCATGCTTTATAGTCTTTATTACCTCTTGTGTTCTCTATGATCTGGAGCTCCCCAAAATTACCGTCGCCACCTCAACCCACCAATATTATCTCCAACCTCAGCCCCCTTGACCAATCCCACCTCATTATCCTGAGCCGTATGAATCCCACCATAAAACCGGGAGTCTGCCGTTTCGAGCGCCACGTCCCAAAACTTGGTGAAGGGGCGTTCAACCCAGCCCGTTTCCCGCTCCTCGTCGTAGCGGCGACCAAGGTGACAGCGATCGGTGAGCACGAAGTCCGGTCCGAAAAGATCCGCCAACACCGTCGCAGCTGCCGCCGCCTGGATGGCATGGCCAGACGGAAATGCGGGGAAGGGAGGATCGGGCCAGAAGCTCTCCCATTCTTCGTCAATGAAAGCAGAGACGAAAGTATTCGGCCGCTCGCTAAAGAACTGATATTTCCACCGCCAGCAAAGAATAAAGGCATCAGCAACGGCCATACCGACACGGGCGAAAGTTTCTGCGCGGGTGATCGCATCCTCGTCGTTGGCCCGTAGTACCATACCGGCGATATAATAGGAGTGGCCCGGCGGCGTGAACGTATCGTCCGGGTCATCCCCCCACCAAAGAGCGACTTCTTTTTGTTCCTGCGTCAGCACCAGATCAGTCTCGTAAACGGCTTTCATTTGCTCGTAATACGCCGAGCCCGACGTGGTGTCGTAGGGAATAAAAGAAGGCTCTTCGACCTCGTAGTTGGCCGGCAAAAACGGGCGGTTCCGGCCCCAGAACGGATGCAGGGGGTGGTGGCTGAACGACTGGGCGAACAGCGGTGGTTTCCAACTTCCCGGCAGGTCTGGATGGACCATTCCTTTTTCGAAATTACGCAAGTAAGCCCGGTGGCCGCCGTCGCTTTTTGACCATTCGAAAATGGCCGCCGCCATGCGTTTCCCAAAGGAAACGGAGCGGTCCGCTACTTCAGTTGGCAAGGAGCTGCGCAGGTAGTTTTCAATCTCCATTTCTAGAGAATCGATGCTCACTTTATTGGCGTCGGAGGTGTGGTTGTAGACACTGCGCAAAATTTTAGCCTGGCCAGCGCTCATCGCCAGAACGTAGTTGTAATCATTACCGGAGTCAGGTGTTGGAAGACTGGTCAGCTGGCTCAGTTGCCCGGCCAGAGAACGGCGTTCGGGATAATCCGGAACCATACATTCATACATCGTCAGGCCGATGTAGCCGAGGCAGCGAGAGGCGTAGGTAGGAGAGTTACCCGGCGTCTCCTTACTCAGTTTTAGCGTCATGTCCGCCCATACCGAAGGAACGTCCCGATCTTCGTAATGAACACCATTACCACAGCTTTGTAGCAAGATGAAGAGGAAGAGCAGCAGGGCGACGGCGCGCAGGTGCAGAGAAGGTTGAAAAAACATAGCTCCGATGAAATTAGCTTATAAATATAATAGAAATACGCTACTTAAGGACGGAAGTATTACTCCGGCGGTAAGCCCGTACACGTTCACCTCTGATGCCAAACACTAGCAAATTCCCTACGCTCGCAACACTCCGGACATCGCCGGTGAGTTGAAAGCCCGACACCGCCTGAGACACATAAGCAAATCCGCCTTTACCGTCGCCACGAAGAAGTACTCCCGCGTTAGCATCAGACTTACCCCAGCGTTGCTTTTCAAGTTGGTCGTTACCGCAGAGAAGCAGATCGGCGTTTCCGTCGTCATTAAAATCCAACTCGGTAATGGTATGAACAGGCGCGTACTGTACCTCTAACGGGAGCTGCGCAACTGCGTAGGTCCCGTCAGCCTGGCTGAGGAAGAGCGTGGTTTCGAGCCGGTCGGCTTTCAGGTGAAGCGTTCCTTCCGGCCAGCTTGGGAAGACGTCATCCAGCGTCTGATCGGCGTAGCTTTTGTAGTTGGGGTAGCGTTTGCGCAAGCCGGCTAGCTGGCCGAGGAGTTCGTCGCGGGTGGCATCCGGGTACCGCTTTCCATCGGAACCGTAGTAGCTCAGGATAGGGTCGATGGTGCCGTTTCCGTCGTAGTCAGTGGCATGAAGTTCCACCGGCTGATCAGGGCTGGCGCTAAAGGTATTGTTCAGCCCCTGGTTCCCGACGATTATGTCTGGTTTACCGTCGCCGTTGAAGTCGGTTACCTTGAGGGCCGTCCACCAGCCGTAATGGTTGATCGGTAAGTATTCGTCGGTTACATCCTTGAGCGTTTCTCCTTCGACTGCGTAGATTAGGATTGGGGTCCACTCACCGGCGACGATCAGTTCTTCGTTACCGTCGGCATTTAAGTCTGACCAAACCGCAGCATTTACTTTACCCACATCTTCCAGCGACTGGGGTAAGTCAGATAAAGGCTCCCCAGTAAATGTGGCCTTTATTTTGTTCACGGTGGGGTATCGCCCAGGCTCATATGCGTTCCCCGAAAAGGCCTTAGGTATCGCCCCTGAAGAATAAGCTAACAACCATGGATTTTGATCGGTTATTTCTCCTTTTTCATTGATTACTGGGCCAAGGTGCGAATACGCCCTGAGTAATAAAGGCTCTCCATCAAAATCCCGCTTCCCCGAAAGCTTGTCAACGAAATCAACCGGCGGCTTCACTTCAACGAATAGTGGTCTCGGGTTTTTAGCCGGTCCCCTACCCTGCTTTGCTTCCTCCTGGCGGAGTACCAAGGTTTGATCGACGTTCACATTCTCCAGGCTTTGGGTGGTGCCGTCCGGCCAATTAACGACCACGCTTTGCACCTGCGTGCTCGCCCCCAAACCGAAATGCAACACAGGGTCCACGCTGCTGAGGTAGCCCCGGTTCGGGTACATTTCCCGGACCTGCGTTACGTCGTTCGCGGTCACTTCCACCCGTGCACCAATGCCAGCTATGTTTTTTTCTCTGCCGCTCAGGGAGACCTTAAGCCAACTCCCTGTATTGGTTTCGTTCCGGTAGACAAAGGCCGGTTGGTTCAGGTTATTCACCACAAGGTCAAGGTCTCCGTCATCGTCCAGATCGGCATAAGCCGCACCGTTGCTATTGCTGGGTCTGGCCAGTCCCCAGGCCGCAGCAACATCGGTAAAGGTGCCGTCGCCCTGGTTGCGAAAGGCTTGGTTATTAAGGTCGGAAGCGGGCATATTTTCTAGTAACTCGCGCAGATCAGCACGTTGTAGGCGGCTTTTTTTTGCCACGAAGTCCTCCATATATTTTATAAAATCCAGGTTGGTGTAGTCCTTCAGGTAGCCATTGGTGACGTGCAGGTCCTGCTGCCCGTCGTTGTCAAAATCAGCAAAAAGGGCAGACCAGCTCCAGTCAGTCGTCGCGACGCCCGCCAGGCGGCCGGTTTCCGCGAAGGAGCCGTTGCCCCGGTTGAGATGGAGCATGTTGCGCATCGTCTGGTGGTGGAAGCCGCTGGCCAGGTTGAGGTCCAGTTTAGATCGGTTATCGTCGGGCATCAGCAGCTTCTGGCGGCGGTTATCAGCCGGCAGCATATCAAGGGTAAAAATATCGGGCCAGCCATCATTATTGGTATCGCCAATGTCACTACCCATCGAAAAATGACTGGTGTGGCCAATCTGCTCGCCCAGCCGGTCCGTGAAGGTCCCGTCGCCGTTATTGTAGTAGAGATAGTCGGGCACTTCGTAATCGTTCGAGACGTAGAAATCGGGGTCACCATCGCGGTCCAGGTCCGAGATTGCGAGCCCAAGGCCGTAGCTCAGCGCGGAGCCGCTCAGCCCAGCCGCTACGGTTACCTCCTTGAATTTACCGTCGTCGTTGCGGTACAAACATAGCCCTCTATCCGAGTCCGTAACCTTCAATAGCGCTTTGGTTTTGGTCGCGTTAAGTACTGGCATCGCTTTCGGATTATGGTTCAGCAGCAGGCCATCGAGGTCACCATCCATGTCGTAATCGAAGAAATACATCTGGTTGCTAAAGGCGGTTGCGGCCAGGCCGTAAGCAGCAGCTTCATCGCGAAATTGAGGAACACCATCAGCGTCGTTACCCTGGTTGATGAACAGCTGATTTGCCCGTTTCGCTGCCGGGAGTGCGCCGGAATAACAGAGATAGATGTCTGGTTTGCCATCAGCATTCACATCTACTACAGTCACGCCAGTTTTCCACGGTCCGGGCCGGCCGGTTGCTTCTGCCGCCGCCGTTACGTCCCGGAACGACAAGTTACCCTCGTTCAGGTACAGCTTATTTTCAGCCATATTAGCGGTAAAATAAAGGTCTGTTTTGCCATCCCCGTTCAGGTCCGCCGCAGCCACACCGCCGCCGTTATAAAAGTATTCGTAGACCAGAATATTGGTATTTGGGCCTTCGGTGAGTTGGTTAACGAAACCAATACCCGTATCCTTAGTATTAATCAGCGAAAAAAGCGTTTCCCCTACTTGTTCGTTATCCGGCGCGGACGCAGGTGCAGGGCCCGAACACCGGAATAGCGCCAGGAACATAGAAATCAGAATAAAAGCTCTGGTGGTCAGGTGCATGGTGAATGATAAGTACCTCCGGATAATCCGTAAGCGGCGGTAAAATAGAAAAACCCGCTTACTCCGTTGAGGAGCAAGCGGGTTTTTTCAGTAGGCTTGTTGATAAGACCAATAGTAATGGTTAGTACCCTGGGTTCTGTACCAATAACATATTGCGACTAATCTCATCCCTAGCAATAGGCCGGTAGAACATCTTATTGTCCCAGGTCCGGGTCTCGTTCTCCGTGTTTTCAACTACGTTGTAGGCGTATTCATAAACAGCAGGATCGTACATGTAAGGAGTATGTGCTGTTTGGCCAGGTCGTAGTGTGGCGCGAATATCAATCGTCTGGACGATCTGGCCAAGCGTTTCTTCCGCGATCAACCAGCGACGGGCGTCGTGGTAGCGGTGTTCCTCGTAGGCTAGTTCAACCCGGCGTTCGTTGCGGTAACGCTGTACGAGGGCATCACCTGACTCCGTTACGGCAGGCATACCTGAGCGGAAACGGATCTTGCTCAACCAATCGCGGGCAACGTCTTCTTCGCCTAGTTCGATGCTTGCTTCTACGTAGTTAAGTACAGCTTCCGTATAACGGATGAACGGCCAGGGGATTACCTGAGCGCTGGACTGGTTGTCCGCAAGACTAGGATTGGGATCGATGAACTTACGGTGGTAGTAGTGCGTACGGCTACCATTCCAATTCTCGATGGAAGACTCTCGGGTATCAACACCGTTGATTGTTCCGCCGTTGCCGTCGTCGTAGTAGCCGGTCTGAATCTGATCCATCGGATCGATACCGACGACATCAGAAGGCCGGGGCTTCCAGGTGGCTCCATCATACATGACGGAAGCGTAGAAGCGAGGGTCACGATTATCGTAGGGAGCAGAAGCATGGTCAGCATTGTCCCAGTCGAAAGTAGAACCGTCCATCATTTCGTAGTCGTCCACCATTTGCTGAATCGGGGTATTACCCGCCCAGTTGTGGTAGCCGTTCGGACCATTGTTGATACCGTGGTGCAGGCCTCCCAGCGGCCAGTTGTCTTCTACGGTATACAGAGGAGTAGCTGTACGCTGAAAAATTAATTCAATAGCAGCGGATGCATCGCCTACGGCACTACCTCCACCCATGGAAATAGAGGTGTAGTTTTCCTGGCCTTCTTCAGCTGATACCGGAGCACTCAAGTCAAGTTTGTACCCGGAAGCACCATCAACCACCACTTTCGCGGCATCGCGGGCAGCCCGCCATTTCGCAGTGCGGTCGCCACCAGAGGCAATCAGGTCCATGTCAGAATAACCGGAGAATACACCAGAAACTAGGTCGGTTTGGTGCACGTCGGAAGCATCGTAAAGCAGCACTCTAGACTTCAGCGCCTGAGCAGCCAGCTTAGTTGCCCGACCTGCGTTTTCCGGCTTGCCGTCCAGCAAGCTGGCCGCCATATCCAAATCAGCTACAATAAAGTTTACCGTTTCTGCCCATGTAGAACGGGCAATGGAGTAATCTTCGTCTAATTCGTAAGGGCGGTCAATCAGAGGCACACCGCCGTAGAAGCGTACCAACTGTTGGTAGTAGTAGGCCCGCAGGAAGTGCGCTTCACCCAGTAGGCGGTCGCGCAATTGGGTGTCATCGAAGCCTGCCGTCGGCAGGCGGCTGATGGCTACGTTTGCCTGGCGGATAGCTAGGTACATACTGTTCCACTCGTAGGTTGGGCTCATCCACCCTGTATTGGTCGGGTCCTCAGTACCTTCGGTGAAGGTATTGATGTTCCGGCCGGCGTGGGTAAACATCGCTTCGTCCGTAATGGAAGCAAGCGATTGCTCTTCATAGCCACCGTAGCCCAGGAAAGAATAAACGTTGAATACGAAGGCTTGAGACAATGGGCCGTCGGCCCAGGTCGCTTCGCTGGAGATACGGTCAAGCGGCTCCGTGTTGAGAAAATCCTCCTTACAGCCGGTCAGCAATAAGAGAAACACGGCTGCCACAGCAGTCGTCCTCAGGATAATGTATTTGATGTTTTGCATAATACGTTAATGATAGTTTCAAAAATGGCACTTGGCCGTTACAACATAAAGGTATAAAACCTACTTAAACCGCAACGGACAAGTGCCTATTTAGTTTAGAATGTGAGGTTTACGCCCAAATTTACGATTCGTGTCTGCGGGTAGTAGACACCGCTACCTGCCGTAGACTCCGGATCGAAAAAGTCGAGGCTGTCGAAAGTGATCAGGTTAAGACCATTCACGTAGGCGCGTAAAGAACCTACGCGTAAACGGTCCGTGATGGATTCAGGTAAGGTATAACCAATCTCCAGGTTCTTCAGGCGAACGTAGTTCTTGTTGAAGAGCCAGTAAGTATTCTGACCATAATTACCACCAGTATAGTAGGTGTCCCCCCGGCTGGCGAGACGTGGGTGTTCTGCGCTTGGGCTGTCGATACTCCAGCGATTGTCATGGCTCCACTTAAGGTAGTTACCAATATCTCCGGATTCCGTTTGAACACGGAGAGAAGAACCGGTAGCTCCCTGAATCAGGGCTGTGATATCAAGACCTTTATAGCTTGCTGTCAGGTTGGCACCAAAGTTAAAGGTTGGTGTACCGTTGTCATCAATCCGCACACGGTCATCGCCATCGATAATACCGTCAGCGTTCATGTCCTGGAACTTCATATCACCCGGGAGCAGACGGCCGGTAACCGCGCTATAATCCAAGTTTTCTGCATCGATTTCTGCCTGGTCGAGGAAGACACCATCAGATTGGTAAACGAGGTAGGCGCCAATTGGCTTGCCCTCCTGCAGTTGGTAGTCTGGTGCGCCAGGGATCTCATCCATAAAGAGAACCTTGTTCTTGGCGTAGCCACCATTCACCCCGAAACGCCACTGGAAGGCGTTGCCAGCTTTGCCGTTGTAGCCGATGTTGTACTCAAAGCCTTTGTTCTCCACTTCTCCCGCATTGACTGGAGGTAAGAGTGCATTAATACCAGAAGAGGCAGGTGTCGAACCCGTCAGCTGGATCAAGATCTGGTCCCGCTTGTTGTAGAAGTACTCCAGCGTCATGTCCACCCGGTTGTTAAAGAGGACGGCATCAATACCGAAGTTGAAGTTATTGGCCCGCTCCCAGGTAAAGTTCTGGTTGGCGAGGACCTCCTCGCGGAGCGTAGTCTCCACCACACCGTCGATCGGAAATTCTCCAAAACCGTAGGAAGATAGGAAAGCATATTCCTGTAAGCGGCCATTGTAAAAGACCTGATCGTTGCCCATCTGACCATAGCTGGCCCGTAGTTTCAGAAAGTCGATTGCAGGAACATTGAAGAAGTCTTCGTTGGTAACGTTCCAGCCTAACAAAATACCGGGGAAGAACCCGAAGCGTTTATCTTCGGGGAAGATGTAGGAACCATCATAGCGGAAGATGAACTCCACCAAATACTTCTCATTATAGTCGTACTGAGCACGACCGTAGTAGCCAAGTCGGGCACGGTTATAGCCGGAGCCACCTGTTTCCTGTCCGATGGTACCACCAGCAAATAACTGAGGGACAGCGGTAGAGTTAAAGTTACGGCGGAAAGCGGAGAATCCTTCCCCGGAGAAGGTCTCGCGGGTTACCCCTGCCATCAAACCTAAGCTGTTACCGCCGATCTTGATGTCGTAGTTCAAGCGGCTGGACAGGTTGGTGTTCAGCGTCGAGAAGGTAGACTGCCGTAAACGTGGGTCGCTAAAATTGGAGCGTACAGCACCCGTAAGTAAGGGTGTCGTGCCATCAGCTTCGTAAGACACCCGATCCCAGGAGTAAAGAGTCCATGGGGTCTGCCACAGCTTACGCTTCTGGTTACTATTATCGACCGCACCAGAAAGCGTGAGGGACAAGCCGGGAATAGATGGCGCCTTCAGCGTAGTGGAACCGTTAATTTGGATGTAATCCGTCGGGCTTTCGTCGTAGCCGGTGGCGTTGGTCGTGATCACGTACGGGTTCTGTCCGTTCTCAATGTCCGGGCCAGGCAGGCCGTTGGGCCATACTTCCGGCTCCGTCGGGCGGCCACGCATCAGCATCCGAAAGATGGAGTTAGCACTTTCGGTCGGGTAACGACGGTCCTCCCGTCGGGCCGTAATACCAAGTGAAGTACTTATGTAATCGTTCACATCTGCATCCAGGTTGATCCGCAGGTTGTACTGCTTGTACTTGGTGGCCGTGTTTTTGTAGAAGGCTTCCTGATTGGTGAAACCAAGAGAAGAGAAGTAGCGTACGGACTTAGTACCACCACGCACGGATAAGCTATGCTGGGTCTGTGGTGCCCAACTACGGAAGGCATCTCCGAACCAGTCGGTATCGGGAAAACCCCAGGGGTCGTTGCCTTCGCCGTGCTGGCGTACAGCATCCGGGCTAAAGTTGGCGTTCACAGTACCTACGCCGGCCGTAGGTGAGTCATAAGTACCGGAAGTACGAATAGCCTGGGAGGCAGCGCCCCACTCATTCACCGGAACCGTCTGGTAAATAGGCAGCTCGTTCATGATGTTGGCATACTCGACGGCATTGGACATCTGAGGAAGTACCGTAGGCTGCGCAAACCCCTGGTTGAAATCGTAGCTGATGGTAGGCTTACCAGTGGTACCACGCTTTGTAGTAATAAGGATAGCACCGTTGGCTGCCCGAGCACCGTAGATGGCGGCCGAGGCATCCTTCAGGACGGAAATGGACTCAATGTCTCCCGGGCTAAGGCGCGCAAGGCCACCTGCCCGATCCGGGACACCATCAATGACCACCAGCGGGGAGCTGTTGCCAAGGGTGTTCTGCCCACGAATGTTGATCAGAGCGTTGTCGTTACCTGGCTCTCCGCTTGGTTGGATGACCACCACGCCGGGCAGCCGCCCAGCCAGTGAAGCACCAAGATTGACCGAAGGAGATTGCTTTAGAGCCCCTCCTTCTACACCGACGACGGCACCGGTAACGGTTGCTTTTCGCTGCTTACCGTAAGCGACTACCACTACCTCATCGAGGAGCTTACCGCTCGCGAGACGCACGTTAATAACGTTACCCGCACCAACTTTGATTTCCTGGTTGGCGTAACCGGTATAGCTGATGACGAGTACTTCGCCTTCACTTACCTGAAGGCTATAATTGCCGTCAAAGTCAGTTACTGTACCGGAGGAAGTCCCTTTGACGACGATACTGGCGCCAATTAGTGGATCGTCGGTTTCGTCGTCGAGCAGCGTGCCGGTAACGGTTTTCTGCGCCGTGGCCACCGCAAAGTAGGCCAGTAGCAGTGAGGCCATAAAAAACAGCCTTAAATAATTCGATGAGTGCTTCATGATAAACTAAGTTTCAAAATGATTGACAGTAAGTATGTATCGTAGCTCATGATACCCCTTTGGCTCTAATAACTTGGCGCAATGGGAAAGAATGAGAGCTTAAAATTTATTGAGTACGGTGTTGGAAAAGACGAAGAGATATAAAAACTTTAAGAGGCCAGACTAGCGTGTCGAACAGTTTAAATTTCGTTCATCGCTAAACACGACGGTAATATAAAACAAGTTTCAGCAGTAAGCAGCTTTTGTTGTGCTATTCAATAAATTACGCCATAAAAAAAACACTCCTGACGCATTAACCCCTCTTTTATTCCGAATGTCGTATATAGTAATTCGTAATTTACTCCCCGTTCAAACCACCGTAATTATGCGCAATCAGAAGTTAACTTGTTAGGGATACCTGAGCTTTTCCGCTAATTATGGCAGAAAAAATAACGACCTTTCCGGCCAAAGCCACAGTTTCATGCAAAAATATTTCCTTCTCCTTGCTCTCATGAGCCTCCCTTGCACCAGCGTCCGCGCCCAGCAAAGCTACCAGCAGAACCCAGAGACCTTCAGCGTTAACCGCCTACCCGCCCACGCTACACTTTATCGCTTTGGCACCGAAGCCGCCGCAAAAGCTGGCAACGAGCTGAAGGGGCGAACCGACTTGAACGGAACCTGGCAGTTCAAATTCTACCCGAACGGCAAAACCAGCTCCCCCGTCTACCAGCCAATCAGCCCTTCAGAATATCAACCCATAGAGGTGCCAGGAAACTGGGAAATGCAGGGCTACGGCATGCGTATCTACACCAACTGGGAATACCCTTTCCGGCCCGCCGGCCCACCCTTCGTACCTGCTGGCGAAGGCGCTACGGACCACGACCGCAACCCGGTAGGTGCCTACCTCCGCGACTTTGAAATTAACGAATACCGCCCGGGAGACCGCCAGGTACTTCACTTCGGTGCAGTCAGCTCCGCCTTTCACGTTTGGGTAAACGGCCAGTACGTTGGCTACAGCGAAGGCAGCCGGACACCCGCCGAGTTCGACATTACGGAACTTGCCAAAGCCGGCAGGAACGAAGTCTACACCGAAGTATTCCGCTACAGCTCCGGCTCCTACCTCGAAGACCAGGACCACTGGCGCCTCAGCGGTCTCCACCGCCAAGTCTACATTCAGTCTACCCCCTACGAGTACCTCTCCGACCTGTTCGTGAAGCCCACTATCGATGACAACGACAACGGAACCCTCCGCGTTGAACCCACCATCCACTATCGCGACCCCGCTAAAATCAAGGACTGGACTTTTGACATCACCCTCTACGATCCCGCCGGCCAGGCCGTTACCGAAGCTACTAACTCTATCTCCCTGAACCCGATTCCTGGTTACTACAAACGCGGTGCGTACCGTAACCCCTACGGCATTCATAAATTCTACGGCCTGGAGGTTAAGGTGCCCAAAGTCGCTCCCTGGACCGCCGAAACGCCCAACCTCTACCGGTTGGTAACAACCGTGAAGGATGCGTCTGGAAAGGTCATCGACATCACCGGCCAAAACATCGGTTTCCGCAACCTGAGCTGGGGTAAAGACGGCTTCAAGGTCAACGGCAAGGAAGTCATCTTCTACGGCGTAAACCGCCACGACCACTCGGCCACTAACGGAAAAGCCGTCACCCGCGCTGAGATTCGCGAAGACCTACGGCTGATGAAAGCCTTCAACCTCAATTCCGTCCGCTGCAGCCACTACCCCAACGACCCCTACCTCTACGAGCTAGCCGATTCGATTGGCCTCTACGTGATGGACGAAGCGAACCTCGAAACCCATAAAGCAGGAAGCCAAATCAGCGGCATGGCGATGTACGCAACGGCCATGCTAGACCGCGCCGTACGAATGGTGGAACGCGATAAAAACCACCCCAGTATCGTGAGCTGGAGCCTCGGCAACGAAGCCGGAACCGGCCCCAACCACGCTGCTATGGCCGCCTGGATCAAAGGACGCGACGGCAGCCGATTACTCCATAATGAAGGAGCCGCCAGCAGCAGCTTTGACGGCAACGTGGGTATAGACCAAAGCTATGTGGATATCCGCAGCCGCATGTACACGCCGAAGGAACAGATGCGAGAAATTCTAGCCAGTGACGATGACCGGCCCCTTATTTACTGCGAGTACGCCCACTCGATGGGCAACTCCACGGGCCACCTCGATACCTTCGCCAATATGTTCCGCACCTACCCCAATTTCGCCGGAGGCTTCATCTGGGACTGGATCGATCAGGGACTGGAAAAGATCGACGATAAAGGCCAGAAATTTATGGCTTACGGCGGCGATTACGGCGAAGACATTAACGCCAACAACTTCCTGGCCAACGGCTTGGTGTACAGTGACCAGACGCCACAGCCAGCGCTTTATGAAGTAAAACATGCTTTTCAGCCGGTGTCAGTTATCGGTAAAGGAGATAGCTTCACGATCAAATCCTGGCTTACGCATACGAACCTGAACCAGTACGATCTGGAGGTCCGGGCGGTTACCGAGAAGGGAACCAAAGCCATCTGGCGGGGCAAAGCTCCTGATCTTAAGGCGGGCACGCAGGTGCAGTGGAAGTTGGAAGAAGCAGTACCCAAAGGAACGGAGTTTCTAGAATTCGCCTTCCTACAACGGACGGCAGAGTTCGGCAGACCCGTAGGACACGAAGTAGCCTTTGAGCAGCTACGCCCGACGGGCTACCCCGAGCTGACTAAGGCGAGCTATTCCATCCGCCCTTCCACCTATCAGGAAACACCCATCGCGCTAGTCCTTATCTACGATGACACGGAAGTCTACGTCAATAAGGAGACCGGCATTGTCACCCAAGTCCTGAAGGAAGGAAAAGACCTCCTTGCTGCGCCAATGCGTCCCAACTTCTGGCGCGTCCCGACCGACAACGACGTACCCGCCGGCCTCGCCACCCGTTACCGCCCCTGGCGCGATGCCATACCTGCCCTTACCGACCATAAGTTCGAGAAAAACACATTAGTCCTTACCCGTACCTACCTCGACGGTAGGGTCACGGAAACCGCCCGGATCAACATCGTTGACGGTGGCGACGTCCATTTCATCCAGGAACTGGCCAAAACAACCGAGGCTTCCGAAGTCCCTCCACCCTTCCGCTACGGCCTACAAACCGAGATCTCCCAGAGTTACGCCGCTGCCGAATGGTTTGGTCGCGGCCCGGGCGAAGCCTACGCCGACCGTTTCCAGGGAATGCGCTACGGTACGTGGAAGATGCCTACGAACCAGATGAACGAGCCCTACATCAAGCCCGCTGAAAATGGGAACCGGATGAACGCCCACCGGCTGACACTCAATGCTGACGACCAGCCAAGTATTCAGTTCACCGGCCGCTTCAACTTCAGCGTCTGGCCCTACACCCAGGCCACACTCGAAGCTGCTGAGCATACCAATGACCTCACTCCAGCCAAGAATCTAACCCTCAACATCGACTACGGGCAGATCGGCGTGGGTGGAGATAATAGCTGGATGCCAAATGCGGGACCTTATAAAGAACACTTACTTTCTTTAGATGAACCACTGACGTACTCCTTCATCATCGGGCTACGCTAAGGAACGTGAAATAAATAACTTGATGGGATAATCAATTTCTCTCTGAGAAAAGCAAAACATTTACCGCCAGATTTGTGCCTGAGCGCATGATCTGGCGGCAAATACCGTACGCATCCTAGTACAGGTAATTCTATCGGAGTTGTTCGCGGTTGGTCTCATACCCAAGATCATAACTTTCACGGGCCAAAATTTTGATATCCTCGCAGGTATTGCCGCGCTAATCGTTTGGTATTTTACTGGTCACCGCAAGACGCTTTCTCCCACCTTATTGGAAGCGTGATACGCAGTAGCTTCGCGCTTACTGCTCAGTACTTTAGTTACGGCGTTCTTGTCCATGTAGTTACTATTTTAGCAATTTAGCTTTGAACAGCCTAACGTTGTTTTTTTGATGTCTTCCTTTAATTTGCTGGCGGTAGTGCTGGTACCATTCGTTATTATTGGGTTGCGCAGCTCAAGCTTGACTCAATTCTGACCATGCCCGAAAGCAACCGCCGTACCTTCGCGTAGCGCTCGGTAATTGAGGCTTCCCCTCCATGCTTTCATGAGAACATTCCTTACACCCTGCGTGCGCGTCAAAAAAGATCTTCTGCCATGAAAAAGACATACATCATCGCCATCATAATGGTCGTCGTTGCCGCCTTCATCGCCCGTAATGCATTTGCCGAAGGCGGTATAGCGCCCTACGCCAACTTCAGTAAAGCCGCTAAAACCGGAGAATCCGTCAAGCTCGTCGGCATGCTTGTGAAAGACAAGCCGATGGTCTTCGAGCCCCTCAAAGACCCCAATAAATTCAGCTTCTTTCTCGAAGATCAGGAAGGTATCGAGCGTGAAGTCATTCTACTTAAAGGAAAACCTCAAGACTTTGAAATGTCCGAATCCATCGTGCTCACCGGCCGAATGGAAGGCGCGAAATTCATCGCCAAAGACATCCAGATGAAGTGCCCCAGTAAGTATAAGGATGAGGAAAGTATGATCAAAGGATTAGTAGAGTAGACCCGCTTTTAGACAGCCTGCGG
>JAPKCQ010000066.1 GCA_026421165.1 Lewinella sp. | reverse complement strand
TGCGCCCCTACCCAACAATCCTACTATTAACCGCCCTAGCCCTAATCGGCTACCTACTCCTACCCCGCCTAAGCATCCGCTGGCAACCGGGCAACGGAGCGGCCAACCTACGCGTGAGCTACGCATGGCCGGGCGCGGGGCCGGAGGCACTGGAAGGACAGGTAACCGCACCGCTAGAAGCAGCCTTCGCCCTAGTACGCGACGTAGAGGAAATCACCTCAGTAAGCAGAGCGGGCAGGGGCAGCATCAGCCTCAAGCTGCGGCAGGATGTGGACGGCGATTTCGTACGCTTCAACGTAGCGAGCCAGATCCGCCGGCTCTACCCCCGCCTTCCGCCCGAGGTCGGCTACCCTACCCTCGACTACGCCTCCGGCAACGACGACGAACTCACCGACCTGCCGGTCATGACCTACACCCTCAGCGGGCCAGACGAGCCGGCAGAACTCTACCGCTACGCCACCGAGCAGTTAGTTCCCCGCTTAAGTCTTTTGCGTGGCCTCAACCGGCTGGAGGTAGCGGGCGGTAACCGGCCGCACTGGCGCATCAACCTCAATCCAGAGCGGGTAGCTACCGCCGGCCTTACCGCCGCAGCCATCACCACCCATTTGCGCGAATATTTCCAGCGCAGCGGACTCGGCTTCCTCTCCAGCAAGAACGAAAAACTCTACGCCTATCTAGACGGCGCCTCCGATGCCGACGAACTAACCGTCACCGACTGGCTGGCCCTCCCCCTCCCCGCTACCAGCACCAGCACGCGCCAACTTCTCCTCGGCGACCTAGCCACCATTGAACGCGTCCCCTTACCGCCCCGAGGCTTTTACCGCATCAACGGGCAGAACAGCATTCGCCTGCTTGCCTACGCTACGGAGGATGCTAACCGCATTGCGCTTGCGTCCGAACTGCGCACCCGCGTCCTCGCCCTCGAAAGCGATATTCGCCCGGGTTACGCACTTAGCCTGGAAGACGATGCGACCCGTTTTTTGCGCGACGAGCTGAGCAAAACACGCCGCCGTACCGCCCTTAGTATGGGCATTTTGCTCCTCTTCGTGCTCATCGCTTACCGCAGCGTTCGCCGCCTCGGCGTGGTCGTTTTCAGCCTCGCCGTCAACCTCGGTCTCGCCTTCCTTTGCTACTGGCTGCTCGGCGTGGAACTCAACCTCTACGCCTTCGCCGGCATCGCCGTTTCCTTCGGCATCATGGTCGACAATGTCATCATCGTGCTCGATGGTTTGCGGCGTCCCGGAGGCGCGCTCGGCCCGGCCATCATCGGCGCTACCCTCACCACCCTCGCTGGCCTTTCCGTCATCTGGTTCCTGTCCGATGAGCTGCGCACCCAGCTTTACGAACTGGCCCGTGTAATGGCCATCAACCTGACTACGAGTGTTTTAGTGGCGCTAACGCTGGTGCCGAGTTTGGTTAAAGGAGCAGGGAAGGTAGGATATGGGATAAGCGATTTAGCTACCGCACCTACAACACGCGGCAGCCAAGTCCCTTATCCCTTATCTCCCCTAACCTCCCTATACCAACGCCTACTAACCACCCTAATAAACCACAAAAAAAAGGTCCTCCTACTAACCATCCTAGCCTTCGGCCTACCCCTATGGTGGCTCCCAAATAAAGCAGACAACCTCCCCGGTTACAACCAAACAATAGGCTCAGATTTCTACCGAGACCAGCTCCGCCCCCACCTCAACAAATACCTCGGCGGCTCCTTCCGTTTGTTCAGCTACTATGTCTATGAAGGCGGCGGCTACCGCGCTCCGGAGGAGACCCGCCTCTACGTCGGCGCAGCCCTACCCGACGGCGCAAGCCTAGAACAACTCAACGAAGTAGTCCAACTAGTGGAGGCCTACCTAGGCCGCTTCACCGACGGTATAGAACGCTTCACCGCCCAGGTCTACTCCGGCCAGAACGCCCGCCTAGAGATCACCTTCCCCAACGGCGGGCGCGGCGGTTTCCCCTACACCCTCAAGAACCGCCTCACGTCCTACGCCACCAACTTCGGTGGCGTAAAGTGGAACATCTACGGCGTTGGGCAAGGCTTCAGCAACGACTCCGGTGGACGGCCCGTCAGCTTCAAGGTTACGCTCAAAGGCTACAACCAGGCCGGGCTCGATGCACAATCAGACCGCCTCGCCGAACTCCTCCTGGGCCACCCCCGCGTGCAGGAAGTAAACACCAACGCCAACATCAGCTGGTGGGAAAAAGACCGCTACGAATACCTCCTCAACGTCCGCGCTCCCGACCTAGCTCGCCGGGGATTAACGCCAGCCGACCTAAGCGCCGGCCTCGCCTGGTTCGACCGCAACGACCAGCCCGATTTCTACCTCCGTGGCGGCGAACCCGTTGCCCTGGCCGCCAATAATCCCGAACGCTACGACCGCTGGCGACTAGAAAATTGGTCCATCCCCCGCGATACAGGACAGCTCAATTTTACCGAAGTAGCCAGCCTCGAAAAACGCGTCGCTCCCCAGGCTCTGCACAAAGAAAACCAGCAGTACCTCCGCCTCGTCGCCTTCGAATACATGGGCAGCCCCCGCTTCGGCAACAAACACCTCACGGCTTGCCTCGACACCCTGCGCGCGGGCCTACCGCTGGGCTTCACCGCCGAACGCCGCAGTTATTCGCGGGATAAACAAGCGAAGGAATTAACCGCATTGATGGGGCTAGCCGTTTTACTGATATTTTTCATCTGCGCGGTATTGTTCGAATCACTCCGGCAGGCACTCAACATAATATTTCTAATCCCGATTTCTTGCATCGGAATATTTATTACTTTTTATTACTTCAACGTCCGGCTAGACCAAGGAGGATACACCAGTTTCTTACTCGTTACCGGATTAGCAGTTAATGGCCTAATATTAGTCGTAAACGAATTTAATTACTTACGAAAACGAAATAGGGAGTGGACGGAAGCACAGCTTTACGCTACAGCTATTCGGCATAAAATACTACCGATTGTACTTACGGTCGTCTCTACCGCTGCCGGTTTAGTCCCGTTTCTTTTGGGTGGCCGTAATGAGGTGTTTTGGTACGCACTCTCTGCGGGCACGATTGGTGGACTGACCTTCTCGTTGGTCGTGATACTATTTATTTCTCCGGTATTCTTTTTACGGCGTTCCTAAGGAACGCCGAAGGCGGACAATACTTTCAACTAATCCGCTGCAACAAGCCCTCCGCCAGAGCCCGCAGGACCACCTTAACCTCGGCGCTACCACCAGCAGCCTCCAAATGCGCATAAGCCTCCGCCTGAAACGCATCCCGTAGCCGGGCCACCTCTTGCGGGATGCCGACCGAAGCCATCAACTCCGTGACCCGAACCACTTTGTCCGTCGGATCAGCCGGGCTGTCGGAGAACAAGCGGTTGAGTTCCTCGCGGCCTTCCGGACCTAAGAGCTCGATGGCTTTGAGGAAGAGGAAGGTCTTTTTGTTGCGGATGATGTCGTTGCCCTGCAGCTTGCCCGTACTGGCGCTGTCGCCGAAAGTATCGAGCAGATCGTCCTGGAGTTGAAAAGCGAGTCCGGTTAGGCGGCCGAAGGCGTAGAGGTGGTCGGCATCGTCCTGGCTGGCTCCGGCGGAGAGGGCGCCCATTTCCAGGGCTCCGCCAAGCAGCACTGCCGTCTTGAGTTCGATCATTTTGAGGTACTCGTCGATCGTGACGTCGTCGCGGACCTCGAAGTCGACATCGTACTGCTGGCCCTCGCAGACGCCGATGGCTACCCGGTTAAAGGTGAACAGTAGGGCTGGCAGGGTACTTTTGTTCGGCACTTCGCAGAGGTGTTGATAGGCCTGGATAAGCATCAGGTCTCCGGATAAAATGCCGGTATTCACGTCCCACTTTTCGTGGACGGTGGCCTGGCCCCGGCGTATGGGGCTGTCGTCCATAATATCATCGTGCAGGAGGGTGAAGTTGTGAAAAACTTCTACTGCTAGAGCGACGGGCATGCTTTTGCTCAGGTCGTCGTCCCCAAACATTCGGGCGGCAAGCAATGCTACTACCGGGCGGATTCGTTTGCCGCCGAGGTCCAGAACATAGTCGATCGGGGCGTAGAGGCCACGCGGTTCCCGGTTGGTGAAGGTGGCGCGGAGTTCGATAATGAAGCGTTCCCGCAATTGTGCGATCTGGTCGGGCTGGTTGAGCATGGGACAAAAGTAACGACTATGTTTTTGGCGCGAACGCGGGATGCAATGGTGTGATTTTACACCTCGGATGAACTTTTGAAATTAGTTGTTAACGCTCCTGACTTCAAAAGATACATCGGAAGAAGCCCCAAAGCTGCAGTGGCGTTAAAATCCCTCCCGGAAGGAGCTCAGTGTGAAAGCTTTCCCTGCACCTGCGCCCCCGCCCACCAAAACAATTTCTACACTTGGTACGTACCTAAAACCATGATCCAGGACCTAATAATAATCGGCGGCGGCCCCTCCGGCATAAACGTAGCCATCAGCGCCAAAAAGGCCGGCCTCAACTACCTAATCCTCGAAAAGGGGATGGTTTCCAACAGCCTCTTCAACTTTCCGGTAAATATGACCTTCTTCAGCACTTCCTTGAAGCTGGAGATCCACAACATCCCTTTTATTAGCCACCGCGACAAGCCGACGCGAAGCGAAGCGCTGGAGTACTACCGCCGCCTCATTCAAAGCCAGGACCTCAAGATCAGCCTCTACGAAGAGGTCCGCAAAATGCTGCGAGCGGATGACGGCATCTACACCATCAAAACCTCAAAGGGCCAGCACCAAACCCGCGCCATCTGCGTAGCCACTGGCTTCTACGACACGCCCGTTTTAATGAACGTATCCGGCGAAGAACTGCCCAAGGTGAAGCACTACTACGACGATCCTCACGCCTACATTAACCAAAACGTGCTAGTGGTCGGCGCCGCCAACAGCGCCTGCGACGCCGCCCTGGAGTGCTACCGCAAGGGCGCCAACGTAACCATGGCCGTACGCGGAGAAGAAATATCGTCCCGCGTCAAATACTGGGTCAAACCAGACATCGACAACCGAATCAAGGAAGGCAGCATCACCGCCCACTTCAACACCACCATCACCGCCATCCACGCCGATCGGGTAGACCTGCAAACACCCGAAGGGCCGCTCACCATCCCCAACGATTTCGTCCTCGCCCTCACCGGCTACCAACCCAACTACCCTCTCTTCGAAGCCCTTGGCCTCACCATCGGTGACGACGATGCCTGCAAGCCCATCTTCAACCCCAACACCCTCGAAGCAACCCTACCAAACGTCTATATAGCCGGCGTTGCCTGCGCCGGGCTCACAACAAATAAGCTGTTCATCGAGAATACCCGGGACCATGGAGAGATTATTATGGGGGATATTTTAAGTAAGCGATAAGGGGGTATACGATTTGTGCTGCCGCATATTGCAGTGCCTTTCCCCTGCCCCTCTCCTGAGGAGCGTTTTTTTTTCACACAAAAAGCCTCTCCATCCCGAGGGATGAAGAGGCTTTTTAATTCGTAAACCCGAATAAATTCCTAGCCGAGACGCTTTATGTGCAGCGCTAGGCCAGACTTTAGGTTAGCAGCCTTGTTCGCATGGAACAAGTTACGCTTGGAAAGACGGTCGATCATGCTAAAAAGAGCGGGAAGCTGCTTTTCGGCCTCGGTAGGGTCTTCCATTTCACGTACCTTCTTGATGGCGGTACGGGTTGATTTCTTATAGTAGCGGTTGTGAAGACGCTTCTTTTCGTCCTGACGAATACGCTTCTTAGCTGACTGATGATGTGCCATTTTCTTCTATTTTAAAATCCAGGGGTCCGAATTGGTCCGCAAAGGTACGGGTAAACTTTGATTTACGCAATACCAAATACTTTTCTTGAAACTTACTTCTCTCGCATCTAGGTCTAGTCCTCTTCCAGTGCCTCTTTTCAACCGAGCGTTAGCTCAGTTTGAAAAGAAGCACCGGAGGAAAAACTGCGTTGGCCAAGCCCGCTCGGCGAACGAGTTACGCGCCCTTAAATTTCTTCACTGCCTCAGTAAGCAGCGGCAGCACCTCAAAGAGGTCACCAACCACACCATAATCGGCAGACTTGAAGAAAGGAGCTTCGGGGTCTTTGTTGACCACTACGATCGTCTTGGAGCTGTTAACCCCCGCAAGGTGCTGGATAGCTCCGCTGATGCCGGCGGCGATGTAGAGGTTCGGATGAATGGCCACGCCGGTCTGCCCCACGTGCTCGTGGTGAGGCCGCCAGTCACTATCGGATACCGGCCGGCTACAAGCCGTTGTGGCACCGAGCACATTCGCCAGGTCGGTGATCACCGCCCAGTTTTCGGGGCCTTTAAGTCCACGACCACCGGAAACAACTAGTTCCGCTTCTGGCAGTGGCGTAATGCCTTCAGCCCGCTTGGTACTAAGCACTTTTATTTTAGGAGTAGGCAGTTCAACGCTGAGCGAATCCACACCAACGGCATTACCATTCGCTTCTACGGGAATAGAGTTGCCTACTACGCTGATCACTTTCATATCCGTCAGAATCTCCACGTCAGCGAAGGCCTTACCGGAAAACACCGATTTACGGACAGTGAACTTGCCACCATCAATTACAGGAACCGCCCTCACGCCCGGCGCGGAGCCAGCGTCGAGACGAGCCGCCAAGCGGCCAGTCAGGTTCTTACCCGTACTGTTGTGAGACAGCACAATTACCTTTGCCCCCAACTGCTGAGCAGCACCGGCAATGGCGGCGGTAAATACGCCGCTGTCAAACCCAGCCAGCGCAGGAGCCGAGACATTGTACACTTTTGATGCGCCAAAGCGACCGAGATCACCAGCGTCTTGCACATCGCCCAGCGTCAGGACTACGCAATCGGTGCCGAGGGCCGCAGCCGTCTTTGCGCCGTAAGTGACCACCTCCTGGGCGGGTTTTTTGAACTTCCCGTTGGTTGCCTCTGCAAATACGAGTACCATATTTTTAGTCTTTTATTCTGTTGGCCCTTTAGTACAGTAGCTTACCATACTGACCAATAGTTGTTATTAAATTGAAGTCTCATGCCTAAAAGGCAAAGCCGTCTAAAAGCGAAGCGTCTAAAAGAGCGAAGCCCGTCTAAATAACCTTAGCTTCTTCGTGCAGCAGCCGCACCAGCTCGTCCATATTCTCAGGATCAACCAGCTTCACGGCAGATTTTTCCGGGGGCAGTTCGTAACTAGCAATTACGGTAGTAGCAGGAGCATCGATCGGCTCAACGACGCTGAGCGGCTTGCGCTTCGCCATCATGATACCGCGCATGTTAGGGATGCGCTGTTCGGCCATCCCTTTCGCGGCGCTTACGGCCAGGGGCGTATTCACTTCCACTACCTCCACTCCGCCTTCGATATCGCGGGTAATGGTGGCAGTATTGCCGTTCATTTCCAAGTGACTGGCTTCGCCAACGTAGGCAACATCCAGGAGTTCAGCGACCATAGCACCCACTTCGGAGCCATTGTAATCAATCGTTTCCTTACCGAAAAAAACAATGTCATAGCCTGCTGCCTGCGCAGCAATCTGCTTAGCGATGTAGAGGCTACCTCCGTCTTCGCTGTTTACGCGGATAGCGTCGTCGGCACCGATGGCCAGCCCCTTGCGGATCACGGAGTCGTTATCGGCGGGGCCAACGTTTAGGATGGTGACGGAGCCACCGCCGGCTTCCTTCAGCTCCAGGGCGCGCACCAGGGCGTACCACTCGTCGTAGGGATTCATGATGTACTGAATCCCGCTTTTGTCGAGGTCGGATTTATCAGCCGTCAGCTGAATTTTAGTGGTGGTTTCGGGCGTCTTACTGACGCAGACTAGCATTTTCATAAGCTTCTATTTGTTTTGGTCGAGCTTGCCGACAGGAGCTATAAACTATGATTCTAGCAAGCTGTCGGGCTCATGTGTGCGGGGCCACAGCCGCATTGAAATAACCTTTGAAAGACAAAAAAGGTTAAAGGTTCTAACCTTAAAAGTACAAATATAAGTCCCTGCGGACGCTCCAAAAAACGATTCCAGCGAAAATTCGCTACAAAATATCACACCAAGTCACTTATTCATAAATTTTACCCGAAGAAAACACCCGTACTCCAGCTTTTTTGCAGAGCTTTGCGGTCATTTGCATCGCGAGATTACTTCGCTTTTACATTAAGCCATCAAATGAGCTTTTTGCGAGGCTACTTCTCCTCACCGCCGCGCGTCGACTAACCAATACCATGAGCAACTTTTCTCATCTTTCCAACGCCAACCCCCGGTACATCGAAAACTTGTACCAACAGTTCCTCACTAATTCGGATTCTATAGATCAGAGCTGGAAAGATTTTTTCCTCGGCTTCGACTACGCCTCGGCGAACCAAAACGGGACTATTGTGCAAAACGACGCGGCCCTTCCGGTAGCTTCGAATGGTTCAATCGACTGGGACCACGTAAATAAGGAACTAAATGTTTTCTCCCTCATCAAGGCTTACCGGGTCCGCGGCCACCTCGACGCTAGTATCGACCCCATCAACGAGTTCGATGACCCCGACGCGGTACTAGACCTCACCAAATTCGAGTTGTCCAAAGCGGATCTGGACGTTTCATTCCACGCCGCTAGGCAGCTTTTCCTACCGTCAAGTACCCTGCGGGAGATCATCGCTCACCTAGACAAAGTCTACCTCGGCAGCGTCGGCTTTGAGTTCGACCACATCTTCCTACGCGAAAAGCGCCGCTGGCTACGCACCCGCATCGAAAAGCACGATCCCAAAAACGCTTACGGCCTCAGCCAAAAAGATAAAGACCACGTCCTCTCCCGCCTCAACGACGCGGTAGGCTTCGAGGATTTCCTGAAGGTAAAGTATCCAGCCCAGAAGCGCTTCGGCCTGGAGGGTGGCGAGGGCGCCATTGTTGGCCTAGATGGGATCATCAACCAGGCAGCTGAAGAGGGCGTAGAGGAAGTAGTGATCGGCATGGCCCACCGCGGCCGCCTCAACGTACTGGCCAACATTATGGGTAAGAGCTACGAGAGCATCTTCCAGGAGTTCGAAGGTATCGTACCGGATAAAATCAGAGGCGACGGCGACGTGAAGTACCACATGGGCTTCAGCAGTATTATGCAGACCACCGCGAACAAGGAAGTAAACGTAAAGCTTGCCCCCAACCCCAGCCACCTCGAAGCCGTCGGCCCCGTAGTCGAAGGTTTCGCCCGCGCCAAAGCGGACATGCTCTACGACAACGATTACAATAAGATCCTTCCCATCATTATCCACGGCGACGCGGCCGTAGCCGGTCAGGGAGTGGTCTTCGAAACCGCTCAAATGAGTGAACTGGAGGCCTATAAGACCGGCGGCACCATTCACTTCATCATCAACAACCAGATTGGTTTCACTACGGATCAGGACGATGCCCGTACCAGTATTTACTGTAGCGGCGTTGCTTCCGTAACCCAGTCGCCCGTCTTTCACGTCAATGGAGATGATCCCGAAGCCGTACTTTATGTCTCCCGCCTCGCCATCGAGTACCGCAACAAGTTCAACTCCGACGTGTACATCGACATGCTCTGCTACCGCAAGAACGGCCACAACGAAGGCGATGACCCCGGCTACACCCAACCGGGAATGTACCAGAAAGTCAAGAAACACCCCGACGTCCGCAAAATCTACATCGATCAGTTGGTAAAGCGCGGAGACATCGCCGAAAAGGAAGCCAAAAAACTCGGCAAGCAATTTAAAGACCGCCTGCAAGACATCCACACCAGCGTCAAAAATAAGGATATTCCGTACCGCTACCAACCGCCGGAAAAAGCCTGGCGTGCCCTGGAAAGCGATCACTGGAAGCAGGAATTTTTCGCCCAGTCGCCCGAAACAGGTATTCCCGTAGACCAGGTAAAAGCCATCCTGAAGCACCTGATCACCTTGCCCGAGGATTTCGCTCCGGTAAAAAAGGTAAATCGCCTGTTCGATAGCTACCGAAAATCAATCGAAGCCGATAAGCTCGACTGGGCGCTCGGCGAGCTCACCTCCTACGCATCACTGCTGATGGACGGCCACAACGTCCGTATGACTGGTCAGGATGTCCGCCGCGGCACCTTCAGCCACCGTCATGCCGTACTCACTAGCGAAGACGGTAAGCAAAAACTCAACCGCCTCGACGAGCTGAGCGAAGACCAGGGCAAGCTTCTCATTTACAATTCCTTGCTCTCAGAATTCGCCGTCCTCGGTTTCGAGTACGGCTACGCAACGGCCAGCCCTAACAATCTAGTTATTTGGGAAGCCCAGTTTGGAGACTTTGCTAACGGTGCTATGACGGTCTTCGACCAGTTCATCGCCAGCGGAGAATCTAAATGGTCACGCATGAACGGCCTAGCCGTACTGCTACCCCATGGCTACGAAGGCCAGGGGCCGGAGCACTCAAGTGCACGCCTCGAACGCTTCCTGCTGCTCTGCGCTGAGTTTAACATGATCGTTACCAACATAACGATGCCCGCCAACTTTTTCCACCTCATGCGTCGTCAGCTGGCCTGGAATTTCCGTAAGCCACTGATCAATATGATGCCAAAATCTGGCCTACGCCACGCCATGGCCGTTAGCCCGGTTGAAGACTTTGGCCCAGGAACACGCTTCCAGGAGATCATCGACGACCCGACGATCACCAAAGCCGGAAACAAAAAAGTAAAACGCCTCCTGCTCTGCTCCGGTAAGGTCTATTTCGACCTCGCCCAGTACAAAGAGCAGAACCAGCGAGACGATGTAGCCATCGTTCGCATAGAGCAACTCTTCCCGCTACCAACCAAACAGGTAACCGACCTTTTGCAGCGCTACAAAGGCGCTGAGGTAATGTGGGTACAGGAAGAAAGCCGCAATGCTGGTGCCTGGTCTTACATTAGCGACCACATGCTCTACAGTGACGACATCGGAATTAAGCTCACCTACGTAGGTCGGCCAGCTACGGCTTCACCGGCTACTGGTTACAAAAAGGTGCACGTTAGGGACCAGGCGGCTTTGGTAGAAAAGGCGTTTGCCTAGTAAGTTAGACTGTTAGAGGTTAGATTGTTAGAAGTTAGACCTGAGGATATTCTTCCTCACGCTAACTTCTAACAATCTAACTACTGCTCCCGCTTTTTCTTCCATTTTTTAACCTGCCGCTTGCTCATTTCCTGAAAAATGAGGCCTTCAGGGTGTTCACTCAGGTAAGTCTCTCCACTTTGAGGTACGCCGATGCTGGCGAAGACGGGGCTGACATACGTGTTGGTATACCGATAATTACCATCCTTTCTCAACTCCTTAAGCGTTTCCCGTGTCAGATTGGGATAATAAACGGAAAAACGTAAGTGGGTACCGTTGACGTAGGCTTTGCCGTCACTCACTCGCCCCAAAGGGTCTCCCGCTTCAACCCACTGGCCGGGTTCAGTAAGGACGCCTTCTTGCTCGAAGAGTTCGTACCGGGCCCTAGTACAGTCTTCGTGTACCAGGGTAAGATGGGTTCGGGACGAGGTGTAAGAAATCCCACTGGTAAACCCTGAGGCTTCCCTGCTTTCGACTTCGATAACCAGACCCCGGCGGCTGGCAAAGATGGTATCACCTTGGGCGGCCTCCATCGCGTAAGCGTGCCAGTTTTCGGGGCGCTGTTTACCGAAATAGGTTGTTTCAATATTACTTAAGGTATCGATGCGGGTGTTTTTCCCAGGGGCTACTGGCAGAAGGTAGGTAACTGCGGCGGGCTTGGTGTTCAGACATCCTTGAGCGTAGGTGTAACCGTAACCCGGAGCACCGTTCACGTCGCTCAGCCGGAGAAGGCTGTTGTTACCAGGCTTCAGGGTCGCGACAACCGGTAGGGAAACAGCGGGGCGTCGGTACTTACCACCGTTCAGTTCCATAATGATGGTCTGGCGGGCAAAAGATTCGTTGGTGGCCGTAAAAATGGTTTCGGTGGTATTTCCTTTAGTCGTTTTGGTCTCACGTTTTACGGTTACTTTTTCGTTCTGGGCGAAGGTGGAAACGGAGAGTAAGAGTAAGGCCAACAATGGTAGTAGGCGGATCAACATATTGTAAGGCTTTGGCAAAACTAAGATAAGACAGGTATAGCACATGATGATTAACTTGGGAAAAAAAACCAATACAACTAACCAATGATCAACCATTCTAAAATTCTGATGGCCTTCGCCGCCCTGCTGATCTTCGCCTCCGGCATGGCCATAAACGAAGCCCTAACCAAAAGCGACATAGAAACCGCAGCCGAAGTCCTCGGTATCGACTTCCTGGACGACGAAGAGATCGAGCTGGCACTCCCCGGCCTCGAACGACAGCGCGAAACCCTGCTGAAGCTCGGCCAAACCCCGATTGCTAACGGCTTGTCCCCTACCCTGATTTTCAACCCGGTCCTCAGATCGGAGCAGCTTCCTGCTTCAAAAACTGTCTCTGCACCCGCGGCCCCGCCTCCCCTTACTTCTCCACTTTGTGCTGACGGGGGCTGGCTGAAATGGATGACGATCGCGCGGCTAAGCCACATCATTAAGGATCGAAAAATGTCGTGTCGTGAAGTCGCAGAAGCTTTCATAAAACGCTTAAAAAAGAAGGCTCCGGAGCTCCACTGCGTCATCACCATGACCGAGGAACGCGCCCTGGCCCAGGCCGACAAACTCGACGCCGAGCTCGCCGCCGGAAAATACCGCGGTCCCCTGCACGGCATCCCCTACGGCGCCAAAGATCTCCTCGCCGCTAAAGGCTACCCCACCACCTGGGGCGCCGAACCATACAGAGAACAAACGATCGACATGGACGCCTCCGTCATCGAGCAACTCGACGAAGCCGGCGCCGTCCTGATCGCCAAACTGAGCATGGGCGCACTGGCCTGGGGCGACGTCTGGTACGGCGAAAAAACCCGCAACCCGTGGGACACGACGAAAGGAAGTTCAGGCTCAAGTGCCGGCTCTGCAAGCGCCGTCGCAGCGGGTTTGGTCCCCTTCGCCATAGGAACGGAAACGCTGGGCAGCATCGTAAGCCCGAGCACGGTCTGTGGCACCACCGGCCTGCGCCCAACCTTCGGCCGCGTAAGCCGCCACGGCGCAATGGCCCTAAGCTGGAGTATGGACAAAATCGGCCCCATCACCCGCTCCGCCGCCGACGCCGGCCTGGTGCTGGCGGCCATCGCCAACTATGACCCGCGCGACGCCCACGCCATCGAAGCAGGTTTTCAGTACAAATGGCCAACTACCCGCGTAAAAGTCGGCACCCGCATCGGTTACTATAAATCAAGGATGGAACGGGATTACCCTTTCCACGCGCAGGATTCCGTCGTGCTGGAAACCCTACGGGAGCTAGGCTACGAGCTCGTCCCGATCGAGCTACCCGAAGAGCCTGAAATCAGGTTCATCCTAAACGTCGAAGCCGCTGCCGCCTTCGAAGCCCTCACCCGCAGCAATAAGGACGACGAACTGACCCGCCAGATAGTAAATGCCTGGCCCAACGCCTTCCGCACAGCCCACTTCGTTCCCGCCGTAGCCTACGTGCAGGCCAGCCGGCTGCGCCGCCAACTAATGGAAGACGTTGACAAAGTGCTTACCGAAGCAAATGTGGACGTTTACGTGAACCCCAGCTGGCATTCCAACAGCCTGTTCATCACGAATATGACCGGGCACCCGAGCATTACGGTACCGAACGGTATGAACGAGGAAGGGACGCCAACGAGCATCACCTTTACGGGAAAATTGTTTGGAGAGCAGGCGCTGGTGGATCTTGCGGCTGCTTACCAGAAGGCTACGAAGTGGGACGATCTCCACCCTTCCGGTTACTAAGTTGAAGAGCCGCTGTGTTGCTGCCGCTGTTACCGTTCGCGGCGCTGCGTTTACTCACCTAGCAATATGAGTGCCGCTCGCGGAGTAACTCGCCAACTCACTACTGGATGCCGAGCCGCGCCTTAACCATAGCAAGCAAGTCAGTGGCATCTTCAGCGAACATAATAGTGCCAAAAATAGAGGAGTCAAACACAAGCTGGTAACCCTGCGCTTTAGCCACCGCACTCACGGCCTCTTTGGCCTTCTTGATGATGGGGCCAAGTAATTCCTGACGCTTCAACTCTACGTTGCGGCCCATTTGCTGCTCGAACCCCTGAACCGCGATTTGGTCTTTTTCAAGTTTTGCCTGGATCGTTTTTAGTTCCTTCGGAGTGAGGTTATTTACCTTAGCTTCCGCCTCGTCGTATGCTTTTTTAAACTCCGCGACCAGCTTCTCGCCAATGGCGATTTGCTCTTTCTCGTAGGCCTGGAGGCCAGCTTGCGCAGTTTTCACGTCGTCCATCTGGCTCAAGAGGTTACCAAAGTTTACGTGGCCGTACTTCTGAGCGAGAGCGGAGGAAACGGCGCAGGTGGTTAAGAGAAGCACGAAAAAGAACTGTTTCATAAAAAGGTAATTATAATTACCCGCAAAGTTAGCCCGTAGGCTAGCCATGGCTTCTTAAGAAAGGGTTAAGAGGAAATTAAAAGCTGCAGGCTCTTCTTCCTCTGTGTCAGTTCTGTACTCATAAGTACTCGGACGCAATACAAGTCTGCCCAAGGGCCTGGCTCTTTAGCTACTCAATGTTCTGTACGATTAGCGGCACGCCTAAACTACAAACAATTAAGATTATTTAAGAAAGCATCTCCATATTTATTGTTTGTTTAAAACAAAGTACATACCTTGCGTTCACAATTCAAACAAAATGAAACAAACGCAACTCCCTATTCCAGCAGGCTGGAAACTTTTCTTCGAAGAGCTCTACCTGCGGATACACAAGCAGGTTACCAGCCCGTGGACGAAGCTGATTGTTCTCTTCAGCCTTACCCTCCTGCTTACGCAGCGGGAGTTCAGTTTCAACCTCTCCGTTGGTGGTGGTGACGGTTGGTTATCGGTAAGCGAATCCTCGGTTTTCAATCATTCCAATGAGGGACCACAGATTTCGGGCGCGGCCGCAGGTGCAAAGGAAGGGACGGAGGCAAAGCTGACTGGCTACGTAGCTCCGGTAAAAGAATGGACCGCCCGGCAAAAGAAGCAACTCGCCTATGTAGACAACTTCAAGCTAGTCGCCCTAGCGGAAATGGAGACCCACGGCATTCCCGCCAGCATCACCCTAGCGCAAGGCTTGCTGGAAAGCGGAACGGGGAAAAGCACGCTCGCCCGCAAAAACAACAACCACTTCGGCATTAAATGCTTCAGCAAAAAGTGCCGCAAAGGGCACTGCTCCAACCATTCGGATGATCACCACAAAGACTTCTTCCGCACCTTCGAGACCCCAGAAGAAAGCTATCACGAACACTCTAAGGTGCTCATGAAGTCCCGCTACAAAAGCCTCTTCGCTCTGCCAAAAACCGACTATAAAAACTGGTCGCACGGCTTACGAAAGGCTGGCTATGCGACTGACCCCCGCTACGGCGATAAGCTCGTCCAAATGATCGAGAACCTGGAGCTCTGGCGCTACGACCGGCTCTGATTGATAAAGAATGGAATGGGAGAATTAAAGAAATAACGACAGGGTTCTGGCGGCAACTACCCGAGCACGCCTGGCTTTCGGAATAGTAGTCCGTTGATAGCGAGATGAAGACTGGACGCTGAGAATACTTGGT
The DNA here is from genome assembly GCA_026421165.1 of Lewinella sp. Classification (GTDB taxonomy): domain Bacteria; phylum Bacteroidota; class Bacteroidia; order Chitinophagales; family Saprospiraceae; genus Neolewinella. The sequence continues at coordinate 760 of JAPKCQ010000066.1, read as the reverse complement.
TTAGTCGCCGCCACCCTTATTGTTTAGGTTATTTAGGCTCATTAATTTTCTGGTCCAAAGTTTTTACTCCGGTCGAGATTGTCGATGAGTACTGCTGCGCCTCACGAAAGATTTATAGGTTGAACTGCGCTACTACTGCGCGGTGACGTTTTGAGTGTGTTTGCCCGTTTCTCCCCGCGGGAGGGACGGGCTTTTTACCAAGTGAAATAGTTGACACTAAAGGTCAAGCCACCCGTTAAGCTTGCGCTTCAATTCCTTTTTTACCCGTTCGGATACTTCCCCCTGGCTGTGGGGAATAAACAGATGGTCTGGTAAGGTTTGGATTCCGCCAACGTAGGCGGATAGGGTCCGAATTATCTCAACCTCTGGATTGGTAATGGGATCAACAATTACGGAAAGTGGGTGGTCGTAAGTAGTTTGAGAGTCGCGTAAAGGCACGACGGTTATTTGCTGTATTTCTTGACGGCTCACATAAGTAGCCGACGTAATGCTTATAAAAAAGTGGTCAGGAAGAGGGGAGTTGGGTACGGATTCGTAAACGTGGTAACTCTTAAACTGTATGGGAGGCATTGGCGTACAAAATATAAAATGCCAGGTAATCCTCGCAAAGTTGGCTCGTCTCTTGGCAACCAGTCAAATAAGATTGGTGTTCTGCTTGGCTCATTCCGTAACGATTACCTTCGTTATGAGCCGATTGAGGCCGAGTAACAGTACGTCCGACCGTGGGGCCTGATCCTGAAAACTGGGCGTTATTTCTAAA
>JAPKCQ010000362.1 GCA_026421165.1 Lewinella sp. | reverse complement strand
AACGTAGGAACAAAAACGCCAGGCCGCAAATCGGACAGTTATTAAATCGACGTTTTAAGCAACATCTTCGCCGGATGGGCTGGCGGCAACGTCGTCAAGATGGTACTCCTCCAATTAGGGTACAGCCTGTAAAATTAATCCTGGCTCCTTCATTCTCGAAAGTAATCATAAGTAGCCTTCTGGCTACGGATCTTCTTACTCCCCTTAGTGTAGTAAGCATTACTCTGCTGATCCGATAGTAGCCGCGCTTTGGTGTTGTCGTGTAGCTGGATATCCATGAAATGAATGATTTCCGCCTTTAGCTTCTTATCGTAAACGGGGAAGGTAGTCTCGATCCGATGATGAAGGTTTCGCGTCATGAAGTCCGCTGAACTGAGGTAGAGCTTCTCTTCTCCGGCGTGGTGGAAGTGAAATACCCGGGCGTGTTCCAGGTAGCGGTCCACGATGCTGATCCCATGGATATTGTCACTAATGCCCTTACGCCCAGGTACCAGGCAGCAGATGCCCCGGATGATGAGTTTGATCTTCACACCAGCTTTAGAGGCTTTATACAGCAATGTGATCATGTCCGGATCCTGGAGGCTGTTCATCTTCAAAGTCATGGCTGCTTTGCGGCCGGCCTTTGCTTCCGCAATTTCAAATTTGATCAGGCTTTCTAATCCGTCTAACAGGTTAAATTGGCCTACCAGGAGGTGCTCAAAGTCCTGCCCGGGGTGTTCTACCTGCTCGAGAAATTTAAATATCCGGGCTACCTCGCCGGTCAATCTTGTGTCTGCCGTAAAGATGCCAAAGTCAGAGTAAATTTTAGCGGTGTCTTCATGGAAGTTACCCGTTGCTAGGTAGTTGTACATGCGGGGTACGCCATCTTCTAGCCTGCGTACTGTGGCTAGTTTGCTGTGGACCTTCACGCCGGGGAAACTGTAGTTCACGTGTACGCCCGCTTGTTCCAGCCGTTCTCCCCATTTAAGGTTGGCTTCTTCGTCGAATCGTGCTTTTACTTCGATGAAGGCATGGACCTGCTTGCCGGCTTTAACGGCAGCCATGAGGGCCTTCATGATCCGGCTTTTGCGGGCAACCCGGTACTGAACGATCTTGATGTGGGTTACCTGCGGGTCTTCCGCAGCGATTTCGAAGAAGCGTACGACGGACTCGTAGCTCTGGTAGGGCACGTGCAGGAGGTGGTCTCGCTCACGGATGGCAGCCCAAAAGTCGGGAGCTTCTTCCAGCGCCTTGTAAGGCAGGGGCGGCTGGGGTGGGTTCTTGAGGTGGGCCATCTCGAAATCTGGGAAGCCGAAGAATTCAGAGTTGTTGTGGTAGCGGCCCTCGGCCAATACGTCAAGGTTTTCTAGTTCGAAGGTATCTTTTAGATAGTCCAGTAGGTCTTCCGGCATGGTTCGGTCGTAGACGAAGCGGCTGGCTGGCCCAACGTGTCGGCGCTGGAGGCTCGTCTTGATCTTGTCGAGCAGGTCTCCGCTGAATTCATCATCGATGTAGAGCTCAGCATCGCGGGTGAGCTTTACCGAGAAGGTATCTTCAACTTCGTAACCGGGGAACATCCACGAGATGGAGTGCCTAACGATATCATCCAGTAAAATCAGGTTACGGTTAAGGTCCGTCTGTGGCAGCTCAATGAAGCGGGGCAGGTGATCGCTCGGAATTTTGACAACTGCGTAGGCTGTTTTTTTAGTCTCCCGTTCCTTCATCAGGATGGTGAGGTACAACTGGGCGTTGTTCAGGAAGGGCCGTACCATATCCTTTACCAATAGTACCGGCTGAACAAAGGGTAGCATCTTATCGTGAAAGTAGCTTTCTACCCATTCTTTTTCTACTTTCGAGAGGTCCAGGCGCCGCTTTAGGACAATGCCATTTTTGGCCAATTCTGGCGTAATCTTCTTTTCAAAAATACGGCTAAATTCTTCCTGCTGCCGGTTCACAATTCGCTGGATGGAGCGAACGGTTTGCTTGGGTGTGATGTCAAGCTCCTTCTTCGTTTTTTTTCCTACCCTCAGCAGGTTACGGTGGTTGGCCATTCTGACCCGAAAAAATTCGTCCAGATTTGAGCTATAAATAGCCAAAAATTTGATGCGTTCAAAAAGCGGCAGAGATGGGTCGCTTGCTTCCTGGAGAACCCGGTGATTGAAAGAGAGCCAGCTGATGTCGCGGAGAATGACTGGAGTTTGCATAGAAAGAGGTAGCGTCGGTGGTAGAAAAACCTGAATGCCTGGATAAGGCGGTCAAAAAGTATGGTTTATTTATTTCGCGTCCCTTAGACAGATTTATAACCAAAAAAATAACCGCTGCAAGGTAAGGGACACCGTGCAAACATGAGTCATCCCGGATTTACGTGCAAAAACGACCTTTAGCATAAAGTGATTAGCATTTGGGTGTTCCTAAAGGCTGGATACTTCCGTTGCTAGTCGGCTGATGGCAACCACCACCTCTGCGGCTTTCTCCATTTCTTCCAGGCTGGCCCATTCGAGTTTAGAGTGGAAAGAGTGCTCGCCAGCAAAGATGTTCGGACAAGGGAGCCCCATGAAACTAAGTCGGGAACCATCCGTTCCTCCTCGGATACTGTCGGGCTTTGGCTTGATGCCGCAGGAAGCGATCGCGCGCTTGGCCAGGTCCATTACGTGCGGATGCTCGTCCAGTATCTCCTTCATATTCCGGTACTGTTCCGTGATGGTCAGCTCAATCTTACTACTGGGGTAACGGGGCTTAACCTCCGCGATAATGCTCCGAAGTACATTAGCGTGCTCTTCCAGTTTAGCGGTTTTGAAATCACGGATGATGAAGTCGATGCGTGCAGATTCCGCTTTAGCTTCCATTTCTACCGGGTGTAAAAAGCCTTCCTTGCCTTCGGTGGTTTCTGGCGTTAGTTCGGTTCTCGGCAAAGCGGCAACAATATCCGCTGCTATTTTAATACCGTTCTCCATATGGCCCTTGGCCATTCCTGGGTGTGCACTCACACCAGTTATATTGATTTGCGCGGCGTCGGCGCTGAAGGTTTCGTCCTGCAGGCTACTAAACTCTTCACCGTCGATGGTGTAACCGAAATCGGCGGCGAGCTTAGCCATGTCTACCGCGTTTACGCCCCGGCCAATTTCTTCGTCGGGGGTGAAAAGAATACGGAGTTTTCCGTGCGGGATGGAAGGATCGTTGACCATTGTTTCCACGGCGGTCATGATGGCCGCGACGCCGGACTTATTATCGGCGCCCAGCAGGGTAGTGCCGGACGCAGTGATGATGGTATGGCCGATGCAGTGGTCGAGGCCATTGTGGTCGGCCATTCTGATCACGATGGATTTATCGTCGGGTAGTACCAGATCCTGGCCTTGGTAATTTTCATGGACGAGCGGTTTCACGTTTTTACCGCTGGCGTCCGGGCTGGTATCCATGTGGCTACAGAAACAGATGACGGGTACATTCTCGTGACCAGGCGTAGCGGGTATCGTAGCGTACACGTAGCCGTGCTCATCCAGCTCAGCGTCGGTTAGGCCTAGTTGGCGGAGCTCTTCGGCCAGCACAAGGCCCAGGTTCTTTTGCTTCATGGTACTCGGCTGGGTGGGCGAGTGGGGATCAGACTCTGTATCAATCTGTACGTAGCGAAGAAAACGTGTGAGCAGGCTATTCATGTGGGGGCGATTTTGTGCGCCAAATATACGTTGCCCTACACGTAGCGATGGACTTTAGTGTGGGAAGAAACAGGGCAATCGTGAAGTATAAGGTTGAGGGACCTTCCGGTCCGACTTGATGCACTGCAGTCATTAGCTCCCTTGCTGTTCTAGCGTCGAACCGGGAGGTCTTCAACCGGGCCAACCACTTACTTTGTGGTAGCCCTATAGAAAGAAAAGCCAGGCTCGTCTCAAAGCGATAGAGTAGGATGAAGGGGCGCAGCCGCAGGTCCAAAGAAAGGTTTTGGAAGCAGGGTAGAACGCTATTCTTCCTCCAACCCTGGCATATCCATCAGGTAAAACAGGTTGCCCCCAAAGTTAGGAGCTTCACCTGCCTCAATGGACTTTTTCCAGCGGGGAATATGCATCAGTCTTAGCGGTAACACCCAGAAAGTCTTGCACAGGTCGAGGAACTTAAGGACGGTCTCTTTCTCTCCGGCTTCCAGCATTCTTTTGCCCAAGCTAAGGTTCGGACCAAAGCTTTTCAGAACGGGAGACGGGGGCGCTTTACCTGACTTCAATAATTCTAGGCGAGCGGTCTCTATGTCTCCGGAATCCAGTGCGAGGAGTCCCCGGTAGGTGTGGTTCATATAAACCGCATCACCATA
>JAPKCQ010000361.1 GCA_026421165.1 Lewinella sp. | reverse complement strand
TTTGTCCGTGTATATTCGTAGGTGTCGTTGCGGACATGCGGTAGTAACTAAATTACGACACTACTACTGACGGAACGGATTGGAAAACCGTGCATCGACCAGCATCGTATGGTCAGTGGTCATGTTAAGAAATTCGATTAGCGCTTGCTTCTCATTTTCGGTGAAGTTCATCCGGCGGGGCTGACTGTTGTTGCCTTTCAGGTTGGGATGGAGGTTGATGTGGTCCTGGATACCTTCGCTGTAGTGATCGACCACTTCACGGAGGGTGTTGAACCGACCGTCGTGCATATAAGGGCCGGTGAGCGCTACGTTGCGGAGGAAGGGTACTTTGAAAATGCCGTTCTGCCACGAGTTGCCGCTAAGCTCGCCGACGCCTTTGTCGGTGTAGACTTCGTCGAGCCCGTTGCTGGCAATATTGACCCGGGGCTTGCCCATTTCGTCGCCGTGGCAGGAAGAACAGCTGTTGCGAAAGAGTTCGGAACCGAGCAACTCGGCTTCTGTGAAAGACCCAGGGCTTGATACGCCTAAGACTTGCTGGTCTCGCAACTGATCGAAGCGGGTATTCATAGAAACGATGGAGCTAGTAAATTTTTCTAGTGCAAGCGTGATGCGGTCTGGCGTAAGGTCGGTAGTACCAAAGGCTTTCATGCTCAGAATCTTGTACATCTCCTGCTCTTTCAGTTCGCGGGACAGTTCGTGAAGGTCCTTACCCATCTCCAGTTCGTCCTGAATGGTGGCTTCAGATTGTTCTTTTATGGTGTTGGCGCGTTCGTCCCAGAAGAACTTCACGTCGCCTTCTATGCGTGCGGTCTGTTCGTCGCCGGAGCTGCCGTAACCGCTAATGACGGGGGAGAAGGTGGGGACAGAACCCAGGGCAATAGAATTACGTTTGGTAACCGCACCGTTGATGCCGTTGCTAAAAGCAACGTCGTCAGAAAAAGCGGCTGCTTGTTTGTGGCAAGACTCACAACTTGTTTCGCCGGTAGCGGAGAGGCGGGTGTCGTGAAAGAGCACGCGACCGAGGAGTGCTTTTCGTGCGTCGGAAGAGGTCTGATCAACGGTGGAAAGACCAGAGCTGCGCCCGATGTGAAGGGGTACTTCCACAGAGTTCATTGTGATGGCCTGGTCAATTTCTAGCGATTGGCTAAGCGCCTCAAATTCCGAATCATTGAACTGAAGGGAAAACGAATTGCTAAAGCCATCAACTTCAGGGCTGTCAACGGTAACGGTTTCTTCAAGGCAACCAGTAAGGTTAAGGCCAAAGGCACCGAATGCAAACAGGATGAGTAGCTTCTTCATGGACGATGTGTATTTGAAGCAAAAATAAGTAATCGTCATGGAATTGCAAGCTAATTGTCATTTGAATGTCACCTAAGGGACGATGAAAAGGAAGAACCGTTGCTGTGGAGAGGAGATTTAACGTTTTAGTGCGTTTGTTAGTGGCTACTGCCGTCTGAGTGAGTCACCGAGTTGCTTCCGCAAATACCGTTCGTAGCGCTACGCTTGCTCAGCTTAAGCGAACAAGCGTAGCGCCGTGAGTGGTAGCGGTGGTAATAACTCGGTGATTTAGCGACTCGTAAACTCAGTAATTTACTTCCTAAAGAGGAATATTCCCATGCTTACGCTGTGGCCTTTCCACCACCTTACCTTCCAGCATGGCAAAACCACGGATGAGCTTACGGCGGGTCTCCTTTGGCAGAATAACCTCGTCGATAAAACCGCGCTGTGCGGCCCGGTAGGGGTTGGCGAACTTCTCGGCATAATCCGACTCTTTCTCGGCCAGTTTAGCGGCGGGGTCTTCAGCCGCCTCGATCTCTCGTCGGAAAATGATCTTGGAAGCACCCTTTGCGCCCATCACGGCAATCTCCGCCGTTGGCCAAGCGAAGTTGAGATCGGCACCGATGTGCTTGGAGTTCATAACGTCGTACGCCCCGCCGTAGGCCTTGCGGGTGATGACGGTGATGCGGGGAACGGTTGCTTCGCTCAGGGCGTATAGTAATTTTGCACCGTTGGTGATGATGCCGCTCCACTCCTGGTCCGTACCGGGTAAGAAACCGGGGACGTCCACCAGCACAAGAAGGGGGACGTTGAAACAGTCGCAAGTACGGGTAAAGCGGGCGGCTTTTTTGCTTGACTCCACGTCGAGTACACCGGCAAGGCTCATGGGCTGGTTGGCGACTATGCCGATGGATTTTCCGGCTAGACGAGCAAATCCGACGACAATGTTATCCGCATAGTTCTCGTGAATTTCGAAAAAGCTGCCTTCATCGATGATCCCATTGATGACCGTCCGCATATCGTAGGGCTTGTTGGCAGATTCTGGTACGAGGTTTTCGAGTTGTTCGCGGATCTCTGTACCCAGGTGATAGGGGAGGTCCGCGGTTTTTTCCTTGCAGTTTTGCGGCAGGTAACTCAGCAGGGTTTTTAGTTTATTGAGGCAGTCTACATCGTTGGCGGCCGTGAGGTGGGTGACGCCGGATTTGGTGGAGTGGGTGCTGGCACCGCCGAGCTCTTCGCTGGAAACTTCCTCGTTGGTAACCGTTTTTACTACGTTGGGGCCGGTCACGAACATGTAGCTGGTGTGCTCAACCATGATGGTGAAATCGGTCATCGCTGGAGAGTAAACGGCTCCTCCGGCACAGGGGCCCATAATGGCCGATAACTGTGGAATCACGCCGGATGCCCGGACGTTGCGGTAGAAAATATCAGCGTAGCCGCCCAGCGATCGAACACCTTCCTGAATGCGTGCACCTCCGGAATCGTTGAGGCCGAGGAGCGGTGCACCGGTCTTAACGGCCATGTCCATTACCTTACAAATCTTCTCCGCGTGGGTTTCGGAGAGCGCTCCGCCGAAGACCGTGAAGTCTTGCGCAAAAACGTAGACGAGCCGTCCGCCGATGGTGCCGTGGCCGGTCACTACACCATCGCCATAAAAGAGTTGGTCTTGCATGTCGAAGTCGTACGTCCGGTGGGTCACCAGGGCACCGATCTCTTCAAAGCTTCCAGGATCGAGCAATAGGTGGACGCGCTCACGGGCGGTAAGCTTGCCTTTTTGGTGCTGCTTTTCAATGCGTTCTTCGCCACCACCTAATTGGGCTTCGGCTAGTTTTTGGGCTAGAATTTCTTGTTTTTGCATAATGGTTTGGGCTTAGGGCGGAAGGTACGACATGGTTAGGGTTTGTAAAGGTTTTCGCTCTGCCGTGCCCACCACATAGTAGCCGCGGAGAAAAAGCATTTGTTCCAAAATGAACACTGGCCGTTGAATGTATGTACAAGGAGAAATTAACAATACACACACACATCAATGAAAACGCTCAATTTTAGCGCCCTGCTTGCGCTAAGTACTTCCCTACTTTTTACCGCCTGTGGCTCACCTGCAACCGAAACAATGGAGCCGGAAGCCAAAGTAGGAGCTTCCACCGAAGGCATGCCAGCCGACTTCGTCGCCACCCTAAACGCCCACGGCGGCCTGGACAACTGGAAGGAATTCCGCCAGCTAAGCTACGCCATGCTCAAGGGTAATTACCCAGAAACCCAACTTATTGACCTCCATAATCGCCGCGAATACATCCGACAGCCGGGTATGGCAAAGGAAGACCTGGTCGAGATGGGTTTTGACGGGCAGGACGTCTGGGTAACCGCCGATACCACCTACCAAGGCAATCCTCTCTTCTACAAAAACCTGATGTTCTATTTCTACGCCATGCCCTGGGTGCTCGCTGATCCCGGCATCAAATACGAGGCCGCCGAACCAATCACTTACGAAGGCACAACTTACCCCGGCATTATGGTGGGCTACGACGACGGTATAGGCTATAGTTCAACGGACAACTACAGGCTTCACTACGACCCGGAGACTGGCAAAATGCGCTGGCTCGGCTATACGGTAACCGGCGATTCTGGAGAGGTCAGCGATGAATTCCGCTGGATCGAATATCCTACCTGGAGTGATTACGATGGTGTCCAACTGGCGGACAGCCTCGTTTGGTACGTTGCCGAGGAAAGTCTACCGGTTGAACCCCGGAACGTCCTGATATTTGCAGACGTAAAGATCGGTAAGAAGGAGGCTGATGCAGCTAATTTTGCCCGGCCAAAGGGTGCCCGGGTCGTCTCGGAGTAAGCGCATTGGATGTTTGAGGATGAAAATAACTTTAGGCTGCTGTTTTTTAGGCTTCAGCCCGAAGGCAGAAGAAGAACAGCTGACGTACATAACACTGTAGTTTAATTTAAAAAATCAATCAATCCGGGGATGTAGCATGAAGTCTCTTAGGGACGCGAATTAAATAAAACGT
>JAPKCQ010000065.1 GCA_026421165.1 Lewinella sp. | reverse complement strand
GCACGCAGTGCGTCTAAAAGCGCACAGCGCGTCTAAAAGCACGCAGTGCGTCTAAAAGCGCACAGCGCGTCTAAAAGCACGCAGTGCGTCTAACTATATCCAGTCGTAAGTTTCCACCGTTTTTTCATCCATCACTTCCCCAGTGTGCTTGATTCCCGCCGGTTCGATGAGCATTAGCCAGACTTCGCCGCCTCCCTTCGTCCAGGGGCGGTGCTCTACGCCTTTGGGTACGATGTGGAACTCACCGGGATGTAGCTCTACGGTAGTTCCATCGCGGAAATCGAGGCAGAAGATACCTTTATAAACAAGGAATAGCTCGTCTTCTTTTGCGTGGTCGTGCCAAACGAGTTCGCCCTGTACTTTGGCGAGTTTCAGGTGCTGCCCATTGAGTTCACCGATTATTTTCGGGGACCAGTGATCGTTGAAGAGTTGGAATTTTTCCTGAATGTTTACTTTACTCATGGGGGCAAGTTAAGCCTTTTGCCCCTGCACATCGTCTCTGTTCAGTAACCACGACCGCAGCCACATTAGTGTGTCAGCTCATTAGTTAACCGTACTGCTCAGGAATAAAGTCCTTTCAGGACTTTTCCGTTAGTTAGGCCTGCTCCAGTTCATCGTCCTTTGCCCGGTGTTTCCACCACAAAAAAGCAACCGTCCCAATCAGGACGTACGGCATACCGAGCATGTACATAATGCCATTGTTGAGCCCCTTGCCTTCGGTACCACCATTGGCGAGGTTAGACTCTGCAGTAGCACGGCACATAGGGCACTGCGCCAGCAGTTCGCTGCCTACCCCAGACAGCACGAAAATCATGGCAACAGTAAAAACAAGCAGAAAATTTTTCATGGCTCTATTATTTTATTCAAGTGATCGGGTTTATTACCCTACTCGTGATTTTGGTTTGTGAACTGTCTGTTTCTTGCAATTATACGTGACAACATAAAATATGGTACAGGCTTTAAGGGTAATAGACCCGCAGCATCAAATAAACCACCGGCCCGGTAATAGCAACGTAAAGCCAGAGTGGCCAAACAACCCGCGCCATCTTCCGGTGCAACTCATACTTACCCGCCAAAGCCCGCAGTGTATTCAACAAAATAAACGGTAAAAGGATGGCGGCCAAAGCGATGTGTGATAAAAGAATCATCAGGTAAACCGGTCGAGTACCGGCGACGGCAGCCGATTCAGTAACGGAAAGCAATCCGTCGTGATCGATGTCTCCGAACTTAACTTCCGGAGTGGTGAAATGGTAGACGACGTAGCAGAGCAAAAACAATACAGAAAAGCCGAGTGCAGCTCCATTTGCACTGCGGTGCGCCACCACATTTTTATTCTTAATGAAGTAGAGCGAAAATACTAGTGCGACCGCGGTTAGTGTGTTCAGCGTAGCATTTACTGCCGGTAAAAACCCAACGTCCCAAGCATCCGGCACAGGCAATGTGTACCGGCGCATCGCTACTACCAAGAGCAGGACTGCAGCGGAAACCGCCCAGATCAGGATTTTCAAGGTCCGCTCTTGATCAGGATATGTTTTTAGTTGAGGATAAGACATAGCTATAGCTCTTTGGCACGATCCAGAACAAGGTCCAGACGAGTGGGTAAGGGAATGATTACGGAGATGAGTTGCACAAGGCCAATGGTTTCGTCCCGACTACCGAGGTCGTAGTGTTTGACGATGGTCAAAGAGCTGTCCACCAGCGCAACGATGGGTACTTCGCCGGGAGTATTGCCTCCGGACAGGGGCAGCTGAAAGTCGCGGGCCGACTGAGCGAAAGCAACATCGTCAAGGGTTAGGAAACTAATCATCTCATCATCCGGAAGATTATACGTTTCTGCGAACTCTATTGCGGTTGCCGCAGCATTTTCGCCTTTGGTGATCGTGGAAAAGTACAGGTTTGGGCTGTCCTTAAACTGAGTATACAAGCTGTCCAGCATCGTACCGTACTGCTTTACGGCGGCTGGCTTAGTAGAATCGAGCCAACTTACGACCATCATAGCTCCTCGGTATTTTTCCGGGTGCTTACCACGTACGGTGGTCATTAGCCGCAGATCCGGCATCTTCCCGAAATCTCCCTGTGTTTCGAAAGCGGCCTTGCGGTAAGCGAAGCCCTGGGTCAGGTAGTAATACGAGATTCCCGGCAGCCCCCCGAGGAGGAACGTTACAACGAGGACACTCAGAATTTGCTTTGCTTTTGCCATGTTAAATTTTGTTACTGCAAAGGTAATCACGGCCGCCGCGCTTTGTTCAGAATGTTCCTCATTTTGACGTTTTAGTGATTACTTAAAAATTCGACCCGTCTGTTGTACTTTGGCACCAAATCCTAGCTAAATGACGCGCCACCTACTGGTTTTACTTCCGTTCATCGCACTGATTACCCTTGCCACCGAGCCGCCTCCCCCAGCCCCCTTCGATACCATGATGGAAGTCCTTACCCACAAGCGCTGCATGAACTGTCACCCTTCCGGAGACAAGCCCCGCCAGGGCGAAGACAGCCATCTCCACAACTTTAACGTCCAGCGCGGCCCGGCCAATCACGGTGTTGTCGCCGTTCAGTGCGGTAGCTGCCACCAGTCTGAAAACAATAGTTACTCCGGCGTTCCGGGAGCACCACACTGGGCCCTCGCCCCCAAAACCATGGCGTGGGAAGGGCTCAGCCGCGCCGAAATTGCCCGCATGATGCTCGATCCTGAAAAGAATGGCGGCAAAAGCCTGGAAGAAATAGTTACGCACATGACCGAAGACGAGTTGGTGCTCTGGGCCTTCGAGCCCGGTGTGGATGGTGAAGGCCAGCCCCGCGAGAAGCCACCTGTTTCTGAAGCTGATTTTAAAGCTGCGGTTATCGCTTGGGCGGAAGCGGGAGCGGTTATTCCTGATAAATAAAACCCTCTCCTCCCGCCCTTCTCCTCAGAAGAAAAGAAAACTGGCTCCGGCGGCAAGACATCCAGTGTCCCACTCTAGTCGCGCCTACCGCACCCACAACAAAAGCCATCGCAAAGCGATTACCCTCTGGATTACCTCGAACAAAGCCCGGCCCCACTCACCACCCCAAGTACAATCACCATCCATGCCAACCAACTTCAACCTAAACGGCCAGCAAGCCACCACCGAAGCAGATCCAAACTCCCCTCTTTTGTGGGTAATCCGTGATGAACTGGGCCTAAAAGGGACTAAGTTCGGCTGCGGTAAAGCTGCCTGTGGCGCCTGCACCCTTCACGTCGACGGTAAGGCCGTACGCTCCTGTTCCTACCCGGTAAAGTTCATAGAAGGCAAAGAGGTTACCACCATCGAAGGGCTCGGTACGCCCGACAACCTTCACCCCGTCCAGCAAGCCTGGAAGGAAGAGATCGTTCCTCAGTGCGGTTACTGCCAGCCAGGCTTCATGATGGCCACCGCCGCTATGCTGAAAGAAATCCCTGAGCCTACGGACGAGGACATCGATAACAACATCGTCAATGTTTGCCGGTGTGGTACTTATTATCGGATGCGCAAGGCTATTCACCGCGCTTCCCAGCTGAGTAAATGAGTTGCTGCAGCAAGTACCCTTAGCGGCAATCAAGGCTCTCGATATTTGATTAGCGAGGCTGCTGCCTGAGACAATCTCGATCCTTGATTTAGCTGCCGTACGTTTCGTTCGCTACGCTTACCCGCCTTTGGCAAAAGAGCAAAGCAAACTGAGGTAGTAATACCGGCAGCGGCCCAGTGACGCTCTAGCTCAACGGCTCAAAACCTCACTCCGCACCTGCGCCCGCGCCAAATTTTTATCTTTCCCTCATTATATTCCCGATTCATGTCCAAGCCAAAATCAAAGTCCAGAAGGAAATTCCTAATCAAAGCCGGCATCGGCACCGGTCTCCTCTTCGGTACCGTCTACTGTATACCCATCCGGCGCAAGATCGCCGAACAAGTCAACGTAGCTGAATCGCCTTATTTGGGCAGTACCGATGATCCGAAGATTTGGTTTGAAGTGACGCCGGACAACCAGATTATATTCCACAGCCCCAAGATGGAAATGGGTCAGGGAGTCTTTACCGGACTGGCACAGATCGCAGCAGATGAGCTGGAGATCGGTATCGAGCAGATCAAAGTAGTACACGCATCCACGGAACTGGGTAATATCGACCCCTTCGCCACGGGCGGCAGCACGAGCATCAACAGCCTCTGGCAACCACTGCGCGAACTAGCCGCGACCATGCGGGTGATGCTGATCAATGCAGCGGCCGACCAACTCGGTGTTGCGGCGTCGGGGCTATCAGCGCTCAACGGTGTCATTTCCGGAAGCGGAAAGTCCATTACCTACGGAGAAGTGGCTGCGGCAGTTACCGAATGGGAAGTACCAGACACGCCGGAACTCAAAGACCCCAAAACCTATAAGTACATCGGTAAACCAACGCCCCGCGTCGACCTGATGGACAAGGTAACCGGCGCGCCGATCTACGGCATGGACGCCGAGATGCCGGGAATGCTCTACGGCTCCGTCGTACGGCCAAGCGGATTAGACTCCAAATTTACCGCCGTAGACACTACGTTAGCGGAAGGGATGCCAGGTGTTGTAAAAGTGATCGTCGAGGATGATTTCGTCGGCGTGGTCGCCGATTCCTACGTGAACGCAGAGAACGCCAAACAAAAGATAAAAGTCACTTGGGAGCTAAATAAAAAGTGGGATGATTTCGACGTGGAGGAAGCCATCAAAGTAGGCAAAGGCCACCCCATTGAGATCCAGAAGGAAGGCAGCGCGGAAAAGCTACTCGAAGATGGTGCGGAAGGCCTAATCCAATCTGAATACTTCAGCCCCATCGGCGCCCACGCTCAGATCGAGCCCAACGGCTGCTTGGCTTTCGTGGAAGAGGATAAAATCACCATCAAGATGTCGACCCAGGTGGCAGAGATTACCCGCAAGGAAGTAGCCAAACGAATGGGAATGGACAAGGACGAAGTCATCATCAAGCCCACCTTCCTCGGTGGTGGTTTTGGTCGGCGTTTACATACCCCCAATGCTATCCAGGCCGCGGTGATGAGCAAGGCCGTCGGCAAGCCGGTAAAGTGTTTTTTTACGCGTAAGGAAGAATTCCAAAACGACAGCTTCCGTCCACCAACGCACAACGTCTTGAAGGGAAAACTAACGGCCGACGGCAAGATCGAGGCCATCAGCCACGACATCTCCAGCGGCGACGTGATGCACGGCTCCCCACTCCTGCCGGGCATCCTGCAAAAGATCATCGGGGCCGACCTCGGCGCGTGGCGCGGCGGCATGATCCAGTACCACGGCATCCCGAATTACCGGGCGGTAAGCTGGCGGGTAAAACTACCCTTCGCCACAAGTTGGTGGCGGAGCCTTGGGCTCCTCGCCAATACCTTTGCCATCGAAAGCTTTATGGATGAACTGGCCGAGAAAGCAGGTAAGGACCCCGTCTCCTTCCGGCTGGACCACCTGACCGAAACAAAAGCGGACATCCGTCTGGCCAAAGTGATCGCCAAGGCTGCCGAAGTAGCTGGCTACCGCAATGAAGCAACCGGCGACCGGGCCATGGGTTTTGCCTGCAGCACCGATGTAAATACACCCTGCGCGCACGTGGCGGAGGTCTCCATTGTTGATGGAGAGATCAAAGTTCATAAGGTTACCTGTGTGATGGACCCCGGCCTGGTTATCAATCCCGATCAGGTACGGGCGCAGTGCGAAGGCAGCATCATTATGGGCATGAGTGCGGTGCTTTACGAGAAGATGAACGTGAAGAACAATGCGCTTTACCCCGTCATTTACGGTGCCTACGAAATGGCGCTGATGAAGGATGCGCCGAAAGAAATCAACGTTGTTTTGCTGGAGAATAGTGACTACCCCGGCGGTGTCGGCGAGCCTCCTTTGGGGCCGATCGGGGCGGCAATTGCCAATGCAGTTTATAGGCTTACCGGAAAGCGGGTGCGGCGGATTCCTTTGCGGGCTTAACATTAATTTCGAGACAAGACTGAGTTATTCTTCAAATCCACTGTACGTCATGAATCAAAAAAAAGCCCCTTGGTACTTCCTCGCACTACTCATCTTGGCGGGAGAATCTGTATTTATTCTCCCATATGTTCTTTCGCGCGTCTTCAGACCAACAGTGCTTCAAGTATTTGGCTTAGACAACGTACAACTGGGCTTGTGTTTCTCCGTATACGGCACGGTAGCCCTATTTTCTTATCTCTTTGGAGGCCCCTTGGCCGACAGGTTTCCCCCTAGGAAATTGATTGCAGTGGCACTATGGATGACGGCCTTAGGGGGACTGGTATATGCTACTTTTCCCAGTTATGCGGTATTAAAAGTACTTTATGGGTACTGGGGCTTTACAACCATCTTTTTATTCTGGGCCCCCTTAATCAAGGCCACTCGGGTCTGGGGTGGGTCTACGTCCCAAGGTAAAGCCTTCGGATTTTTGGACGGTGGGCGCGGATTAGTGGGCGCGCTGTTCGGAGCTATGGGCGTAATTGTTTTCGCCCTATTCCTCACTTCAGAAATTACTGAAGCCGCTATCTCCGAACGCAGAGCAGCCTTCAAATATGTGATTCTCGTATCTACTGGTGCCGTTGCTCTTGTGGGTCTATTGGTGTGGTTTTTTATGAAGATAGACCACCAGACAGAAAAGGAGATCGTGTCGGAAAAAATATCGGTACTACAGATTCGAGAGGTCTTACGTTTCACTTCCGTATGGTTGTTGATGATCATTATTTTATGTGCCTACGTAGGCTATAAAGTTACGGACGTATTTTCGCTGTATGCCCAGGACGTGATGCTGTACAACCAGGTACAATCGGCCCAAGTAGGTACTTTTTTGTTGTTTATCCGTCCTGTCACGGGAGTCCTAATTGGAGTATTGGCGGACCGCACGCAAGCTACATTCTGGTTGGTCCTCAGCTTTATAGTCTCCTTCTTCGGAGCATTATTATTCGCTACAGGTATCATTTCAGATTCAGCGGTAGCTTTGTTTTTTATATCAATTTTAGTCGTGTCAACTGGAGTGTACGCTGCTCGTGCGCTTTACTTTGCGGTGATGAAGAGCGGGAAAATCCCCTTGGCTCTTACCGGGACAGCTGTTGGCCTTATATCCGTCGTAGGATATACGCCAGATATATTTACAGGGCCTACGATAGGGTATCTCCTAGACAATTCGCCCGGTGAAGAAGGCCATCAACATGTATTTTGGATGTTGGCTTTATTTTCCTTGATCGGTGGTATCGCCGCTTGGTACTATTTTCAATTGTACGGCGAGGAAAAACAGAAGCCAATCGAGTAGAGTAAGGGGCAGCACAATCGCCACTTCTTACCCCTCTTACGGGATGGCCGATTGAGGCGGCTAATCCTAGTGCGATTTATCCGCTTACTGCGGAGCGGGTTCGGCGGGTTTCTTAGGGCGCGGCCGCAGGTGCAGTGAAGGTTTTAAGAAAATGGTCTCCGTCCCGGTTAAGCCTTTCTAAAGGACGCCGGAGGTTGTTCAGAGGCTGCAAGGATTAGAGAAACCTGTTCATAATACGAACAGAAGAAAGAACATTCATTTAGGATCGTCAGTTTAGTAATTATCCTGATTAGCTTCGCTGCTACTGCGCGATGAAGCGTAGACATCATAGTACTAATCGAGTCGATGGAGAATCTGCACAGCCGTAGCTATGGAGTCTTTTCACCGACTCGATCAGTACCAAGAGGGCAAGCTGTACCATAAAAGTGCTGTGTAAAAAAACAGTTCTTTTACTACTTACCTTCAAAATTTAAGTCAAATGACCGATATAGAAATCGCACAGCAAGTAACGGCTGAACACATTCGCGAAGTAGCGAAGAAGCTAGACGTCAAAGAAGAGCATTTAGAGTACTACGGTAACGATAAGGCAAAACTTCCTCTGAATTTGATCGACGATAAGAATGTCAATAAAGGCAACCTCATCCTAGTTACTGCCATTACACCAACCCCCGCTGGCGAAGGAAAAACAACCACCTCCATTGGCTTAAGCGACGGGTTAAACCACATCGGTAAAAAAGCAATCGTTGTATTAAGAGAGCCTAGTTTAGGCCCTGTTTTCGGGATGAAAGGGGGCGCCGCTGGTGGTGGGTGGAGTCAGGTAATTCCCATGGTTGACATCAACCTGCACTTTACTGGCGATTTCCATGCAATTGCCATGGCAAATAATTTGCTTGCAGCTTTAATTGACAACAACATACAAAGCAAGAGCAGAAATTTAGGGATTGACCCCCGTACGGTACTCTGGAAACGCTGTATGGACATGAACGATCGTGCGCTTCGAAACATCGTTGCTGCACTGGGAGGGAAAGCCGGGGGAGTTCCTCGAGAGACTGGCTTCAACATTACCGCTGCTTCCGAAATCATGGCTATTTTATGCTTGTGTAAGAATTTAGAAGACTTACAGGAGATGTGCGGGAACATATACATAGGCGATACTTTTGAAAGAAAGGCCGTTTATGCCAAAGACCTCAATGCCGCTGGCGCCATGGCCGTTTTATTAAAAGATGCCATTAAGCCAAACCTTGTCCAAACACTTGAGGGAAACCCAGCCATCATCCATGGCGGCCCCTTTGCTAATATTGCGCAGGGAACCAATTCCATTATCGCTACAAAAATGGGACTGAGCTTAGGAGAGTATGTAGTAACTGAAGCAGGTTTCGCAGCAGATTTAGGCGCTGAAAAGTTCTTAAACATAAAATGTAGAAGAGCCAATTTATCACCCAAAGCAGTGGTGGTAGTAGCCACCATTCGCGCCCTCAAGTACCACGGAGGGAAGCCGCTTAATAGCTTAACGGAAGAAGATGTAGACGCATTAGAGAAGGGAATGCCAAACTTGGAAAAGCACATTGAAAGCATTCAAAGCTTTGGGTTACCAGTGGTCGTTTCTGTAAATGCCTTTACCAGCGATACAGCAGCTGAAAAAGAACTGATTTATGCCCATTGCGAAAAATTAGGAGTGCCCGTAGCTTTAAGCTACGGTTGGGCTGATGGCGGTAAAGGTTGCGCTGAACTGGCTGAAAAAGTTGTAGCCGCTGTGCAAACCTGTGACAAAAAGTTCATACCCACTTACGACCTTGAAGACTCTCCACTGACTAAAATAGAAAAGATTTGTAGAAAGATCTACGGAGCGACCAACGTGGAGCTTACTGCCTTAGCGAAAAGACAATTAAAGCGGTTTGAAGATTTGGGCTACGGCAACCTACCCATTTGCATGGCTAAGACGCAAAAAAGCCTAAGCGACAACGCAAAGCTCATAGGACGTCCTGAAAACTTCGATATCCACATTCGTGAGATTGAGATTGCTGCGGGTGCAGGCTTCCTTATTCCAATTGCAGGCAATATGCTTAGAATGCCAGGCCTTCCGTTGACCCCGTCTGCTGAGAACATTAAAATGGATCGTGAGGGGACGATTATGGGGTTGTTTTGATCAAGAGGGCACGCAGTACGTTGTCCAGATGATAACCCGGACGGAGAGCCGGATAGTCGCAATGTTTCCGTCTGAGTGTATCATCAAAACGAGCGGTTACTTCGGCATTTTCCGAGATCTGGCCATCGGGCTTGCCGACGGGGATACTTTGGCTGCGGGTTGAGCGAGGGCGGTTTCGGTGGATCGAGAAGGTTATTACAGGTCGATAGCTACTCCGGTCGAGCCCTTCCATAGCGAGTTCTTGCGCTGCGGAGCGGCTTAGAAAGGCTCGACCGGGACGACGATTGCCCGTCAACATTCCTTGCACCAGCGTTCGCGCCAGATAATTACCTTTACCACGTAATTAGATCCTCCGCCAATGACCATGCGCCTACCCGCCGAATGGGAACCCCAGCAACGCGTCCTCTTCACCCTACCCCGCCGCGACGGTGACTGGGGCAAAAGCCTAGCCGCCGCCACAACCGCCATGATTGCCGCCGCCAACGCCGTACATAAGGTAACGCCCGTGCTGCTACTGGTAACCGACGAAGAGCACTTCGAAGTGTACGCAGAGACTTATAAAGGCGAAGTAATGATCTGCCCAACCGACGACTGCTGGATCAGAGACTACGGGCCCATCACCACCATTTACGGCGAAGATACGCTGGTGCTTAACCACTTCACCTTCAACGGCTGGGGCGATAAGTTTGAAGCCATTAACGACGACGCGGTTACCCAACGACTCTGGCGCGCCGAATTCCCCGAAGCTGGTTACCGCCGCTCCGACATCGTGCTGGAGGGCGGCAGTCTGGAATCCGACGGTCAGGGAACCATCCTCACCACAAGTAAATGCTGGCTGAGTAAAAACCGCAACGGTTGGCCCGACGAGTCCGCTGCCGAAGCCGCCCTGGAAGAGTACTTCGACTTCGAGCGCATCCTCTGGCTCCACCACGGAGAACTGGCCGGAGATGATACCGATGCTCATGTGGATACGCTGGCCCGCTTCGTCAGCCCCACCCAGATCGCCTACGTCCGCTGCAATGACCCGGCGGACGAGCACTACGAAGAGCTCCAAAAGATGGAAGCCGAACTGAAGGCTTTCCGTACGCTTGCCGACGAGCCCTACGAACTTATCCCCTTACCCTGGCCTCCGGTAGTCAAGAGTCCAGAAGACGGCCACCGCCTCCCCGCCACCTACGCCAATTTCCTACTGAGTGGCGGCACGCTTTTTCTGCCCTTCTACTTTAACTCCGAACCGGAGGATCATCCCGGCCGAAAGACGGACGCAGCAGCAGCAGAGGTTTTACGGGCTAAAACCGGTTACAAAGTTGTTCCGCTGGATTGCCAGGCGTTTATTGAGCAACACGGGTCTTTGCACTGCCTTACTATGCAAGTGCCGAAGGTTTAGCCTATTTACTTTCTTTATTTTTGGGGGTGGTATTTCGTGCTCCCGACTAAACGTACTTACGTATAAGTACAAGTCGCTACGTTTTAAGCAGCCCTTTGCTTTTCAAAAACCAGTGCCTACATGAAAGTACCGAAAGCTAGCGATAACAGACTAAAAGACTAACTTGCCCACACAATACACTCCCGAATAAAAGCCTACATCTTGACTACCCGAAGAAATTTCCTCCGAGCCTTGCCCATAGCGGCGGCTTCCGTTCCCCTTCTGTCCGCATGTGATTCAACCGACGCTGCACCTGCGACCGCGCCCACGAAAGCAATACGCCCGGTAGTAATCTCCACCTGGCAGCACGGCCAAATGGCCAACGCCAAAGCCTGGGAAATCCTGAACGCCGGCGGCACAGCCCTCGACGCCGCCGAGCAGGGCGTGATGGTCACCGAAGCCGACCCGGAAGTACACACCGTCGGCATCGGATCCTACCCCGATCGCGACGGCATCGTAACGCTCGACGCCTGCATTATGGGCCCCGATGGCGATTGCGGAAGCGTGGCAGCAGTGCAGGACATCCTCCACCCCGTCAGCGTAGCCCGCATGGTGATGGAACGGACGCCCCACGTGATGATTGTCGGCCAGGGAGCCAAAAATTTCGCCCTCAGCCAGGGGATGAAAGAAACCGAATTACTTACCGACTGGGGGCGTGAACAACTGGCCGCCTGGAAAACAAGAAACCCAGATTACCGGCCAAAAATAAACGTGGAAAACCACGACACCATCGGTCTACTCACCCTCGATAAAAACGGTGACTTAGCAGGAGCGTGCACCACCAGCGGTGCCTCCTTTAAGTACCACGGCCGCGTAGGTGACTCCCCCTTGATCGGATCGGGCCTGTACGTAGACAATGAAATCGGCGGCGCAACGGCTACCGGTTGGGGCGAAGCCGTGATCCGGGCCTGCGGCTGCTTTTTGGTCGTCGAATTTATGCGCCAGGGCAATTCGCCCACCGATGCCTGCCGCCTGGCGGTGGAGCGCGTCATCAGCAAAAACCCGGACTGGAAAGACATTCAGGTCGGCTTCATTGCACTGAATAAAAACGGGGAAACGGGTGCTTTCTGCATCCAGTCTGGCTTCGATTATGCGGTACAGACGGAAGCAATTGAAAATGAGATGATTGTACCGGGATATAAAATTGAAGCTCCCAAATAAAAGTATTTAAAATTTAAACCCCACTTCCAACGGTCTAAATTATTAACGGTCTAAAATTATAACAATTTGCTATTCGAAGTATGCCTCCAATCAGTAGACGACGCGGTGGCCGCCCAAGCCGGCGGTGCCCAACGCGTTGAATTATGCGCCGCGCTCGTAGAGGGCGGCATCACGCCCAGCTTGGGCACCATCCGAGCCTGCCGCGACGCCGTTGATATTGACATCATGGTGATGATCCGGCCCCGCGGCGGTGATTTCTATTACACCAAATGGGAACTCGATGCGATGGCAAAAGACATTGCAGAATGCCGCAAGGTTGGCGTCACCGGCGTAGTGTTCGGGATGTTAACGCAGAACGGTTTGGTGGCGCGAACGCAGGTGCAACAAATGGTGGAAGAAGCAGGGCGGGACCTCTCCATAACCTTTCACCGCGCCTTCGACGTAAGTGCCGATCCCTTCGCCGCTTTAGACACGCTAATAGAGCTGGGTGTAGACAGGGTATTGACTTCAGGGCAAGCGGCTACCGTACCCGAGGGCAAAGAAATGATCCGCGAGTTAGTAGACCGTTCCGCCAGCCGTATCGGTATTCTACCCGGCGGTGGTATTACGCCAGAAAACGTTGCGGAGATGGTCGCTTTTACCGGCGTTTCTGAGTTTCATGCTACCGCTTTTGCTACCCTGGAGAGCCCGATGGTACACCGTAACCCGGCAGTCTACATGGGTATTCCTGGCTTGCCTGAATACGACCGGCAGGTCACTTCCCCAGCAGAAGTACGGAGACTTCTAGCTGCTTTTTAACCTGATTGATGTAGCCTCTGGCTGCGAGTTTGCGATGTGCTCTCCGAGCGCAAGGGCTACAATTGTAAAGACAACTACTCGTCGCTTCGCTCCGGATCGCTCGGGGTACAGCCCGATCGCCCGTTGTCCCTGCCCTAGTCCCAAAATTGAAATATTCAAGTAAAAATGGACAATCCCCTCCCCTATTTAGGTACCATCGGCCTCCAGCTCTGGTCCGTCCGTGACCAGATGGAAAAAGACCCCGAGCTGACCTTAAAAACCATCAAAGACCTCGGCTATTACCAAGTAGAGGGCGGCGACACCCGCATTCTTAAAGATATTAAGTCCGTCTGCGACGATCTCGACCTCAAGATTCACAGCAGCTTCATCAATTGGAACACCATCACCGGCGGCTGGAAATACACCCCGGACGATACGCCCTTCGAATTCGCAGAAGTGCTCGACCAGGCAGGAGAGGCAGGCCTGAGCCACCTCGTATTCGGCTACCTCCCCCCGGAAGAACGCACCTCCGCCGACGACTGGAAACGCTTGGCGGACCAGCTCAACGAAGCCGGATCAGAGGCTAAAACTAATGGCCTTCAGCTCACCTACCACAACCACAACTTCGAATGGGACCCCATCGAAGACACCACCGGTTTCAACATCCTCATGGACCGTATGGACGGAGGCCTCGTCCCTTTCGAGCTAGACTTCTTCTGGGCCCAGATCGCCGGTCAGGACGCCCGGGAAACCATGACCACCGTCAAAGACCGACTGGAGCTACTACACCTCAAGCAACTCCGCCCCGGCACGCCCGTTATTACCCGCCTTGACGACGTACCCGACAATGCCTACGAGGAATTACCCGATGGGGATATACCGATCAAAGAGCTCATTCATTACGGTAAAGAACTTGGCGTTAAGTACTGTATGGTGGAGCAGGATGGAAATTATGAAGGATCTAGTTTGCAGAGCGCCGGGAAGAGCCTAGATTTTCTAATGAGCTAGAAGTTAGCAACTAGGGAACGAGTTCCCAGTTTCTAGTTCCCTAGTTTCTGGCTCCCTAGTTCCTAGTTCGTTATCTTTGCACCCGCTAAGCGCAAGCCTATGAAGACCAAAACACTACGCCAGGACAAAGTAAACGTCGTAACCCTCGGTTGCTCAAAGAACCTCGTCGATTCTGAGAACCTCCTCACACAGTTGATGGCCAATGATTTCGAGGTGGAACATGATGGCAAACACGACGGTGAAGACGACGCCAACGTGGTGATCGTCAACACCTGTGGTTTCATCGACCTAGCCAAGGAAGAAAGTGTCAATACCATCCTGCTGTATGCCGAGAAAAAGAACAAGGGTGAAATCGACAAACTGTACGTCACCGGTTGCCTAAGCCAACGCTATAAAGACAACCTTGAAGAAGGAATTCCCGAAGTGGATGACTTCTTTGGCACGATGGAATTACCAGGCCTGCTTGCCCGCCTCGAAGCCGACTATAAGCACGAGCTGATTGGCGAACGCTTCATCACCACTCCTCCACACTACGCTTACCTGAAGATCAGTGAGGGGTGTAACCGGAAGTGCTCCTTCTGCGCCATACCACTGATGCGGGGAGACCATGTTAGCCGCAACATCGAAGACCTTGTAGCTTCAGCGAAGCACCTGGTGAAAAATGGCGTCAAAGAACTCATGCTCATCGCCCAGGAGCTAACTTATTACGGCCTCGACATCTATAAGAAACGGGCACTTCCGGAACTACTCAACGCACTGTGCGAAGTAGAAGGTCTCCAGTGGATCCGCCTCCACTACGCCTACCCCAGTAAGTTTCCGCGCAACATCCTCGACGTGATGGCCGTCCAGCCGAAGGTCTGTAATTACCTAGACATCCCGCTGCAACATGCTTCGGATGACGTCCTGAAACGAATGCGTCGCCAGGTAACCTGTGCCGAAACCACCGACCTGATCAACTACGCCCGGGAGGTCGTGCCCGGCATCGCAATCCGGACGACTTTTCTCGTTGGGCACCCCGGTGAAACGGAGGAAGAATTTGAAGAGTTGTGCGACTTTGTACGTGAGATGCGCTTCGAGCGGCTCGGTGTATTCCAGTACAGCCACGAAGAAGACACCATTGCCCATGATTATCCGGACGATGTACCAGCCGACGTGAAGGCCGATCGCGCCAACCGCCTGATGGCCATCCAGCAAGACATAAGCCTTGAGTTGAACGAAGATAAAGTGGACCAAACCCTGCGCGTCATCATCGACCGCAAAGACAACGACGTCTACATCGGCCGCACCGAGTTTGATAGCCCGGACGTAGACAATGAGGTCCACATCTCCGCCAAAGATATTTACCTGCGAACCGGTGACATGGTGAACGTAAAAGTAAACGCAGCCACCGAGTATGACCTCGAGGCCACCTTAGCAGAATAAAAAGTGCTTGTTCAAGTGTTTGTTTGTGACGCTTCGCTAGAAATAGTCCCTACTGTTCAAACACGTGAACAAGTATCATAAATTCTTCTTGTGGTTTCTCATATCTTGTTTACCTTTGCCGCGCTTCCGACGGGGAGCACCGCAACCTCTTCCATTCCCGTTAGCGTTAATGGTAAGGTTACACGAGCAATCGTAGCGGAATTGATGGACGCACTGGATTCTAAAATTCAGCTTTCATCACTCAAATTAGTACCAAGCCCTTGTGGCGGAATTGGTAGACGCGCTGGATTCAAAATCCAGTTCCTTCGGGAGTGGGGGTTCGATTCCCCCCGGGGGTACTAAGCTGATGTTCAGCAACCTAAGCCGAGTCTCACGACTCGGCTTTTT
The DNA here is from genome assembly GCA_026421165.1 of Lewinella sp. Lineage (GTDB taxonomy): Bacteria > Bacteroidota > Bacteroidia > Chitinophagales > Saprospiraceae > Neolewinella. The sequence goes on along the minus strand of JAPKCQ010000065.1, from coordinate 724 downwards.
TATTTTCAGACGACTCGCTTCCGTACTTTATAGGGTATAAAAGTGAGGGCGTTGCTCCGGAACGAGGGTGGCAAACCTGCCGGAACACCCCCCCGGCCCACCAAACATGAGGTCGTGGTAAAAAAAACTGATCCGTAGCTTGGAAAATTAACCGGCAGCATTACCTTTGCGGCCCACGAAAACGCAACGGCGTTTTCACCCATCACACTAAAAGAACTTCAACAGTCCCCTACCGGTAAGTTTAAAATTCCCTAAAAGAATTTTACCCTACGAAATGGCTCTGATAACTGAATAAAAACAGTTGAAGCTCTCTCCTTCTTTGCCGAAGTGATGAAATTGGTAGACATGCACGTTTCAGGGACGTGTGCTTTCGGGCGTGGGGGTTCGAGTCCCCCCTTCGGCACTTATCTTCCTAGATATATCAGGGCCTGGTCCTCTTTACTGAGATCCGGGCCCGTTGTTAGGAATTAACTCTTATTGTAACCGTAATCTTCCGGAGGAATGGCAGAGCGGTTTAATGCACCGGTCTTGAAAACCGACGTGGTGAAAGCCACCGGGGGTTCGAATCCCTCTTCCTCCGCCAACCCGTTTTTCGGGTGAATTAGCCTGGTCGCTTTGCGACTGGGCTTTTTTTATGCCCCAGCCTCAGAAGAGAGCGACAAAGGAGCTTTCTTCTGAGGCTGGGGCATAAAAAAAGCCCAAACACAGTAGTGCAGGCTAATTC
>JAPKCQ010000360.1 GCA_026421165.1 Lewinella sp. | reverse complement strand
AGCTCCGCCAGGTGCGCTTCAAAGGCCACCCGCCCTTCAGCGGTAGCCCGGTAAGAAGTCTTAGGCTTATCATCCACAAACTTCTTCTCCACCTCAATCTGCTTTTCCTTAACCAGGGCTTTGAGGTGGCTGGCCAGGGAGCCGTCCGTAAGTTTGAGGGTGTCGCGGAGGGCGACGAAGTCGGCCCAATCGTTCACCATCAGGATGGCCATAATGCCCATCCTGCTGCGGTGGTTGAACAGTTTATTGAGGCCGCCGATGGATACTTTCGTAATGGCGCCGGTGCCGGTAAGTGTTGGTGCGTTTTTCAAGTCAGTGGTTGATTTTGGAGGTGATTGATGGTTAAGCCGCAGGATTTTTGTGGTCCAGCTAATAAACATAACCAGAATTTAGCTGCAGCTAACTGAGGATTCTGACGACGAAGCTGGCCTATAAAAAGCCAGGGCTTGGGCCGTCAAGGGCCCCCGAAACCAACCACTTGATCATATTTGCGGTACATCCAGATGCCATAAGCAATGTGCATTACCCCGAAGCCCATGGCCCAGAAGTACAGTCCGTACCCGATAAAGAAACAGGAGATCAGCCCCAGGGCGATTTCCATGTAGCCGAGCCAGGAGAGCTCTTCCCGGGCGTAGCCGCTACCGTTAAGCAGGCTAAGCCCGTAAAAGATCAGTGTAGCTGGCCCGATGAAGCCGCCGTGCTCGTGGTAGATCAGCGCGAGGCAAAAGACACCGCCCACCGCGAGTGGGAAGAACAGGTGCCAGGCTAGTTGGTAAGCCTTCGTGTGGAACAACTCCTGCCCCAGTCGCTCAGCCCTGCGCATGGTGAAAAAATACCCGCAGGCAACGGCGCCTAGCAGAACTCCTGCCGCCGTCATCGCTAGAAAGGGTAGGGGAGCGATGCCCCAGGGATGGTCCGAAGTCAGGTAAATTGACCGGCTGATAAACAGCAAGTCTTCCCCACCAGACCAACGGTAAACCGCCACAAGAACACATCCCGCCAGCGCAAATAGCCCGGCCCCCACTCCGGAAAGCCCGCTCAAACCTATGAAGTAGCGGCTACGCTCCATCAAAGAACGAATCGCGCGCAGGTCGCTGATCGGGTTGGCTATTGTTTTAGACATAGAGTGCTTTGAAATACAAAGTTAATTCATTTGATTGAATTTTGCAACTGCGTTCTTTATCGGAACCGAGGCGTAGGAGTCTTACGGTAGTTATTTATACCGCGTCTTCTAGCATGAAATTAAAACCTGGCCATAACTCCAACCCCAATATCAACCCCAGCAGCAGAAACCCCACTACCAAAAGTACGGTAATGCCGGTCCAGTAAATTCTCCCCTTTTAACCGGAAAGTGAAGTGCTCGTTCAATATGTATTCTGCGTACAGATTGGCTGTCCACCAGGCGTAGGCACCGGTGTAATTGAGTGGTCCGTCGCTGGCTAAAGGCGTTAGGTCCAGGTTGTCGGCCGTGCCGGTGCGGTCGAAGGTGTAGCCGTCGGTAGCGTTGCCGAATATTTCTACGACGGCGTAGTCTCTCACTTGTTTGGCCAGCTGGTAACGTAGGCGTAGACTAAGCTCCCACGGCCCGTCGGCCCAGCTCAAACTTGTATTGCCGTAGGGTGGGGGAATGTGGTCTTGTGGTAGGGTAAGTTCGTTGCCGTCCGGAGCGAGTTGCTCGCGACGGCCGCGTACTAAGTGTAAGGCGGTGGCCACCCGCCAGGTGTCCGAAAAATGAAGGGAGGCGTCCAGGTCTAAGCCGTAGACCCGTGCGCTTTCAGCGTTTACATTGGTTTGGGCGAAAAGGGTATCTCCCCGGCTGACGAAGGAGCGGCTACCGTTGGGTAGGGTTCCATCGCGGCGAATAATCGCGTTGCTCAGCCAGGTATGGTATGCGGTCGCTCCGGCCCGGAAGGCGTTGTCTCTGGAAACATAGTGATAGCCAGTTTCCAGAGTATTCGAGCGCTCTGGCTGCAGGGTCGGGTTGGGGATCTGGACAAAGCCGTTACTTTCCCGGAACTTCGCAAAATCATCGATGTTGGGTGCGCGGAAGCCCTGGGCGAAGAGCGTTCGCCAGCGGTGGTTACCAGTGTCACGGATGAGCCCGAGCGCGGCCGTGACTGCACTTTTGGCATTACTGATGCCGTCAATATAAGCCTGCGGCCAGGCTACCGGGCCGTTCGTGCCGAAGCGGGCGTTCAGGCGCTGCCGACTCCAGCGTAGACCGCCGCGTACCTGCCAGTTGCGACCGATATTGCGGTTGGCTTCTGCGTAGATGCCGCCGGATAAAAGGCTGCTTCCTGCGCTCGGGTAGCGGCTACTGTGGCCTTCGCTGCTGCTGCTGCCGGTCTCAATATTTAGTAGAAAGGCCTTGCTGTCCACCTGGTCGTAGCGTAGGTCAAAACCGTAGCGGAGGGTGAGGAAATTGAGGTCTTTGGTAAAGTCGGTTTGCAGGTTGGAAGCATTCACACCGACGAGACTGCTTTTTTCTTCGACGTCTCCGATTCGGCGCTGGATGCGGTCTTCCTCGACAAGCTGATGGCTTAGCAAATAGCTGGCGATGTCGTACAGTTTGGTGGGGCGGCGGTCGCTCAGGCGCAGGGAAATCAGGGCACGGGTTTGGGGACCATAATCCCACCGTGCCCAACGCAATTGGCCATTATGTTGCTCGGTCAGGGCGTCGTAGCGCGGCACGTTGGAAGTGGTAGAATACTGGAAGTTAACGTTGAGTTCCAGTTGGCTTTTGAGGCGGAAGCGTAGTTTTTGGAGCAGGTTGTACTGCTTGTAACCCGTACCGATTTGTTCGTTTGGTTTGTCGTTCGTTAGTACTCGATCACTTCCATCTATGCGTTCAACGTAGTGGTTGCGTAGGCCAAAGGTGGGGTATTGGGAAGGCCTTTGGGCGCCGGCGCGCAGGTGCGAAGTAAAGGTCGTTGAGACCAGGGTGAGGGAGGCAAGGTTGCGGCGTCCGTATTCGACCCTCAGGCTCTGGCCAAAGGCTTTAGCGGCTGAGCTTGCCGACATTGCTCCTTGAATTCCCCACTTTGCATCCTGCGTCCCCGCATAAAAATCAGGCTGCTGTGTCCGAAAATGCACCACTCCGCCAATCGCATCGCTGCCGTAAGCCAGGGCCCCCGCGCCATAAATTAGCTCCAGGCGGTCAAGCGCCAGCGGGTCAATCGTGATGGCGTTTTGCAAATGACCACTTCGGAAAATCGCATTGTTCATCCGTACCCCGTCCACCACTAGTAACACCCGGTTGGCTTCAAAACCTCGTACCACCGGGCTGCCGCCGCCAAACTGTGATTTCTGGACATAAACACCGCTCAAATCCGCCAAAGCATCCGCAGTGGAGAGCGACTGCGCCTTGCTGATCGCCGCCCGCCCGATCGACTCGGTCTGGTACGGCAAGTCCCGCGCCGTTTCGTCGCGCCGCCCAATAACCTCCGGCATTGCCAGTGTGATCTGCGCATCGTCAAAAGCGTACAAAAAATCGAATAATTTCAAGTCCCGGTAAGCGATTAAAACCGTTTTGTACCCCAAATAGCTGAGCTGAAAAAGCTGCTCTGGTGAAAATTTATCCTTTAGTACCACCGTCCCGTTTTCATCCGTCGGCCCAATACTGATGCCCTCCGGCGAAAGACTTACGTTGGCGAAGGGTAGGGTCTCTCCCGCCGCGTCCGTAATGCGCAGCGTATCCTGGGCAACGCCCATGCTACATAAAAATAGTAAACCGAAAATGAGAACACCGAAGGCCTTAAAATTCACTAGGGTTAATTTAAATCGCTTTAATCAAATATCATTTTTAGTCGTGTCGGCTTTGTGCGGCAGCCAAATCGCATATTCCTTATCGAACAAGGCTAACCTTCCCTTCCCGTATCTCCACCGTTTCCGTATCCTTAAAGCGAAACACCATCCGATAAAGGTAAATGTCCGTATTCTGCGGGATACCATTTTTGGCTCCATCCCAGGCCTGTTCGGCGTCGGTACTTTTAAAAACGGGCTGGCCCCAGCGGTTAAAGATCATCAGGGTGTAGTCTTCCACCGGGCAGTTGGCGTACAGGCGGAATTCGTCGTTTATATTGTCACCGTTGGGGGTTATGAGCTCGGGGGTTTCTCCACGGCAGTTGCAGAATTCAGCTACGGGGCCAGTGAAAATGAGCCTAGTTGAATCTCCGCATACACTGAAAACGGTGACGGGGATGTCGGTTAAAAACATAGCTTCGAGCGTACGTGGATTATCGGTGTTCCCGTCTGCGTAACGTACAGAGTCTATCTCCAGCGAGCCGCGGTTGGTG
>JAPKCQ010000359.1 GCA_026421165.1 Lewinella sp. | reverse complement strand
GTCCGCCTACGCGAAATCGTCTACGAAGTCCATTCCACTAGCCGCGCCACCCTAACGGAGCGCAAGGTGGTCACCATTCTAAACGGAGAACACAACTACGAGAACCGGATGGTGATGTTCTACAATAATGACACTGACGTAGCGACCTTCAAAGCCACCCTCTACGACGCGATGGGCGAAAAGATTAAAACGGCCAAAAAGTCGGACATCGAAGACATACTCTACATCTCCAGCGGCCAGTTCTACGAAGACAACCGGGTGATGACCACCACGATTGAACACCTCACTTATCCCTACACCGTGGAGTTTGAGTACAAATCGGTAGTCAAAGACTTTAGTATGGTAGCGGGTTTTCCGAGCTGGCAGCCGCTTGGTTTCGACCAATCCGTAGAGCGAGCGACCTTCCAAGCCATCGTTCCTGCTGATAATGAACTGCTCTACTTCCAAAACGAACTGTCTGATCCAACCATCTCATCGTCCGGCAACGATCAGGTCTACCGTTGGGAAGTCAGCAACCTTCCAGCCAGGAATTCTGAGGCGAACGCACCGCCGCCGAGTAAAACCATGCCTTACCTCAAGACCGGCCTGCGGAAATTTTCCATCGGAGACTACGCCGGTACTTACGACAGCTGGCAATCCTTCGGCGCCTTCATCAGGAAACTCATGGACGGCCGCGACGAACTTCCCGCCCAGCTTACCGCCCTCGTCCACGAATCTACCGACGGCCTTTCTTCGGAACGCGAGAAGGTTGAAAAACTGTACCGCCTGCTGCAGAAACGTACCCGTTACGTAGGTGTGCAACTCGGTGTAGGCGGCTGGCAACCCTTCTCTGCCGACTACGTGGAGCGTAACCGCTTTGGCGACTGCAAAGCCCTGAGCAATTACATGGGCGCGATGCTGAACGAGATTGGCGTAGAGAGCTACCCCGTCCTGGTTTACGCTGGAGACCGGCCCTACTTTCCGGTAGATGAAAGCTTCACTACCTCCGCCTTTAACCACATGATTCTCTACGTTCCGTCTCAAAACATGTATCTGGAGTGTACCAGTAGCGACGCTTCGCCCGGCTACCTCGGTGACGGCACCGATGACCGCAATGTACTGCACATTACCCCCGAAGGCGGTAAAATCGCCCGAACCCCAGCCTTCCAGGCCGCCGACAACGGCCACCTCCGCACCATTACCATCGACGTGAAGGAGGACGGCTCTGCAGTCTTTCAGCTTCGTGCAGGTTTTCACGGCACCAGTCACGAAATGCTCCGCTATTTCGCCCGTAACGAACTAGACGAAAATAAACTCCGCGAAGGCCTCCAACGCAACGACGTTTTACCCGACGTGAACGGTACGGATTTTGTCCTAAGTTATGACTCAGGTTTGCCCGTCGCGTACTTGCAGTACACAACGGAAGTCCCCGGTTACGTCCATAAGCTGGGCAAGCGGATGTTCGTCCCCTTAAATAAATTCTACGCCTACGACCATGTGCCGGAAAAACTGACGGAGCGTAAATTTCCAATCGTCAGCAATAATGCCCGCTTTTATGTGGATACTATTCACCTGAACTTCCCCGAGGGACTTGAAGTTGAAAGCCTTGGGGATGCGGAGACCATTATTAAACATGCTGCTGGGGAGTACCGAGCGGAGGTTAAGACTGCCCCCGGGACCATTACCTGGATCCGTACGCTTAAGTTGTTGCCGGTTGATTTGCCTGCTTCGGATTACGAGGGGTACCGGCAGTTTTTTGTTGAGGTGCGGAAGGCGGAGAAGCGGCAGGTTGTTTTAAGGGAGCGGCGGAGCAAGTAGGGCGTACGGAGATGGACTGCTGGATGTCAGCGTTCAAAGGGGCAAGGTTTAAGAACCAAGTCAAATTGAGGCATTCAACACGTAAGGTCTTGTAGGGACATCAATTCAATAGCTGTTCTGGTTGAAGCCTAGTAGTCTGTCAACATTAAATATTGGGGTAATCTGCGATGCCTTTTGGTGCTGAATTTCGTTGAAGAACTTCTTCCGTAACTACGGCCATGCAAGGAATCCTTCGCCTCATTCAACACCAAAATTCATCAGCACCTTACCCACAAATTCAATATTGACAGACCACTAGTCATTGTGGTGCTGACTGAGCCAATGAAACGCTTGTAGGCTGAAAGAACTTGGTCTTTACGTCGTTGACACCGGCCCATGTTTACCGCTTTTGTAAAGGGGCCAACTGCTTTCGGAGTTATTGTCCCTCCTTCTCGTTCCGGAATACAGCGTCTCTAAGCAGTAGAAGTGTCACCTTTCCGTTCTTTTTACCACTTTCCCGTTGAGAAGGATGGCGGCTCGTGAAATTATTCTACTTTACGGCCGTTCAAAAAAGTCGACGTCGTGAGGCGAAAAATCGGCCATTTGACCGGTCTGATGGTTGAAATATTCCACCGACCTACCCCCAAGTTGAAAATCATAAAAGACAATAAAATGCTAAATTACATTAAAGAGGTTTTAGGAAATATGCCAGCGGACTGGTTGAATCTAACAACCCATCGGTTAGACATCTACGATGAAAAATTGGCTAAAGTTCAGTTCTTAGAACAGTTCGAAGCCTTATTTGACGACAATAATGCTGAACCATCGGCACTAAGTGAATTACCCACGGCCTTCGATTATATCCGCTTAGGGCATCCATTATCTTGTTTACTAGAATGGGGTGTCGCTAAATTGAATAGTTTAAAACCAGAAAATGTAATCAGTTTTTCATCAAAGACGGTTCCTGTTTTGGCAGTTCTAAGAAAAAATTCACTGGATAATAAGAACACCCAAATTGCTTATAGAGGTGAATTACCAGAGCGTTTTGATGCTGAAGTACTAAAGCGTGTTTATGGTTATAAATTTGACCTAAAGAAGGTTGATAAAGTAGAAGATGTTCCCGAGTTTAACGGCAGCACTATTTTTATTTCACAACAAGATGAAATTTACGATTTTGACCTTGTCCCGAACATTGACTTTTTTATCAGTATTCACGCCCAATTTGGAAGTATTCTGTTGGTAAACGGTGCGAAAAATGAGCCTTATATCTCAGATATTCAGCACGTCCGAAGAAGAGAGACCATTGCAATGACGCCAGCCGACAGTCTTGCGGCCTTAAAGGTTCTGATCGGAGAGTCCGACTCTCTTGGAAAGGAAAGTAGTGGGGAGACAAATAAAGCACTTGTCTTAGCTTCCATCAAGGAGATTACCGGTACAAATACAAAGGCGCTACTTGGTTCTAGCGGACTATCTATTCAGTATGCGATTATGATGGGTCTAATCCACGATGCACTAGATGAACATAAAGGAAAGGCCATCAAAATTATCGTTCCTCCAAATTGTTACGGTGGAACAAACGACCAGGCAAGACGGGTGGCTGCTTGTATTGACAACGTTGAAGTGGTGGACTTGCTGGTTGATGGTGATAATGACATGGTTCAAAGCATTGACATCGTTTTAGCTAGAATTGCTGACGAGGATGCTGTTCCCTACATAATCGCTGAAATCCCTACAAACCCTAGGGTTGAAGTTCCGGACCTTATAAAGTTGAAAAGTGTTTTAAGTAAGGAGCGTAAAACTAAAGACGGGTCCATTGCTATCGATCCAGTTTTTATTTTAGACCAAACATTCTGCCCCAACGTTCACTTTTTAGGTGAGGGTGAAATACTCTCAACGATTAGGACCATTTCATACGCCAGTGGATCGAAGTTTCCAAGCGGAGGGCAATGCACCGCTGGCTACTGTGTAGGAAATGAAAAGACGGAAGCTTTGATGGAGAAAATAGAAACGCACCTAAGGCTTTGCGACAATGAGGCCACTAGCCTTCAAGTTGAGATATTGGCAAAGCAATTGCCTTCAATGAAGCAAAGAATCAATGATGCTTATGAGAATACACGTGAATTTGTAAGTTTTATCAACGATACCTTACCCGAGTCGAAAATAAATTTTGTTTCAGAAGAACTGGCAAAGGAAGGGTTTACTCCTTCTGTGTTCTCGTTGGACCTTCCCACTAAAGGAAGCACGGATGAAGAAAAAGAATCTTATAAAAGAGCATTAAATTATAAATTAATAAATTTAATGATCGAGGAGATTCCTACTGAAAGTAAGTTCTGCGTGAGCTACGGGCAGTTAAAAGGATGTTACTGGACGATACCTGCAACATCTACCCAAGGGACGACTAAAGAAGGCGATAAAGATTATATCGTCCGTGCATCACTTTCTCCTGATATGAACCTTGAGCTTCATAAAAAAGTATTTTTAGATTTTGTTGGGCAAATTTGACTTTGGAGGAGGTGACGA
>JAPKCQ010000358.1 GCA_026421165.1 Lewinella sp. | reverse complement strand
CCGGTAGCCGGAACAACCGCCTGGAGCACACCCAACTCCTTAACGCCATCGTCGGAATCACGGTCGACAGCGCCGCTGAGGTAACCATCGAGAACTCCGTAATCGCCTACTCAGGCGGCTCTGCCATCTCGGCCTATCAATCGGACGTGACGATCCGCAACTCTGTTTTTCACGACAACTTCGGCAACGCCATCCAGTTCGCCAAGGGCGGGACACTTACGATGGAGCACAGCACCATCGCCAACTACGGCGTCGACGCCAGCGGCCTGGTACTGACCAACTTCAGCTGCGACGACAACAATATCTGTGTGTTTTCGCGGATGACCGCCCGTGTCCGCAACTCCATCATCTCCGGTTCACGGGGTAGCGAGCTCATCTTCCTCGACATCTTCGAGGGCAACGAGCCAAGCCAGTGGAACGTCCTTTTCAACAACTCCGTCGTCCGCACCGACCAGCCCTTCCTAGATTCTCAGGATGGCATCTACGCTGATTTCTACAACAGCATCTGCCGCAATTGCCACAACCTGGAATTCAGCGACCCGCTGTTCAGCTCCCTTATAACGGACAATTACCAGCTGGACTCCCTCAGCGTAGCGCGCAACCTCGGTGCCTTCCTCCCTTCTGTGCCTACGGATAAACTTGGGATTGAGCGGGATATGGGTATGCCAGATGCAGGGGCTTTTGAACGGATAGACCGTTAGTTCTTTAGGGCTGCCGCACGGAAAAAGCGTTATATCGCGACCAACTGAGGCAAACGCTTCAATGCTACCTCACTGAGCAGGATTCAGCTTCCGGTTCGGTCTTCTCCCGCTTTGTAGAACACTGCGAAAGCGAAGCCGGAGTAAGTGTCCTACGAAGCAGGAAAAAACCGAACCAACAAAGTTAATTATCCCCTAAACGCCATCCACCCCCCGGAACTCCCCGTATATTGTGCTCAGCTCTAAATAAATCATAACCCCTGACATGACCAAACCTCTACTAGCCTTTCTATTGGTCTTTTGTTTAGCTCCGCTGACCGCACAGGTCACGTTGAGCAACGATTATTTTCCGGTTGCAGGCGATACGCTGAAGTACAACACCGTTGATAGTGTGTACGTTTCTACCCTCGTGGTGGCCGACGCGGGGGCTAACCTCACATGGGATTTTGGCATCCCAGCCATTAATGAAGAACGCGCTGATGCCGTTACGTTAATTGGAACTGACACCAGTTTTCTGAATGCGGGTCTGAAAATTCTGAGTAGTAACGGTACGCAGAGCTACTATTCGGTTTCCGATACGGAGTTCAATCTAGTAGGCATCAAAACCAGCTTTGACCTATTGCCCAATTTCTTGCTCAACGCCCCGGCCGATCCCGTACGACCAACCCGCCGCGCTCCGCTCAACTACCTCGATAACTTCGAGACGATGACCTCCAATACCGTTATTGTTTCCGTGGATAGCTTGCCGCAGGAAGCACTCGACCTCATCGGAGACGCCGTCACCAACTTCGATTCGATGCGCCTCACCACTACTTCCGCGCGGACCGATGTAGTGGACGCTTACGGCAGCCTCACCATTGACGACAGAACCTACACCGTCCTGCGGGAAGCCAGGACCGAGAGCATTTTTATTGCCCTCGAAGTAAAATCCGGTTTCCTCCCCTGGACCAATGTGACGGCAACGATCACGATTCTCAACCCAACCCTGGCCGGTTTCGTAGGCCAACAAGACGTTACCAAGACCTACCTTTTCTGGAGCCCGGAGATCATTGAGCCCATCGTTGAAATCGTGACCCTGGAGCAAACCGGCGAAATGCAACGTATGGACTATCGCCGTCGCCAACGCCCCGTTTCTACCGGTGGCCCAGGTCTGCGCCAAGCGCAGGTAAAAGTTTACCCCAACCCGGCCAGCGAACTGGCTACTTTCGAATTCACCGGCCTCAAGCGCGGTAGCTACACTCTGTCACTGTACAATGTTAACGGCAGCATGATGGAGTCGCGTACCTTCTCCCCCATCGGTGACCAAACGCGCCTCAACGTTAACGTTAGTACGCTGCCCAAAGGGCTTTACCTTTACAGCCTCCGTAATTCGCTTGGGCGGACGATTACTACTAAACGGTTGATTGTTGGTGCTGAAGGACCGTAAGGTTAGACCTTTAGATTGTTAGCATTATAAGTCGTTAGCCAGCCTTTTCAGGGCGCGGTCGCGGGTGCAGTTTAAGCTTTTCGGAAGCAGCGTAAAGTTTGCTCTTTACGTCTGGTTGTTGACTTAAGTATATTTAATCTAAATATCGCAGCGAATATTTATACAGTTGTAACGAATATTCACACAGTTGTACTATATTCACCACATGAAACACCTGTTTTGTTCTTTGGTCCTCCTACTTTGTTCCTACGCAAGCGCTCAATCTACGCAAGAACCCGCGCAGCAAAAAAGCCCCACGTACGAAACTATCTACGACCTTAGCTACCAACTGGAGGCCACGGATAAATACGCCCAAGGACGCTGCAAACTAGACCTCCGCTACCCCACCGATAGCACCGGCTTCGCCACCATCGTCTACTTCCACGGCGGCGGACTGGAATTTGGCAACAAGCACTTCGTGGAAGCCTGGAACAATCAGGGTATCGCCGTAGTCACCGCCAATTACCGGCTACATCCGAAGGTGAAAAACCCAGTCTACACCCAGGACGCCGCCGCCGCCGTTGCTTGGACAATGAAGAACATCGAACGCTACGGCGGCGACCCCAAACGCATCTATGTGAGCGGCCACAGCGCCGGTGGCTACCTCACTAGTATGATCGGACTAGACACAACCTACCTCGCCGAGCACGGCCTGCACCCGGACAGTCTGGCCGGACTGATCCCCTTCAGTGGCCATACGATAACCCACTTCACACCGCGCAAGGAACGCGGACTGGCCTGGAATGAAGTGGTTGTAGACCGCTACGCACCCATCGCTCACCTGCGCATCAGCGACCTACCGATCGTGCTCATCACCGGCGACCGGGAACTGGAGTTGTTCGGTCGCTACGAAGAAACGGCCTACTTCTGGCGGATGCTGACCGCTTCCGGACACAAACACGCCGAACTACACGAGCTTGATGGGTTTGACCACGGGAGTATGGTAGGCCCAGCTGCTTTGCTGGCTTTGCGGTGGATTCGGGCGCATGAACAACAGTAATTATTGATTCTCCGCGCCTTTAGGCCGGAGAATGGAACGAGAAATTTTCTCTCTTGAAACTATAGATATTTAGCTACGCTCACCGGCCTAAAGACGCGAAAAACCAACTGTGCAGAAATTGCATTATTTTATCTAAGACTTACACCTTTTTACATACACAAAACCCAATTAATCATGTACTTGTCCTTACGCTTCCTTATCACCTTCCTCTTCGTAACCCCCTTGCTCTCCGCCCAACTGCTGGAGGAACTACCTGCTCCGTATGAAGCTGCTTTTGACGACTACAGCCAAAACCGAGACAACCGTTCGGTGTTGCGCGTAGAAGTGATCAACCTACCAGCCGACATCAAGCGTGACAGTCTGTTCGGCTACTCGGCGGTTACCTTAATGCAAGAGGATCAAAAGCAAGATTTTGTAAGCGTCCCGGAAGATGGAATATTAAACGTTGTCCTACCCGATGGCTACCCTTTACAAGAAGTCTGGTTTTGGCTGGGAGACCACTTTTACGGCACTATATATATCAAAGACGAAGTAACCATTACGATGGATTACGCAGCACTCACTGCTACCCAAAACAACAAGTGGGAGCACACTGGCGTGACATTTTCCGGCCCGGACGCAGCACTAGCCACGTACCGTAGCCGTCAAATTGCAACTCACCTAAGAGATACGCTGGACTACACAAATACCATGAACGACCGGAACCTGAGTGCAGACCGGAAGCATGCCATCATGGACGGCATCTACCTAGACCTCCAAAAACGGGATGAACTTATGTTCGCCGATGCACCAGGCGAGGTAGCTGCCATTCTAAAGCGTACGCGAAAAACGGCATATCTCAGCTACCTGAATGTCGTTTACTGGGGAGAAGATTATCCGGAGAAGCTACGGAGTACTTATCGGGAGCACCGACCGGTAGTGGTTTCCAAGAAGTCAAGGAATTTCTATGCTTACCATACCACCCAAATCATTGCCATCGGCAGCCAGAAAGCCATGAAAGCCATGAAAGCGGCCAGTAAGAGACCTACAGCTGACGACCTGATGATTACTGCCGTCGAATATTTTCTGGAAAAAGTAGACGATTATTACGACCCTCCGCTGGCTGATTTCCTCAAACTATACCTCACCGCTAAAGATCAG
>JAPKCQ010000064.1 GCA_026421165.1 Lewinella sp. | reverse complement strand
AGCGCTTAGCTTTCGTCGTCACCAGCTTCGACGTCAACGTCGACGTCATCATCATCATCGTCGTCATCATCAATCAATTCACTGGGGTCAATATCTGCCGCTTCAATGTCGTCGTCTTCATCCTCATCGAGCCGGTCTTTATATTCTCCACGGGCTTCATCGAGCAGGTTACCGTCATCGTCGTAATCGTCGTCGTCGTCAATGATGACCAGGGCTTCCTTCTTTGTCATCCTGATGAGGTAGCACTTTTCCTCAGTTTCAAAGGGTAGGGCGCTACTCAACTGACCGTTTATGTCCGTAAACCGAATGAGGGCATCGACGAAACCTTCGGGATAGTGTAACTTAATCTGTTGCAATACCTCGTCGTCAAGCTTCTCGTAGTTTTTGATTACGCGTGGTTTATTCATTGATTCGTTGAATTTGCAATTGGGGTTAAACAAGACACTCTATCAGTTCCGCACGATCGTGTGGGAGTTGAGGGTCGAGCCACAAAAGTACAGGCCCCATTCTCCGTAGACTGGAAAGAATGGGGCCTGGCGAAAACAGCGGTCGTTGTGACCTTAGAGCTTATTGCTCTTATTTATTCTTAGTCTTACTCTGGTTGATCAGGGAAGGGCCTTTCTTACCCTGCTTTCCGACGGGCATCGCCGTGTGTGACTTTCCCGTGCGGAGTGCTTTTTTCTTAGACTTCTCTGTTTCGGCATTTTTCTTGGTGAGGGCGACTTTTTCGGCTTTGGTTTTAACGGGCATAGCGAACTTGTTCTTAGGTGATTTGATTGGTGAGTCTTACGTAACTACCCAAAACGGTTGGTTACATAAGATAGAGTCTGCTCTTCCGAATCGGTCACCTGGTTTTAAAAAGAAATCCAATCTTCTTTACAAAGGGAAACTTCCCGGAGTCGGTTGATTAAGCTGGACATACCGATGGGAATAAAGTGTGCACCGTACAAACAACTCACGGCTTTCCAAAGTCAGCAACAGATCGTATACTTGCCAAGGGTCATTAATGAAATGACCTTCACCAAACTCCAGATGTTAATTGCAAACGGTTTTTTTAAAGCTTTCAATTACGTCCTGTCACCGTGCCGGGAAGAACGCCGTTACCCTGTACTAACCTGCTGTATTGGCCTGGCACTACTACTTCCAGCGCTATGCCAGAGCCAGAATCAACCCGATCCGCTGTACTTCGATCAACTAACCATTAGCAACGGTCTTTCGCACAATTCCGTGTACGATATTCTCCAGGATCAGCAGGGATATATTTGGATCGGCACACAGAATGGTCTTAATAAATACGACGGGTACGACCTTGAAATCTACCGGTCTGGCGAACGGGGGGACCTAAACATTGGGTTTGTGGGCAAGGCCATTTCTTCCTTGCTTGAAGACCGCGCCGGAAACCTGTGGGTAGGTACCAGGAAGAACGGAATAAATTTTAAGCCACGGTTGAGTGATCGGTTTGTTAACCTTCAATCGGATACTGCCTTCGCTGCCATCAAAGGGTACGATATTTCGTCTTTATTTGAAGACAAGTCCGGTAATATCTGGATCACTACGGTTAATGCCGGGGTGGTAAAATACGATCCATTAACCAGGGTGTCGCGTTTGTACAATCAAGAAAATAGTGGCCTTTCCAGCAACCTGGTCTTTGATGTCGTTGAAGACAAGTACGGTACCATCTGGGTAGGTACGGCCGGCGGCGGGCTGAACTATCTTGTGGGGGAGGATAAATTTGCACTGAGCCACGAAATGCTGCCCAACCACCCCAACATGGGCAGCTACCGGAAAAAATTCTTCCTGGACGATGAATACCTCTGGGTAGGTACCGAGGGGACGGGGCTGTACAAGATGAACATCCGGGACCGCACCTACGAGCATTTCGCCCCTGGGAATGAAAATAGGGACATCGGCTCTAACGTCATAAAAGACATCTACAAGGCTAAGGACGGAAGGGTATTCATCGCTACCGACGGTAGTGGGCTGAATATTTACGACACCAGTACGGGAGAAATGTCGACGTTGACGTATAAACTTGAGCAGAAGAACGCCTTGAATTCGAACGCGCTAACGTCTTTTCTAGAAGACCGAACGGGAAATATTTGGATGGGTACCTATAACGGTGGCATCAACATCTACAAACCGAGTAAAACCTGGTTTGAGCACCTTTTACCGGCTGCCGATCAACAGGATGGACTGGAGCAGCGGTCCGTTTTGGCAATCTGCCAGGATCACAACGGTAAAATATGGATTGGTACGGACGGTGGTGGGCTAAGTTCGCTCGATTCTCAAACCGGTCAATTTTCGACTACTTCCCTCAGGAATGATCCTTTAACGGCAGGCTCACTCGCGGGCAACGTGGTTAAAGTCATTTATGAAGACAGCCAGCAGCGCATGTGGGTAGGTATTTTCGGGGCGGGGCTGGAGCTGTTCGACGCTCAGGCGCAGACCTTTCAGCCCGTATTAAGCGGAACTGCCAGTATCTGGTCGATTGCCGAAAGCAGCAATAAAGACCTTTGGGTAGCAACAATGGGAGAAGGTATTAGTGTGATTCCAGCTTCCCCAAAGCAGTTGACCACTTTTAGGCACAATCCGGCTGATCCGAATAGCTTGGCGGACGATAACGTCATGAACGTTTTTGTTGACGACCGCGACCGGGTTTGGGTCGGTACGGCCTACAACGGACTGGACCTATGGGAAGAAGCTGGTGAACGCTTTGTCCACCATCAGTACGATCCCCAGGATTCATTTTCTATTAGTGACAACGAGATCAGAGCCATCTTTCAGGACAGCAGGGGAGCGTTATGGATCGGTACGGAGGGTGGAGGTCTTAATCGCTGGCTGGGGGAGGGGCGGTTTGAGCGAATCACCCAACGGGACGGCCTGATCGCCAACAGCGTTATGGGCATCACCGAGGACGCTGACGGGATGATCTGGGTCACTACGTTCGAAGGCATCAGCCGCCTTGATCCGGTAACCATGGCCATCCGAAATTTCGACTTCCGTTCCGCTCAAAATGCCAATCAGTTCAACCAGGCGGCCATTCTCACGGCTACTGATGGAAAACTATACTTCGGCGGCATCAACGGCCTTAACGCGATCCGGCCGGAGCTAGTGCGGGAAGACCGCCAAGCGTCTGACGTTATATTTACGGGACTTGCCATTTACAACGAGCCCGTTCCTGTCGGAAAACTACCAAATGGCCGGACCGTGCTGGACCGCCCGTTAGAAGAAGCGAACCTTGTGCAGTTGAGCTATCTGGACAAGGCGTTCTCCGTTGCGTTCTCGGCCGTCGATTATACCAATCCCGAGGCACGTAAATTTACGTACAAAATGGAAGGCTTCGACAAGGACTGGCGTTCTACCGACGCCGGGCAACACCGCGTTGGTTATACGAATCTGGCTCCGGGCACCTATGACTTTCAGGTAAAGTACCTTCAGCAAACGACCTCCATCACCATTGACATCAAGCCTCCCTTCTGGCAAACATTATGGTTCCGGCTACTGCTCAGCACTTCGTTGCTGGCGCTAACCTGGTACGGCATCGCTTTTCTCATCAGCAGGAGAGAAGCCGATCACAAAAGGCAAATCCTTGAGCTCCAGAATGAAAAACTGGCCACGGAAGTGGACGCTAAAACTTCTAAACTGATGTTCTCCGCCGTGCAGATGGCGCATAAAAACGAGATCCTCACCGGTATCAAGCAGGACCTGCAACACCTGAATGAGGGGCCTGAGACTAAGATGCGACAGCTGGTACGAAAGCTAGACCAGGAGCTGATGAGTGAAGACTACTGGGATGAATTCAACCTGTATTTCAACCAGATCAACCAGGATTTCGCACGGGCCATTCTGGAGCAACATCCGGACTTAACGCAAAACGATTTGCGGATGTGTAGCCTGATGCGCATTAACTTGAGTACAAAAGAGATTGCCTCTTTGCTAAACATCTCTACCCGTGGCGTGGAGAAGAGCCGTTATCGGCTTAAGAAGCGGTTGGGGCTTTTGCGGAAGGACGACCTGGTAAAATACGTCACCCTGTTTGGGAAAGAAGGAACTTGATCAGGGGAATACCTTAAGGAACGACAATCCAATAACTGTCGCTTTTCGGCCGTCTTATTTTGCCCCTACGCGCACAAAAAATCATTTCCGTAGCATAAAGGGGCGCGGCCGCAGGTGCAAAGTAAGGTTTAAGGGTACGTCTCGCCCGTTAACCTGGCTCTGCAGGGGCACTCACCGGGTGTATTTTTCAGCCTGGCGTAGCCGGGTGAAAGTCCATCCGGCGTGTCGAATCGCGTACCCGCTTTTTATACAGCCGATGAACGTTTACGACTGCGTCAGCAAAGAATACATCAGATAAAAAAAGGCTAAACACCTTTTGTTAAAACATTGCTTTTATTGGGTAAAAAAGCTGTTTATCAATCAAATAATGGGGTGTCGTAGTATTGTCGTAGGGTGTAATTGCTTGACGTGGACAAGACATGTTGACATTTAGGCTATTGAAATAACGATCATGCTTCTAATGAAACTTACACCGGCTAGAAAAGCCCTATTATTCTTCCGTCCCTTATTACTCGGGTTATCCTTATTGTTGTGTACCCATTCCCTTTACGCGCAAGCCGTACTCAGTGGAACGGTAACCGACGATGCAACGGGAGAAACACTTCCTGGTGCCAGCATTATGGTGGAGGGAACCGGTTCTGGTACCGTTACCGACTTTGAAGGCAAGTATACCCTGACGGTGGAAGAAAACGCGACGGCCCTCCAGTTCTCTTACACGGGATATGGCTCTCAGACAATCAAAATTAGCAGTCGGAAGATTATTGATATCGCCTTGTCCGCAGGCAAGCTACTAGACGAAGTGATCGTTGTTGGCTACGGTAGCCAGTCGAAAACCAAGCTCACTTCTGCGGTTTCTGTGGTGGATGAGGAGGTGCTGAAGAAGCTGCCCGTAGCGAACATCAGTAATGCCCTGGAAGGATTGGCCGCTGGCCTGTTCGTGCGGCAGGGTAGCGGAGAACCTGGTTTTAGTTCCTCTTCCTTCGAGGTCAGGAATTTCGGAAACGCGCTGGTCATCGTGGACGGTTCCCCTGGTAACATCGATGAGTTGGACCCGAATGAGATAGAGAGCATTTCCGTTCTGAAAGACGCTGCTGCCGCCTCCGTTTACGGGGTCCAGGGCGGTAACGGTGTGGTACTGGTCACCACGAGAAAGGGAACAAAGGGTAAGCCGGAGCTCAACTACAGCAATCAGTTCACCTCCACGTCATTTACGGATTATCCGGACTTCCTTAATTCCGTTCAGTACGCAACGGTACTGAATGAAGGCTTGTCCAACGACGGGCAAACACCATTCTATACCGAAGAACAGATCGAACTGTACCGCAACGGTACCGATCCGGTCAATTTCCCGAATGAGGACTGGAAGTCCTTGATGTTCAAAGACCAGGGCTTCCAGCAGCGCCACAACCTGAACCTGAGTGGTGGTAATGATAAAGTCAGGTATTTCATGTCAGCGGGCTTCCTGGACCAGGGATCCAACTACACCGAGGATGTTCTGAGCTACCAGCAGTACAACCTGCGGGCCAACATTGATGCGGACATTACGGACGACCTGAACCTCCAATTTAACCTCGCCGGACGCCGGCGGAACAACGAAGCACCCGGCTACTCCGCCTACAATATCTTTCGGGAACTGAGCCGGGCGCTCCCCACTAATTTGGCCTATTACCCAGACGGGACACCCGCACGGCCGAGCTTCAGTCCGAACCATATTCTGGAAGGCATACGGGACTTCAACGCCGGCTACTACCGCGCCAACAATAACAACCTCGACACAAAGCTCTCCTTAAAATGGGATGTGAAACAAGTCAGGGGCTTAAGCTTTAAGTCCTACGCCTCTTTGGTGTACAACACCAACTATTCCAAGACCTGGGGCAAAAGTTACGAGCTGTACACCTTGAACCGACAGACGGGGGAGTACAATGAGTTTATCGCCAGCCCGGAGGGGTCATTCAGCGAAACAGTCCTGACGCAGGCCACCAACTTTAGTAACAATTACGTACTTCAGGAATCAGTAAACTACGATCGGATCTTCGGCGATCACAGCCTCAACGTTCTTGTGCTGGGAGAGCTACAAAAAAGTAGCGGACAGAACTTCCTGGGGCGACGCCAGGATTTCCAATCCGATTTAATCGACCAGCTTTTTGCCGGTTCCAATGAGAACCGGGACGCGAACGGTGGAGAGTTCCGCCAGAACCGCCTGGGCTTGGTTGGTCGCCTGAGCTATGACTGGAAAGCAAAGTACTTCCTGGAATCTTCTTTCCGCTACGATGGCTCCTCCCGCTTTGCGCCGGGAAGAGAATGGGGCTTCTTCCCCTCCGTCTCCGCCGGTTGGCGCATCTCGGAAGAATCGTTCTTCAAACCATTGTCGAAGGTGGTCTCCAACCTCAAACTACGGGGGTCGGTCGGAACGGCTGGAAACGACGGAACGGCTGCTTACCAGTGGTTGTCCGGCTTCACCTACAACAGCTTCTTTGCCATCAATGAAACGGCTATCCCTACCATTGATAATACCTCGTTGGCTAACCTGGACCTCACGTGGGAAACCATCGTCACCTACGACGTAGGAGTGGATGCTTCCTTTTTTAACCGCGACCTGACCGTCTCTTTCGACTACTTCATCCGCAACCGGGACGACGTACTGGCCTTTGCCTCCGGAAGCGTCCCGAGCACCCTGGGTGTCGGTCTGGCGGCCCAAAACCTGTACAGCTTCTCCAACGAAGGCTTTGAGGTTGCGGTAGGGTACAATAAAAAGGTTAACAGAGACTTGACCCTGAATGCGGGCTTAAATTTCTCCCGCTCGCGGGAAACAGCAGAGTTCATCGATGAGGCCGTCATTTCCGACGATTTCATGCGGCAGAACCTTACGGTCACCGGAGGGTTCACCAACCTCCGAAGGGGCTACATTTCCGACGGTTTGTTCCAGACCCAGGAAGACATTGAGCAAAGCCCAATCCAGGACAATAACGGAAATTCAAGCCTGCAGCCAGGTGACGTAAGGTATGTTGACCTGAACGGGGACGACATCATCGACGTCCAGGACCAAAAGGTATTTGGAAATGGAGACAAGCCGGCGATCAACTATTCGCTAAACCTGGGGGCCAGCTACAAGAATTTCAGCGCGTCCATCTTGTTAACGGGGGCGGCCGGCTACGATATTTATCTAGGCGGAGAGGCGCAAAGCCCGCTCCGGAACGGCTTCAATGGCTACACCTACCAGCTTGATTATTGGACTCCAGAGAATACCGGGGCCAGTTACCCACGCATTAGTGATGGTGGCTTCAACGACAATAATTACCGCTACTCGGATTTCTGGAAGAGAGATGGAAAGCACCTGCGGGTCAAAAATATCAACCTGAGTTACACCATCCCGGGTTCGATCAATAAGCTGGTGGGCTTTCAGGAGGCTCGCCTGTTCGTCACGGCCTACAACCTCTTTGTACTGAAGACCTACGACGAAGAATTCGACCCACAGATGCAATCGAGTACCGGCTGGTACTACCCACAAACCAAGTCTTTCACCTTTGGCATCAACCTGACCCTTTAAACCTAAATTAAGATGAAACAATACACCTGGCTACTAGTACTACTCGTCTTTACGCTGGTCTCTTGTGACGACGAATTTCTGAACGAACCCCCGTTGGATCGAATTACCGAAAGCGACGTTTGGAGCGACCGCGACCTCATGGATACTTACTTATTCAAGATCTATGACAACATGCCCTGGGATTACCTAAAGGACTTCGACGGCGCCGGCTTCGGCGCCTTTCGGGAAACACTATCGGACAATGCCATGAGCACGTACTCATGGACGGCATCCACCAATACTTTCCGGCCAGGAAACTGGGGGACCAATACGAATTACTGGCCTCTAGACTACTGGGGGTACGGCAACCTGTGGAAGATTAACTACGCACTCGCCAACATTGAAGTGCTGGGAGAAGATGTACTGACAACGGAAGAACGTGACAACCGGCTGGGTGAGCTCCGTTTCATGCGGGCCTTTAGCTACTTTACTATGGCCAAACGCTATGGCGGCGTACCCATCATTCTGGAAGCACAAGACCCCAACACCACTCCTGATGATGAATACTTCCCAAGCCGGAACACCGAGCAGGAAGTATACGAGCAGGCATTGGAAGATACCCGGATGGCCTTCGAGTTGCTTCCTGACCGTTGGAGAAGTCAGAAAGGCCGGGCGGGTAAATGGGCAGCCAAAGCACTAGAATCCAGAGCAGCACTGTACGCTGGAAGTATCGCGAAGTACGGCAGCGTACAACTGGACGGCTTAGTGGGCATACCTGCTTCAGACGCTGATGCCTACTACGAACAATCTTTACTGGCTTCCCAGGACATTATTGAAAATGGAGGCTACTCCCTGTTCAATAACTACCCAGACCCTGCAGAGAATTATTACCGCCTGTTTGTCGATGAAACGGCTGACGAAGCCATTTTTGTAAAGGTCTGGCTTCCCTTCGAGAAGGGACATTCCTACGACCTGCGCAATACGCCGTACAGCTACCGGGTGGATTGGGGATCAAGTATGTCTCCGACGAAGCAGTTGATGGACAGCTACGAAGTCCTGAGTACCGGTTTGCTGCCAGCTGAAGACGGCTCTGGCTACGATCCGGCCAGTCCGTTTGAAAATCGGGACCCCAGATTCAAAGGCACCCTGTTGACCAACAACGACCTTTTCCAGGGGTCAGGCATAGAAACCTGGTACGGCACCGAAAGAGGTGGAGAGATTGATACCAATACGGATACCGGAATTGGCAAAGACGGAATGGGCGTGCACCCTGATGCTACTAAAACTGGAGTCTACCTTCGTAAATACCTTAACGACGGCTCTGCGCCGCTGTTGATCCAGCAGTACTACTCCGGGCAGGACTGTATTCTCTTCCGCTTTGCTGAAGTCTACCTGAACGCGGCCGAGGCGGCGATTGAACTTGGGATGGAGGCTGCTGCGCGGGATTACATCGAACCAATTCGTACCCGGGCCGGGCTAACCCAACATCTCCGTCTTGAGCCCTACAGCGGCTTGGCCCTGCGGGATAGGATCCGCAACGAACGAAAAATCGAACTGGCTTTTGAAGACCAGCGCTACTGGGACGTCCGGAGGTGGAGAATAGCCGAAGATGCCCTGAACATCCGCGTGGAAGGTATCCGGTCTCTTCGCAAGATCGATAATTTTGGTGCGGAGACCTTCACCTACGAGACGATCTTCCCGGAGTCGCAAGCAATGAAATTCTTACCTTCCCAATATTACCTTCCTATCGGACAGGGTAGGGTGAACAATAATCCGAGATTATTGGAAAATCCTGGGTATTAAGGAACGGACGCTAGGCTTCAAATCGATCAACAATTTAATTTTCAACAAGATGATTAATAAAAGTAAACTTTCACTAATACCGTTCTTATTCACAGTACTCTTCATTTTCACGGCCTGCACCAAGGAAGAGGATATGGTACTATTGCCACCCAGTGCGGAGAGCGCAGTCTTCACTTATACTTTAAATCCTGACAATCCGAACGAAGTGATCTTCACGGCTGCACCTAATATCGATACCTGGTACACCCATTGGAGTTTTGGCGACAACACCGCCGGGGAAGGGACAGACGTTACCAAGCTCTATTTCCTGGCTGGAGAGTACGATGTTCGCTTCAAAGTATTCACGGAAGGAGGAACGGCCGAAGCGGTACAGACAATTTCTATTGAGAACGACATCGTTGGTCCTAACTTGGTCGAGAACGGTGGGATGGAGGGGGATGATTCCTGGACCGTACTTCCCATATCAGGCGGAGTCGATGTCGCCTTTCAAGACGGTGCCGCCACCTGGACGGGAGGAGGTTTCGGCCACGTAGGCATCTACCAGGCGATGGAAGTGGAAGCAAACCAGGAATATCAGATCAATATGGATGTGGTAGGAAGCGGATTGACGGACTGTTGGTTCGAAGTCTACGTTGGTACCACCGTCCCAATGGCGGGAGTGGATTACACCGATGGTGGCATTCGTCTGGGCCTGAACACCTGGGATGGTTGTGGCAGCGACCCCTTCGATGCCCAATTTACGGCCATCAGTTGCGTTGGCGGGGGTGGAACTTTTGAGTTCCCAGCGGCAACAACCACTTATCTGGTGATCAGAGGAGGTGGAGCTGATTACGGAGAGACCGGCGTTACGGTGGATAACATTTCCGTACGCCCACTATAGGAACGCCCATTCAATAATTTACTAACCTTACTCACTCCTACATGGCAATTAGCCAACAGAATGTAGATAATCAACAATATTAAACAATCGAATTATGAATAAATTTATACTTTTCGCCTTTATGCTTTTCGCGCTTTCTCCTTTGACCGCGCAGGTAAACATCACTATTGAATTAAATACCGCTACCATAAGCGGTACAATTGATCCCGGAGGAATATTCGTTGCCGGAGGCTGCTGCTTCGGCAACCCAGGTGACAATGAGTTATTGGATCCGGACGGTGACGGCATCTACACCGGTACCTTTCAGCAGGATGCTGGATTCTCGACCTTCTACACGTTTCTGAACGGAAACTGCGGTGATTATGGCTGTAAGGAAAACATTGCCGGTCTTGCGTGTAGCGATCCCGCGAACTTCAACGACCGCTTCCTACCTCCCGTTATGTCCGATACCATCATCAGAGCTTGTTTCGGCACCTGTGACGCCGACGGTTCCTGTACCATCGTTACGGACTCTATCGATATCACCTTCGAGCTGAACACCGAAACCATTATGGTGGACGCGGGAGGAATCTTCCTTGCCGGCGGAAGCAATTTTGGAAACCCTGGAGACAACCCAATGATCGATCCGGACGGAGACGGGGTCTACACGATCACGGTTAGAAAACCTCAAGGCTTCGCTAGCTACTACACGTTCACCAATGGCAACTGTGGTGATTATAGCTGTAAAGAAGACCTGGAAGGCTTAGAATGTGGCGACCCCGCTTCGTTCAACGATCGCTTCCTGTCTCCCGTTATGTCCGACACCATCGTCAAAGCATGCTTTGGTAATTGTGCCAGCGACGGCAGCTGCACTCCTTCGAGCGTACGGGGATTATCAGTAGACGAAAACTTGTTTACCCTGCGGCCAACGGTGGTAAATGATTTCGCGGAAATCGTATTCGGAAACCATGTTGATGGTAAGGAAAAACAAATCCTTATTGTGAACGCTGCCGGCCAGGTCGTACAGACGGTGGATGCCGCTTATCAGTACAATTACCGCCTAGACACTTCGAATTATCCTCCCGGCTTATACTTGTTTAGTGTAGCAACGGAAGGAAGCTACCTGACTAAAAAGTTTGTGGTCAGCAGGTAGAGTTGCACTGGCCGAGAACCAGCGCTCAGTCTATATAACCGTCGGTCACATGAGGTGATTTTGCGCTTGCTAAGCCGAGCGCAGCCTTCCCCAAGCGAGGCCAGTAGGGGCGATCCTTTGCGGTCGCCCTTACTGGACGACGTTTTAGCTGCGCTACGACTTAGAAACGCCGTATAAATAACAAAAGTAAAACCATCATGAAAGCCCAAAGCATCACACTATTCCTAGTAAGCACCTTAATGCTGCTTACTACTCCCACCAGCGCACAGCATTTCCTGAGTACCAGTGGAAAAGCCATCGTCAACGAAAACCAGGATACCGTCCTTCTCCGTGGGATGGGCCTGGGTGGCTGGATGGTGCAGGAAGGTTACATGCTACAAACCGCCGGCTTCGCGAACCCGCAGCACAAGATTCGGGCAACCATCGAGGACTTAATCGGAGAAGCCAGCACGGAAGAATTCTACGACGCCTGGCTAACGAACCACGTCAGAAAAGTAGACATCGATTCGCTCAAGTCCTGGGGCTTCAATTCCGTGCGCCTACCGATGCACTATAACCTTTACACCTTACCCATCGAGGACGAACCGGTAGCGGGGGAGCACACCTGGCTGGATAAAGGCTTTATCCTTACGGATAGCATTATCTCCTGGTGCAAGCAGAACGAGATGTACGTTGTTTTAGACCTGCACGCCGCGCCCGGCGGGCAGGGAATGGATGCTGCGATCTCGGACTACGACGATTCCAAACCCTCCCTTTGGGAAAGCCAGGATAACCGGGATAAAATGGTAGCATTTTGGGGTAAAATCGCCGAACGCTACGCCGAAGAACAGTGGGTAGCCGGCTACGACCTGCTCAACGAAGTGAACTGGGACTTGCCCGGTGGTACGCTTTTGCGGGAGGTTTACGGCCAGGCAACGGATGCTATTCGTGCCGTAGACCAAAGGCACATCATTTTCATTGAAGGAAACTGGTTTGCCAACGACTTCACTGGCCTTACGCCACCATGGGACGATGAAATCGTTTATTCTCCCCATAAATACTGGTCCACCAACGACGAGGCGACGATGCAGTGGGTGATCGACCTTCGCAACACCTACAACGTGCCGCTTTACCTCGGAGAGACAGGAGAGAATTCTAATGTCTGGTTCCGCGACGCGGTTCGTCTGTATGAAGACCTCGATATGGGCTGGGCCTGGTGGCCAATGAAAAAGATCGAGAGCATTTCGGGTCCGCTATCCATCGAAAAAACACCAGAATACCAGACTTTGCTGGATTATTGGAGCGGCAACGGACCCCGCCCTACGGCGGAATTTGGGCGCGCTGCTTTAATGCAGTTAGCCGAAGAAGGCCTGATGGTAGAAAATTGCAGGTTTCAAAAAGATGTGATTGATGCTATGTTCCGCCAAGCCTACTCCGACGAAACCATTCCTTTCAGTACCCAGAAAATTCCGGGTGTCGTGTACCCCTCTGACTTCGATATGGGCGTAGTTGGACAAGCTTATTATGACGTTGATGTAGCCAATTACTCAGTTTCTACCGGCAACTACAACGCCTGGAACAACGGCTGGATTTACCGCAACGACGCAGTCGACCTGGAGCGAACTTCAGACACCGTTAATACCAACGGCCTGAACGTTGGCTGGATCGATTCCGATGAGTGGATGCAGTACGAAGTTGAAGTAACGGAAAGCGGTGTGTACGACATCGAGGTAAGGGTAGCTTCTGGTGGTTCCGGTGGACGCTTCCATCTCTCGATGGATGGTGCGCAGGTTACGCCATCTACATTTGCCCCACCAACTGGCGGTTGGCAGAACTGGCAAACGGTAACAATTCCTGACGTCATTTTGAGCGCTAATGATAAGAAGCTGAGGTTCTACGCAGATCAAGCGGGGTACAACCTGGGCAGTTTTAACTTCATTGCAACGGGTACCGAAGGTACTTCGGTCGCCACCGACTTTATGTCCGCCATAACGATAGACGAGTACAGTATTCAGATGAATACTAATAAATTTATGGAAGCAACACTTCCCACTTCACCGGCCGACTTTGAGATTACCGTTGATGGAAACGCCATTCCCATCACCGGAGTAAGTGTCTCACCCGAGAATTCGAGAATAATCAAATTTAACGTTGATTATATACTCAAATCCACCGAAACTATAAAGATTTCTTACGCTGGCGATCAGGTTAAAGCAGTGGACGGAACAAGCCTGAACAACTTCACCCTTGAGGACGTGAAAAATACGCTAAGTTTTGTGCACCAGCTACCGGGTAGGGTAGAGGCCGAAGATTTTGACTTCCAGATTGGTACCTCCCTGGAGGATGCTAACGATGTTGGTGGCGGCCAGAACATTGGCTTTCTTGACGCCGGTGATTACCTGGACTATGAAGTGAACGTAACCACCGACGGAACGTATCGGATCGACTACCGGACCGCCGCGCTGTTCGGTCGTGGACAAATCGACGTACAACTGATCGATTCGGAAGGAAACGTACTGGTCATCAACTCTCCCACCTTCGTCAATACGGGCGATTGGCAGGACTGGGCGACGACCTCTAGCGAAGACGTCCAGCTGGCCACCGGCCGTTATACAATGCGCGTCCTGATCACGGAGTCTCCCTTTAACCTGAACTGGATGGAGTTCTCGCTACTCCCTAATTCGGCCTTTTCCCTGGGGAATATATTCACGGAGATCAGGGTGTTTCCAAATCCCTCCTCTGAGGTGTTTAACCTGCCGATCGAAGTGGAACAGCCGCAGGATATTCACTTGAAAGTATATACCCTTACCGGGCAGGAAGTACTTTCTCAGACATTCCGGGGTAGGGCGGGCGTACAGGAAACTATTTCTCTTGCTGGCCGGCCAGCCGGGATTTATTTGCTGGTGTTACGGTTAGCGGATGGACAAACTTATTCTGCTAAGTTGGTCAAGAAGTAGCAAACATTCTAACCTTGCTTCTACTACCTTCCCATTGCACCTGCGACCGCGCCCAGCTTCTCTTTAGGAGTAGAATTTTAAGGTCAATTTGGCGCGGCCGCTGGTGCAGGGTAGGGGATAGAGAGCAGGGGAACGCATCTCTGTTATGAGGACCTGGTGTGGAACACCTTGCTAATCCTCTGCTATTAACAATAACGCATTAAAATCAAAACCATGAAACAAGTTTCTATCCTATTAATGCTCTCCCTATTAATTTACGGATGCGGCCAAAAAAATGGAGCGCCTCTCGTAACGGAAGCACTTCAAGTGGAAGCAGCCTCTTCGTTTTCCACGGTAGGCAAGGAGGTCTCCATATTCACAACTGCAAGTAATACGGACCTCAGGTTAAGTAGTACCGGCACCAAGGAATTTAGCACCGCGCAGCAACCACTAGAATCTGAAATTTCTATTTTTGTCAACCCCAACAAAACTTTCCAAACCTTTTTGGGCATTGGCGGGGCCATCTCGGATGCGTCGGCAGAGGTATTTGCTAAGCTACCGGAAGAAAAACAAGAAGAATTTTTAAAGGCCTATTACGATCCAGCGGAAGGCATAGGTTATTCGCTGACCAGAACAAGCATTCATAGTTGTGACTTCAGTAGTGAAAGTTTTACCTACGTTACTGATGATGACAAAGGGTTGAAATCCTTTAATATTGATCATGACCGTGAATATCGAATTCCAATGATCAAACGGGCTATTGATGCAGCTGGAGGAGAACTCCTGCTTTATGCGAGCCCTTGGAGTCCTCCGGCGTTCATGAAAAGTAACAACGATATGCTGCAGGGTGGTAAATTACTGCCAGAATATTACGAGTCGTGGGCTCTTTATTATGCAAAATTTGTTAAGGCCTACGAAAGCGAAGGCATGCCTATTTGGGGCCTAACCATTCAGAACGAACCAATGGCTGTTCAAAGATGGGAGTCTTGCATCTATACGGCAGAAGAGGAAAGAGACTTCCTTAAGAATCATCTGGGTCCAACCATGGAAGAAGAAGGTTTAGGGGATAAAAAGATTGTGGTTTGGGACCACAACCGAGACTTGATCAATAATCGGGCCAATACTATTTTTGATGATCCGGAAGCAGCTAAATATGCCTGGGGAATTGGTTTTCATTGGTATGAGAATTGGGCTGGCGGTGACCCTATGTTCGATAACATAGGCAGTGTTAATGAGTCGTACCCCACAAAAAACCTTTTGTTTACGGAAGGATGTAACGAGCGGTTTTCTGCTGAAAAGTATCAATTTTGGCCCAATGCGGAAAGGTATGGCCGTTCAATGATCAATGATTTCAATAAAGGCACGGTAGGGTGGACCGACTGGAATATTTTATTAGATCAAAATGGAGGGCCGAACCACGTTGGCAACTTTTGTTTTGCGCCCGTTCATGCCGATACTGATTCCGGCGAATTGATTTACACACCCTCTTATTATTACATCGGCCATTTTTCGAAGTTCGTACGACCGAACGCCAAACGGGTTAGTACCGTAAGCAGCAGAAGTCACTTACTAAGCACGTCATTTATCAACGAAGACGGTACGATGGCCACCGTGGTCATGAATCAAAGCGATCTGGAGATCACTTATACGTTGTACGTCGAATCAGAAACAGCGGAAGTGAAAATTCCACCTCACGCCATGCAAACGCTCATTATTCAATAGCCAATACTTTACAAAAACTACACAATATGAAATATCTTCTATTTATTCCCGCACTCGTATTTCTACAGTTGGTCTTGAGTTTCACAGACACAAATAAAAAAACCGAGACCGAGGCCAATACCGAGGCAGGCGCCACAACTGCGTGGGAGGTGGATTTTTTGGATGAATTCGATACGTTTGACCCCAAAAACTGGCAGGACCAACGAATTTGGGTAAACAATGAAACTCAATGCTATGTACCGGACAATGAATTTGAAACACGAGAAGTAAGTGACGGTACCATCAAGCTTAAAGTTGTCAATGCCGGAGAAAAGCGCCCGTGTGACAACCTGGACAAGCATGGCAAACAGCATCCAGACACCGAGTATGTTGCCGGTCG
>JAPKCQ010000063.1 GCA_026421165.1 Lewinella sp. | reverse complement strand
AAGCGTCTAAAAGCAAAGCGTCTAAAAGCGAAGCGTCTAAAAGCAAAGCGTCTAACCTTCTAGCTTCCAGGTAAGAATCCGCCGGTCATCTCCAGCAGTAATCAGCGTAGTATCATCCAGCCAAAGGAGGCAGTTGACGGAATTTACGTGGCCCCGATCGCGAACTACCTCACAAACTTTGAGGAGTTCCCAGGTGTAGGCGTCCCAGAGTTTAACGGTTTTATCACGGCTGGCGGTGGCGAGATATTTGCCGTTGGGAGAAAAGGCGAGGTCATTTATAGTGGAGTTGTGGGCATCGATTGGAGTAAACTCCGGACTTTTGACAAAGGCTACATCGAAAGAATTCAGCCGCGTGTCTCTTCCTCCGAAGATCATGCGAGGCCAACCTATACCCGGTTGAAATGCTACACAAAAGGTAGATGGGGGGTTGCCCGCGCACTTGCCGGTTAGGCTCATTTCATCTCCATTAACCGTGTAAACCATACCGTCACTTGCACCAATAGCAAGGGTCGGGTTGTCCGGATAATTAGCGATGCACCGCAATGAGTTCCCGCTTACCGGCAGGCTCTCTATCGTCCGTCCGGTCTTGGCGCCCCATTTTGTCAGCACGCCATCACCACCGGCAGTAAAGACCTCCTCCCCCACCCTCAGCACGGCAAAAACGCCCCTCGTGTGCTGGGCTACGTGAAGGTTACGTTCTGGTTCGTCGGGATAAAGCCAGTGCACGCCGCCATCCAGGGCTCCGGCTACGAGGCCGCCGTCCTCGAGGGTGTCGAAGCCCAGAAATTTACCACCCTCGACATTGGCGACGGCACGGCCGAAGTTTACATCATCCTTATGCCAGTGCACTAACAGGCCGTCGGCAGCAGCAGAATAAAAGCCGTTGGGCGCGAGGCGCAGGGCATAAATAGCGGCGTTATGGCCGGTTCGTTCTTCGGTTCGGGTAAGCATACTATTTGCGAACATATAATACCCGTTTCCGTTGTAACGAACAACTTTACTTTCACGATAGAACTCACCCCGGCGGCCCATGCCGTTCACCACCCGGATTGATATGAAATACGCTTTTTTTGCCCTAGCCTTTTTTAGTTTGGGCTACATCATCCCAACTTTTACACCCGTTCTCCAGATTATTATTGCGGGAATAGTGTTGGGTTTTCTAGCCCTGGTACTTTATGTTTATGTTGACATGATGGCGCGTCTAAGGATTTAGTGGCCGAGAAATAATCTCCTGTTCTAGAGGCTTCCCTCCCCATAAAACCTGTTTACTTATAAGCCTCCAAACGATTAATCAGGGAACTCCCGACGCTACAAATTATTCTCCACTCAACACTATCGCACTTGCCAGTTCTCCTCCACGAAGACTTTCATGCCCCCGGCAAATGTGGGCTCTGGCACATTACCGAAACTGAGGAATGGCTTCGGGAAAACATTAGTCTCTCCCCCATTGAAACTGAAGCAATTGAGCGCATTAAAGGAAAGGACCGTCGGCGCGAATTTCTTGCCGCCCGCATACTCCTTCATCATATGAGCGGTCGATCTAAGCGTGGAGAGCTCTTTAAAGATGATGCAGGAAAGCCGCACCTCCGCGATTCTATTTTCCACGTCTCCATTAGTCATACCGAGAACTATGCGGCGGCAATTGCTCATCCCAATCCGTGTGGAATTGACGTTCAGCGCATCGTACCCCGCATCCGCCGCATCACCGGTAAATTCGTTGGGCTAGGTGAGCGAATTCAGCTTACGCCCGAGTTCGAGTTATTGCAATTACACCTGATCTGGTCGGCTAAAGAAGCCATGTATAAAGCATTTGGCCGCAGACAACTTGATTTTAAGGACCACCTTTTCGTAGACTTCGGGCCATTCACCGCTAAGACCACTAAAGGAACCGCTTTCCTAAAAAAGGGTAAAGCGGAGATGCTGTTCGATCTCGACTTTATGGCTTTTGATGACTTCGTCATGGTAGGTTGCGTCGAACGGGTACAGGCACTACTTTAAAAGATCTGTTCCTTATCTTAGCGCTTTAAGCCCTCTTTCCTCTTCCAAAATGACACCCTCTCTTCCCATCTCCGGACACACAAGCTCAAAAAAGACAATTCTCACGCAATCGCGGGAAGAGTTAGTACTCCTCGTGGCCGTAATGCTTAGCGGGAATTCGTCAGATATTTCTGATCTTGAGCATATTCTACGAATAGCCAATGATTACTGTTCCACCCTCGGGCGGTGGTCGCGCGCAGGCATCACCAAGATAACCGGCAGGCTGGAGCGTAGCGGCTTTGCCTACCAGACTTACCGCAGCCTAGCCGTGGACGATAAGTGGCGCGTCCCACTTTTTTTCTCGTCCGATGCCCTGCGGCCAGAAGAACTAGAAGCCATTATTACAGGCATTACAAAAGTCAAGAAATTCCCCACCGACGGTAGCCAGGGACACAGTTGGCACGTCCGATACGACGACATCGGGCTTCGCATCCTCCATAAAGTACTCCTTAATAAGGAACGAGATTTTGTGAGGCTCTACAGTTTACTAACCGACGCGCGACGCTACTACGAAGACACCCAGCGGATGACAAAGCGGGAAGTAGACAAGCTCCTTAGTGTACTGGATTGGCCTTTCTGGAAGGAGCGTACCGGCTATTTTCAGTGGCTCCATTTCAATAGCCAGCAGAATAATTTTGCTTACTGGACTCCAGAAACTCCCGCCCGCCTGTTGCCCCTCATAAAACTACTCAACCGGGCAGA
This sequence comes from Lewinella sp., assembly GCA_026421165.1. Lineage (GTDB taxonomy): Bacteria > Bacteroidota > Bacteroidia > Chitinophagales > Saprospiraceae > Neolewinella. The sequence goes on along the minus strand of JAPKCQ010000063.1, from coordinate 13,707 downwards.
CGACGCCAATGAGTACAGTGAAGACACCCGCTCGGTCGCTATGCTGGGGATGCACTACTACAATAACTTTCCGGAAGATTTTAGTTTTGACCCCGGCCTGCAGGCCATAGCCCACCTACTCAACGGAGACGAAACAGCGGCGGATGCAGCTTTCGCCAGCTTGCCCCTTCCAGGGCGGGAAGCGTCAATTGTAGACACCATCGCGCTTGCCCGCGCTTACGGCTCTGGTCAGATCAACGAGAAAGCTCTTCAAGACCGGGCTTCACGGTTCCAGGAAAGTAGTTACCCGCTGTTGATCAATTGTTTTCTTGCCTACGTGCGCATTCAGACCGGACAGGTAGCGGCCGGAGAGCAGCTGCTCGACATGCAGCTCAAGACCGGCCCGAAGCACCCCCTCGAGTGGATGATGGCCCTTTGGTGCCTGGCCTGGACCGGCATCAAGCCCCGCCAGAAAGACCTCGCCACTTTATTCTCTAATCTGGAAAATGAGCAATACGATGCCATTCCGTGGGTCAAGGTCGAAATACTAAATTCCCTGGCCACCATCTTTCCTCATCATCAAAAAGCAAAAGCGTGGAAGGAAGAGGCGGGAACGCAGGTGCAGGGAAGGGTTTTCCTGCAAAGCCTCCTGCCGATAAAAGAACCCTGGGAATATGCACTACGCCTCCTCGCTCAAAGCAAAGGCGGACAAGGCCAATACGCAGAAAAGGCCGCTCCGCAGTTCAGAACCATCTGGATCGTCGACTTTGAAAACGAAGAAATTTTCTGCAAAGAGCAAAAGCTAGGAAAAAGTGGATGGAGTAAGGGCCGTAAACTAAAGTGGTACGAACTCATCACGCCAAAGAGTATTGACACCATGGACGCTGCGGACGCCAGAGCCGTGAGTGCGCTACAAACCATCGACGGACGCCGGCTCAGTAGCTCTATAGTTTATAACGACGACAGTCTCTTCGTTGACTTCGGTCGGATGCTCCACGAGATCGCCGATCATCCACAGATCTACCTGGATGATAAAAAGCGCATCCCCATAGATCTCATCCGCGCCAAGCCCGAACTACAAATCACCGATACGCCTAACGGACTACTTATGAAGTTCGATCCGCCGGTGGAAGCCCACGGCTACGTCTGGCGCAAAGAAACCCCAACCCGCTACCGCATCTACCACCTCAGTGAAGAACAGGGCAAAATCGCTTGGGCCATCGGCCACGGCATCGAGGTACCGAACGCGCAGCGCGACCGGGTAGAAGCAATGGTGAAAGACATCCGCCCTACCGTAAGTGTACAGTCGACCTTCGACCTCATCGATGAAGACATGGAGCAGGTTCAAGGAAGCTCGATGCCCTGCATCCACCTGCTGCCCTACGGCGAGGGGTACCAGGTAGCCGTTTACGTTAAGCCTATCCCCGAAGAGCCCACCTACTTTAAGCCGGGTGATGGGTTGCCCCGCACCGTCATTGTGCTGGAAGAAGGCCGCAAGCTCCTCATCCGCGACCTAAAAGAAGAGACCGTCGAAATCGCCGCTACGCTAGAAGCTTGCCCCATTCTCAATAGTGTTGAGGGTAGCGACTACGAGTACGTTATCGAAGATACCCAGACCGCGCTGCGCATTCTGCTGGAACTCCGCGCGCTGGTGCAGGAGCAACTCATTTCCATTGAGCATCCGAAGGGGGAGAAGCTGAAGATTGTCGGTACAGCCAGCTCCAACGAACTGGCCATCAAGGTGGGTAAGAACAGAGACTGGTTTGAAGTGGATGGTAAACTGACCGTCAACGAAGAACGCGTCCTCGACCTCGAAATGCTGCTTGAGCACATGCGCAACCGCGACGAGAACCAGTTTATCGAGCTAAAGGACGGTGAATTCGTCGCCCTGACCGATGAGCTCCGTGACCGGGTACTAGAGATGGAAGGCCTGCTGCACAAAAAAGGGCAGAAACTTCAGCTGCCAACCCTAGCCGCCAGCGCCTTTGAAGAAGTGGCCAATGGCCTTGAAGACCTCGAGTTCGACGACGCCTGGACGGAGAGCCTGGAACGAATCAAAAAAGCGGAAGCCATCCGTCCCCGCATACCGAAGAACTTCCGGGCGGAGTTGCGGGATTACCAGAAAGAAGGTTATAAATGGCTGATGCGCCTCGCTGAATGGGGCGTTGGTGGCTGTTTGGCCGATGATATGGGTTTGGGTAAAACCATCCAGGCGTTAGCCATGCTTACGGCCCGGGCGAAGAAAGGTCCGGCCCTGGTTATTGCCCCCGCATCCGTCACCAGAAACTGGCAGGCGGAGACCGAACGTTTCGCTCCAGCCCTGATTCCAGTCTTGATCGCTAGCCGCTCCGACCTGGCGCTCTTACCTCAACTTGGTACCGGCGACCTCGCCCTCGTAAGCTACGGCCTGCTGAGCTTTATCGGCGACGAACTGCAAGCCATCGATTGGGCGACCATCGTACTCGACGAAGCCCAGGCCATCAAAAATACCGCTACCAAACGCGCCAAAATTGTGCAGGGCCTGAGTGCGGATTTCAAGCTGGCCACCACCGGTACGCCGATCGAAAACCACCTCGGTGAACTGTGGAGCCTGTTCCGCTTCCTCAACCCCGGCCTACTGGGTGGGAAGACGGCTTTCAACGAAAAATTCAACCGCCCCATCGCCCGCGACGGCAACGAAGAACGGCGCGAAACGCTTAAGAGCCTCGTCAAACCATTCATCCTCCGCCGCCGCAAAGACCAGGTCCTTACCGAACTCCCTCCCAAGACCGAGGTCGTACTCAGCGTCGATCTCAGCGAAGAAGAAAAGGCGCTCTACGAAGCCATCCGCCGCCAGGCGCTGAAAGATATTGCCTCCGCCGATGAGCAACAGAAACGCTTCACCGTACTGGCCCAACTCACCAAGCTGCGCCAAGCGGCCTGCCACCCACGGCTGGTCCGGCCAAGCTCAAAGATCGGTAGCGCCAAGCTCGAGCTAGTTGGCGAAACCCTCCTCGGAATTTTGGAAGGGGGCCACAAAGCCCTCATATTTTCCCAGTTCGTGAAGCACCTGAAAATCGTAGAAAACTGGGTGAAAGGCCAGGATATTTCCTACCAGTACCTCGATGGAAGCACGCCCGGTAAGAAGCGAACAGAGTCCGTCAACGCCTTCCAGGCCGGCGAGGGCGACGTATTCCTGATCAGCCTGAAGGCTGGTGGCACGGGCCTCAACCTCACCGAAGCTGACTACGTTCTTCACCTCGACCCCTGGTGGAATCCAGCAGCTGAAGACCAGGCCAGCGACCGTGCGCACCGCATCGGTCAGCAGCGCCCAGTCACCGTCTACCGCTTCGTCTCCGAAGGTACCATTGAAGAACAGATTATCTCCCTCCACAAAGAGAAGCGAGATTTGGCGGATCAAATTCTTAGTGGCACTGGTAATGCGGGTAAGCTTGGGGTAAATGAGATTCTATCAATGATCAAGGATGCCTAAGCTGGTCGATGCTCATTCCGTGAGCGAGCTTCTGATGTGCTCTCCGAGCGCGAGTTTTTAGGCCTTAAAATTTACGCCTATGCATTTCCCGATCCATCGTGCTGAGATCCTTAAAATTATCAATGAGAACACCTTTGAGGTATTAGTGGCTGACGTTGGATTATGCCGTGCTTCTCGTTCTTTAAAAATGAGACGTTCACTTCCAGACCTTAAGGTAAGGGATACTGTTGCCGTCGAATTGAGTCCCTATGATGCTACTCGGTGCCGGATAACGTATCATCGATTCCGTTAGATAGTACTCCAGTCTAAAATTATAAAATTCATGCAAATTGCGTAGTCGACTACCCAATTTGCGCGATTTAACAATATTTGAAGCATAATTTCCAGAGAAATAGAATCTTCAATCAAAAAGCAAGTTGGTAAATATCCAGTCATTATGCGAATCATGGCTACCCGTTCTAGAGACGTCCTACGTAATTTACCAGGTTCAACCGTATTTCAGAAATTTTAAGAAACGATTGGTTAAGTCTCCGAAGCTGTACTTTAGAGATACCGGCCTGGCCTGTGCCCTTCTGGGGATAAGGTCTGCAGAAAGTCTTGCTACCTACTACCAGAAAGGAGCGATTTTCGAGAATTTCATTTTTAATGAGTTGGCGAAAGGGTATTACAACAAAGGGTACCGGCCTCCATTCTATTTTTGGCGAGACCACGCGCAATACGAAGTGGATATGCTGATCAACAGAGGTATAAGTCTCGACCCCGTAGAACTAAAGTCGGGTAAAACCTTCCGCAAAGACTTTTTCAAACAGCTTGATTGGTTTCAATCCATCACTGATATACCGACGGGACCATCCACGGTAGTTTACGGAGGCGATGAAGATTGGGAATTCGAGAATAAAAGCTGCTCAGCTGGAAAAAAATAGACCGGCGATTAGAGCCTTAGGATGGTAAAGCCCCCCCTCCATCAAATGAGAATCATCACAAAACGGCCCAGCCATAGTAGCCTTACAATTACAAAGCCGCACCGCACCATCCCGCTTAGCCTCAAAAAGCAAAGGTGTATGCTTCGTACCGTGGTGAGAGCCGTCGCAAAACGGCTGGGTGTTGCTCCGTCAGTGAAAGTTACTACTTAAACCAAGAAGCATACTTCAAATAAGCCGCTGCGATCCGCTCAATGGTATCCTCCCGCTGCGCCGGGTCAAGGTCCTTGATTTTTTTAGCAGGAACGCCAGCATAGACAGAGTTGGCTTCGCAGCGCATATTTGCCGGAACGACCGCGCCCGCGCCGATGATCACATTGGACTCCACGACGGCGTCATCCATCACAATCGCGCCCATCCCGATGAGCACGGAATCATGAATGGTGCAGCCGTGGACGATGGCCCGGTGGCCGATGCTTACGTCGTTGCCGATGGTAGTGGCTGCGCGCTCGAAGGTTCCGTGGATGACGGCCCCGTCCTGAATGTTGACACGGTCTCCGCAGATGATGGCGTTCACGTCTCCGCGCACGACGGCGGTGTACCAGACGGAGCAATCGTCGCCCAAAACGACTTCACCGATTAGAGTGGCGTTTTCGGCTAGGAAGCAGTTTTTACCGTGGGTTGGGGTGTGGTTTCTTACGGTGACTAGTAATGGCATAAGATAGTAGTGTAGTAATGTAGTTTTGTAGTACGCTCCGTACGAGGCAGACGTGAAAGAAGAGATACTCGCTACGTTCGTGCGGTAGCCATGTGACGTTCTCCTCGTGCGGTAGCAATGTAACGCCTATCACTTGCAGTAGCGACTACATTATTAAGCAACTTCATGGCCAACGCCGGCTTCCAAAATAGCAAACCAATCCTGCATCTCCAGCTGAAGATCGAGCGCGAGGCGGGTAGCGTCGAGGCGGACTTTTTTTGTGGTACCGACTACTGGGATGGCGCCTACCGGGTGCTTCAGCAACCAGGCTAGCAGAATGACGTCTTCGCCGACATCACCGTATTTTTTAGCCAATACTTTCACCGTGTCGCGCAGGCGCAAGACAGTTGTTGATTCGCCCTTGAAATAATTGGCGCCGCCGATTGGGCTCCAGATCATCGGTCTGACCTTGGCCGCCAGGAGCTGATCGAAGGTACCATCGTAGAAGCAGCCAGAATGGAGGGGGTGGCACTCCACCTGGTTGGTAACCAGGGTGACGGACTGGTTGAGGAGATTGAATTGGCTCGGGGTGAAATTACTGACACCGAAGGAGCGAACCTTCCCTGATTGCTCCAGATGGGCGAATGCTTCGGCGATTTCAGCCGGGTTCATTAGCGGGCTGGGGCGGTGCAGCAGGAAGAGGTCGAGGTAGTCAGTCTGTAGGTTTTTCAGGCTTTGCTCGGCGGAGGCGATGATGTAATCGCGGCTCAAGTCGTAGCTCTTCAGCAGGTTTTCGGGTCGGCGGTTGGTATCCAGGCGGATGCCGCACTTGGAGATGAGTTCCATTTGGGCGCGGACGCTAGAGCCAAGTTCGTTAAGGGCCGCTCCGAAGGTCTCCTCCGTAGAGTAGTGGCCATAGATATCGGCATGGTCGAAGCTCGTGATGCCGAGATCAAGGCAATGACCGATCATTTCCGCCATTTTTGGTGCGGGGTAATCGACGCCCCATTCGCCCCAGGTCATGGTTCCGGCAACTATGCGGGATAGTGTTGGGCCGTTGGGGCTGAGGCTTACTTGGTCTATTTGGCTCATTTGTTAGTCTGTTAGTTCGTTAGTTCGTTGGGGGAACATCTCATGCAGCACTAAGGTCACACTCTGCGGGTTAAAAGTAGGGTTTCCTTTGGAGAGCTCGATATATGACTAAATTTGCCCTGAGCTTAACTGTCCAAAACACCGCCGTTCCAACCAACCAACCAATGAAGTACCTCCACCTCGCCGTAGCCGCCCTCTTCGCCCTCTGCGCTTACTGGCAACTCAATGATCCGGACTGGAACAAATGGGTTGCGGCTTACGGCATAGTTGCTTTTATCGCCATCCGGGCATTTTTCGGTGGCTTACGGCCCATCGTCCCGCTCTTACCGACGCTGGTGCTCTTCGGCTGGTGGACGACCTACGTGCCCGAATTCGGGCAGTGGATTAACGATGGTATGCCCACCATCACCGGATCTATGAAGGCAGAATCGCCGCACGTTGAGCTTACGCGAGAGTTTTTCGGCCTATTAATTTGCTGGGGAACGCTGGCTTTTTATACATGGCGGACTTGGGCGAATGGGCGTAAATCTACCTGATCTGCCAACCCAGGACTTCGCCGATGCTGTCGCATCCGGCTGCTTCCCGGGCTACCATGATTCAATCCCTACGGGATTAAGCGTTGTACGATATAGCCAGCCTCGAACGAAGCGGCATCAAAACCTTTTTTTGCACCTGCGACTGCGCCCAAAAAAGACTGGTTTAAGGCCACCGAACCGCCACCCGCAGCGCCCGTCCCCACACTAGCACCTGCCCGCCATAAACGCACAGCCACAGTAACAACACGGTGAAGCTAAGTGCCTGCGCTCCAGCATACCACACCCGGCTCCGCAGATCGGTAAGTAGGTATTTGGAGGCCAGAACGTCGGCGACGGAAAGGATGGCGTAGGCAAGGATGAACAGCAGCACCCCTTTCAGTAGTTTGCGCAAATACCACAACAGTCGCGGCAAACTTCTTTTATTAAGCAAGGCGCGTTTACGGCGGAGGTACAGTACACTGAAGAGCACGTAAATTGGCCATCCGATTAGAAAAAGGGCCTGTTCCAACCCGCCATAAAATGGGTTATAGAAATACCGGCCAGCTTCGTGCCGCAACGATGGTAGCAACCAGATGATCAGAAAGTACAGTGTTTGCCCGATCGGCAACGCAAGGTGTTTGACGTCCGTCCAACGAAACTTATAGAAAGGGTATAGGCTAATTTTCACGTGACTGAACAACAGTACGGGCAGCCACAAACTAAAGTAGATCGGCAGGTACCGCAACCACGGATCGCTGACCATCCAGCCGCCAAAGTCGAGCGCGAAGTGCAACTGGGTAAACCCCGCCAACAAGAGCAAAGCACCGTACAGGCGGTTCGCCCGCCGCTCTCCAGATTGTTTCAGGAAGAACAAACCGCCAATAGACAATGCCGCAGCAATGGCAAGGGCCATCAGTACAAGCGGAATGAATACGGGTGGAGCAGTCATGAGGTAAAGGTAGGTCGGATAAAATTATTGACAAGACAAGTATCCGCACAAAAATACCGGCCCTTCAGTAAAGAAGTTCCGGCATCAAAAATCTAGTAATCAAATAAAATTCAGGAGTTACATATTTATATAAATGGTAAAAGGTGATATATTTTTCGTGTTTACTTACTGATAATTTCGAACCCTCCGCTCTTGATCTGGCGCAGGCCGCTCTTCAGGTACTTACTGATTTCCTTTTTGCTGTCCTCGGCCAGGCCGTCGAAATTGATTACCTGACCAAGAAGGGTGTCTTTGAGGCTAAGCAGGTAGTCGGCTGCTTCGTCAAAATCAGGAGCGTCGGCAAATTTCCAGATGAGTACCCGGTCGGTTACCTCTTTCTGGCCGAGGTGCTCCATACCTTTGGTGTAGGTGGCATTTACAAGGCCGCTGTAGTCAAAATCGTAAGGAATGAAAGTACTCTGACCGTTTTCATAGCTGACTAGTTTCAGGTTACGGATCATTCGGGTATCATAATCGACGTTACCGATCAGGTACTGGAAGAGGGTAACTACTTCAGCGTTATCGATATTAACGATCGGCATATTGTAGCAATCATTGCAGCTCTTGCTGTCGATGCGGTTTTTTAATTCGTCGATATCTTCAATCAGAATGGCGTAGCTGGTGGTGGTGCTACCGTCGGCAGTATTAACGTAGGTGATGGTTAGAAGCTGGGTGCGAAAACTGGCTTTGGGGTTAATGATGCGGTAGAGTTCGTAAGCGAGTTGTTCGCGCTGCAGGGCGTCCTGTCCGGCTTCACCGTGGGTACAGTGGGTTACCAGTTTGAAGTCGTTGTGGGTGTTAAGGCCTGCGGCGCGGAGGCCGGCTTTCTCAAACCTTAGTTTTAGTGGAGGCATCACGCAGGCTTTGCGGCGAAACTTTCCGCGAACGGCTACTTCAAGTTCGAGCGTTACACCATCCTGGATAATTTTGGCGGGCATAAAATCTACCTTCCTACGGTAAGCTTCCAGGCTGTCAAAATTTACGTGAAGTTCGATGTTGGTGTTGCTGTCCCTCATCCACTGATCGAAGAGGCTGCTGCCCGACTTCTCCGTGCCGACGGCAAAAACAGCGCAGCTTATAATAAGGCTGTAAAGAGAAGTGAGGAAGAAGCGTTTCATGATCTGTTATTTGTACGGGTTGCTAAAAGAGACTTTCGTTTTAGTAAATGGTTGCACTTAGTTATGAAGTTTTTTACTTCCTGTGCTTTGATAAATCAAATGTCGGGCAAGCCGCTCGTTTGAAAAAATTCGTTCGACGAATGCCTGTTCAGTTCGACGAATGCTTGTTTTCATCGGTAAACGGTGGTGACTTTCCTTCCTTTCTACCGTCTGAGGCACTTTTCGGCGCGAACGCAGGCGCCAGGGAGGTTGATAGGCAATGACTATTGTGCTAGGATCATGCCAGAAGCTTTTACCTCTGATATTCAAACATTTACACCTTCAATATTTATTGAACCTGTTCGATTTCGAACGGGTTGGTGTTCGGTTTTAAGGTGATTATCGAGGGGTTCCGCGGATGGCTATCGCCATCTCGCTCCACCCCTCGTTACGCTAAGCGGCCCTCCGGGACTGTGATTGACCTTACATTACAGTCCTGCAACCAACCTATATCCATCCATGCTCTCCGGTCTACCTCTTCTCTTCGCCATCGCCATCGCGGTGGTTTTTCTCATCTTCAGCAGTAGCCGACTGAAATGGCATCCGTTTTTCGGCTTGTTGATTGCAGCTGCGGGACTGGGGCTTGCGATTGGTCTTGATTTGCCCGCGGTCGTCGGTTTATTGAAAGAGGGCTTCGGAGGTCTCATCGGCGCTGTCGGTTTACTGATCGTTTTGGGCAGCATCATCGGGGTGAGCCTTGAGCGGTCGGGGGCCGCGCGGCGGATTGCTGATTTATTAATCGGCAACGGTAGTCATCCCGGGCTGCGACTCGTAGTGCTTGGGGCCGTCATTTCTATTCCGGTCTTTTGCGACAGTGGCTTTATAATCCTGGCGGGTTTATTACCGGCCCTAGCGTTACGGGCTGGTGGGAAGATTGCTCCGTTGGCCCTCAGCCTCGCCGGAGGGTTATACCTTACCCATACGCTTATTCCTCCAACGCCCGGTCCACTGGCCGCTGCTGCGAACTTGGGCGCCGAAGAATTTGTCGGCACCATCATGCTCCTCGGTGCGGTGGTGGCGCTGCCAGTTGTCTTCGTCACCTGGAAGGCGGCTGGTTGGCTCGGTAGCCGGATAACCGCGATACTGCCTACCCCGGTTTCGGAAGAAGACGCCGCTACCCTACCCTCGCTTACTAAGAGCCTTTTGCCCCTGCTCATCCCCATCTTCCTAATCGCCCTCGGCTCCGTGCTGAAACTGGCTACTGATGGTGACGGCGCCGAGACCTATATACTATGGTTGTGCGATCCTACCGTCGCCCTGACGCTGGGGTGTATTCCCGCCCTACTCCTTCCCGCCTCAGGAACGAAGGCTGCCTGGATTGGCGACGGACTAGCGTTGGCCGGTCCCATCCTCATCATCACCGGTTTGGGCGGCGCCTTCGGCGCCATCCTCAAAGCCTCTACTTTGGCTGACGACGTAGCGCTCTGGGCCGGAGACGCCGCCCTCTCCCCCACCGCACTTCTTTGCCTCGGCTGGGCGGTGGCGGCACTGATGAAGACGGCGCAGGGTTCCAGTACCGGGGCTTTGGTAATCGCTTCCGGCGTTATCGCCCCGCTGCTCCCACTAGCCGGCTTTGAATCTGGGACGGAGCTGGCCCTGATGACCCTGGCCATCGGCGGCGGAGCAATGACCATCAGCCACGCCAATGATTCTTACTTTTGGGTCGTTACGCGCTTTTCGGGGATTGAGGTGGCGGATGCTTATCGTAGTTATACACCGCTTACGGCAATCATGGGGCTAACTGTTTTAGTATCGGTAGTGGTGTTGAGTTGGCTTTTTTAAACCTCAGAAGGAAAAGATGATCCATGGTCAGTAATTGTACAATCTACTGTACACTCTTATTGTCCATAAAATACGCTTTCCATCCTTTGACCCTATTTTACGGTACCGTGTATCAACTCAAACCCCGTATACCTGGCTTTCAACAGATATTTTCAAAGGCATAGCTACTCCATGATTTCCATCCTTATGTCTGGCTACTGCATACTTACCGCACCACCGGAATCCGCACTGAACTAGGATACGCCGCCGAATGGTGCACCTCATTCCGCGCCACCACGCTCTTACTTTCATCATAATTCCGCCCGCCGGTATTTAAGTTACGGTCGAAGCGGGGGAAGTTGGAGCTGGAGACTTCTATACGGATGGAGTGACCGGGCTTGAAGTAATTGGCCGTTGACATTGGCGTTAGTTCTACTTTATAGACCTCTCCTTTTTCCATGAAGACCTCCTTATCATAGCCTTCCCGGTAACGGACGCGTTGGATGGTTTCGTCGAGGTTGTAGGCGGTACCGTCGGGCGCTACGTCGATTAGCTTTACGGTAAAGTCGGTGTCTTTGGCGTCGGAGCTTACGTAGAGAGTGGTTTCTATGCTTCCTGCGATCTCTACTCCGTCAGTAAAGGGTTCGGTGGTGTAGACGAGAATGTCGTTGCGGGTTTCCATGACACGCTGATCAAAAGCGCCGCCCTTAACGGCGTTACCAGTACAGCAGACGTTGCCGCCGTAGCTGGGTACGGGATTCATGGGGTCGTAGACAAAGCTGTCGGGCATATCTTTAGTCGGTGCTTTATTGCTCAGGCGACCGTTTCCATGGAGGGTATTTGCGCTACCGTCGGAGTAAAGGTAGAAGGTCTCCATTTTTGCGGCTGGCGGAGGCCAGGCGGTGCTGGATTTCCATTCATTGCTTCCCATAACGTAATACTGCACCCGCGGCCGCGCCGTCTGCTTCTCCCCCTTCAGGTGTTGTGCGAAAAAGGCTTCGATTTGCTCCTGGTAATTGAGCCGCGCATCACCGACCGACCGCTCGCCGACGATGGTATTTTCGGTCGCCCGCGTGTAGGCGCAGTGCAGTGTGGGGGCAATGACGAGGAACTGCTCGTCCTGCATAGCCGTGGTCGTGGCGTTCTTGCGCACGTGGTTGAAAAGCGCGAGGTTGGGGCTAATCGAAACGTCGTACCAACTCGTAAACCAGAAGGCCGGCACGTCGAACGGCATGTCGTCGTGGTAGAGCCCGCCCTCGAGCCATTTCTTACTACTGGGCGTGCGCGTGACCATTTCTTCGAAGATGCCTTTCGGTCCGTTTTGCGCCGTGATGATGTCCTGTACGGGAAGCGTTTTCAGCCCGTCCTCCCAAGCTACGCGCGGGTATTCCGGGGCCATATCGTGAAAGCGTTGGATGCGCAGTAAATCTTCCCGTGTAGCGTCCTTTGGGATTCGTGGCCGCATCGGATCGTGCTGTACGTTGTAGAGCCAGGCGATAAACAGCATCTGGGTGGCGCCGCCGCGGTACCAGTTGCCCTGCTCCTGAAATTTGCCGATTTTACCCACGCCAGCGCCGTAGCCCTGGGGTACGATGGCCTTCAGCGCGGGATGGCCCAAACTGGCCACGGCCATCTGCCATTCGGCGGTTGATGAACAGCCGAGCAGGCCGATATTACCGTTGCTCCAGTCGCGTTCGGCGAGCCAGGTGAAAGCGTCGTAGCCGTCGGTAGTTGGCGTGCCGAGAATGTCCCACTCCCCTTCGCTATAGTAGCGGCCGCGTTCGTTTTGCACCACGTAGGCGTAGCCAGCTTTCACCCAATCGAGGGCGCGTTGGTAGGTGCGGGTGCGTTCTTTTCCGTCTACCCAGCCGTTCATTTGGTAGGGCGTTCGGCTCAGGATAACCGGTACTTTTTTATCGGTTTTGGGCCGGTAGATATCGGTCGCCAGGCGGATACCATCGCGCATTGGGGCCATGTGCTTTTGCTCTACGTGGGCAATTTGGGCGAGTTCGAGGTATTCGGGGCTGCTTTGGGCCGCTATTTGGGCGGGGCCGCAGGTGCAGAGTAGAAGTAAAAAGAGCAGGGTAAGGATGCGCATGGTTCTTTGGTCTTTTGGTTGGGTTAAGGTAAGTAATTACTTTCACCAAGGTCTAATAAAGTCAACCTCATCAACTATTCCGACCTTTCCCGGCGCTTGAATATTTATCTTGCTCGTAAGCTATAGTTGATAGGGTCTCGCCTGAGTGGTATAGGCTGTACCCCTACAGATTAAAAGGTGTTAAGTGCTAAAAACATCCCGTACCAACCGACAAAACCTGAAACCTAACCCCCATCCTGCGGTACCACCCCACAAAAAAGAACGTGATCCTAACCCGGCAGTTTCGCCTACCCAACTACGCCAATGGTGACGAAGACGGGATGCTGATCAAAGCCTGTGCCGGTATCGCTGGAAGCAAAAAAACCGAAAGAATACATCAGGAAGGAATGCACTGAAGAAACGAGCTACCATGTAGATAATGGTCCGTAGGGTCTTCGATGCCTACATGTCACCAGGGTCGGTGACGGAGCTCATGGTACTTCTTCATCGCGAAAGACCATGAGCACCTCAAGCAGTCATTCGCCATCGAAGTTACTTTCCGACACTTGAAATCGAACGGCTTTAGAATAGAAGATATGCGGATCGAAGGGCGCTCAAAACGTGAAATGATGATGGCAATACTAAACCTTGTCTTCGTTCTCTGTGTCATCGAAGGACGCAAGTTCTACCATCGCAAACCGAAGAGCCAGCAAACGAAGATTGATCATAAAACAGGCAGAACTACGCTTGTTCATACTATCTTTCGGCAGGGACTTTGCAAAGCCTTAGCTACCTTCAACTCACTAGAGAAACTGAAGCGAAGGCTGGATCAAATCTATCGGCGGGAACCGCCACCCGATTGGGCGTTTGTCTAGCAGTGTAAGCTAACGTTCGTAGCTGCGCAGGCCGCCATCAATCAAATTTACCGCAAAAACGGCCGGGAAATGAACCCTGGGATCAACTCAAATAGTAGGTGGGCGGCTTGTCGTAGCTACCGTGTTGAACTAAGCCGCTATCGCGCCAACCGCTACCGCAAAATACCCCTAACT
>JAPKCQ010000357.1 GCA_026421165.1 Lewinella sp. | reverse complement strand
GTACCCAGGGGTTGTATTCGCTCAGCGTTCGTAGTGTATTTTTTGCAAACTACCCTCTGCGCCAGCGAATGCGGAAAGGAGGCCGTCGATAATCGGGGCGTTGAGGCTCACGTCTGGAAACAGGTCAAAGTCATCATCCTGGCTGGTGATGTTTACCCCGATCTTCAAGCGGTAGCGCCCGGCGATGGCCGTGGTGTAGCTTGGGTTTAAGTAGATGTTGTTTAGCTTCTGGCTACTGGTATCTTTATAGGTAGTGAAGTCTGCCCGGAACTTAATGTCTAATGGCTGCTTATCGGAGATCCACTTGGTCGCCTGTACGTTGATGTCAATGTTTGACTCCCTCACCGCAGGGTCACCATCCATTAGGTATAGGGAAACGCCGGCTTTATAGTCAAAGTCTGCCGCCGTTCGTACACCATTGAAGATGTTGGCGTTAATGTCAGTTATATTGAAACGCTGACGCACCTGATCGTCCGTGAAACTTGGCGTAGAGTCTGTTTCCATTTCCGGGAAGTTATAGCCGTAGTAGTAACGGCTCTGGGAGGTAAAATCCGCCCCGCCACTGACCGCAAAACCCTGATCGAAGAGGTAAGTTCCACCAACGCCAAATTCGGTGTCGCTGGATTTTTGGTTCTCCACCTTACCGTTATTATTAAAGCTGAAGTGATTGGCATAAATACCCAGCTCAGCGTTATCCACCGAACTAAGGTCGTAGCTTAGGTCGCCGTAAAGTGCGCCGGGTAAGCCTAGTCCGATGCCGATGTAACCGTTCTTACCAGGCTCCGCCTTATCACGCGACACTCCGCGCGGACGAATCATCGGTGCTGGGTAATCAACTGAAATCGGACGGTCAACGACAAAATACTGCTGCTGACGGCGACTGGTGTCGGCCGGAGGCTTTATGCCGGTTACTCGTACACGGCTTGCATCCGAAAGCCGCGCTTCAAAGTTGGAAACAACCGTTACCTCATTATCGTCAAGGTCCGTCTGGGCGAGAAGAGTAGTGGTGGCGGTGAAGAGCAGGCCGCAAAGAAAAAGGTACTTGGAAAACATAGGTTGGTTAATCTTAGAAGTTAGAAACTAGGAGCTAGAAACTAGGAGTTAGAAACTAGGAGATAGAAACTAGGAGCTAGAAACTAGTTTCTAGCTCCTAGTTTCTATCTCCCTCCTCCATTGTCAATTTCAAAGCGGTTAGGGTCTACGGGAGAGTTGTTGATCCGGCTGCCGGCGGCAATCAGGTTGCGGACAACGGTCAGGCGCTGCTGAGCTTCGGCAACTACAGCGGCGTCACCGTTATAGTTCTCCAGCAGCGCTTCCAGGGCTGCCTCGGCGTTGTAGATGTCGTCTCCTCCCTGGTCTTTAAGTGCATCCGAAAGTACGAGTACGGTTTTTGCTACCCAGTAGGGGTAACCTGAGCTTTCGCGGTTAGCGTCCATGGATAGGTTTACCGCTTTGGCCAGTTCATTGTTGAGGTAGGCGATATTGGCGCGCAGGTAGCGGGCTTCGGCGGTACGTTCGTCGTCTGAGTTGGCGATGACCTGGTTCAGGGCGGGCAGGGCGGTACGGTAATCACGGCGGTCGTAAGCGATCTTACCGATGTAGAAATTGGCGATCAGGCGCTGAGTGGCGGATGCTCTATTGTTGTTGGCCACTTTACGGGCGTAGTCTTCAACACCGCGTTGGTCGTTGAGCTGGTAGGCAGACTGCATGGCACCCACCTGGGCGTCGATCCGGATATCTTCCGAAGGAGCGGCGGCTTCCAGTGCCTGGAAAAGGCGGGAGGAGCGGCTGTAATCTTTCACGTGCCGGTAGGCGATGAGGCTTCCTTTATTGAGGGCCGGGAGGTAGTATCCGCTTGGCCCGGAGGCTACTACCTTTTCGAAATCAGTGAGGGCTTCGGCGTAACGTTGGGTCGCTACGTAGCTGTCGCCACGAAAGTATGCCGCAGCCAGCGCGTTTGGCGTGTTGGGGTACTGGCGCAGGTAGTCGGTTAGGGCAGATATGGCCCGGTCGTAGTTACCGTTCTCGTACTGTGAGCGGGCGGCCTGGAAGGTGATGGCTTCGCGGCCGTCAGCATTGACTTCCTGGCCGGGGAGGGTTTCGAAAAACTGGAAAAATAGATCCGGCTGCCCCATCTTGTCGACGTAAATTTCACGAAGATTTTCTTTTGCCCGCTCCGACTCTTCGGCCGACGGGTTGTTGCTAAACACCTGCTTGTAGTAATTGATGGCTGCTTCCTGGTTGCCGAGGTTGAAGCTGATGAGACCGAGGTTGAGCAAACTCTGGTTGACGAGTGGAGAGTTCTGCTTGTAGTTGCTAACGATCGTCCGTAAGGGAGTAAGGGCTTCTTGGGGGAGGTCACGCTCCTGGTAAGCCTCCGCAAGTTCGAAGAGCGCATCGTCGGCGTATTCGCTATTGGGGTACTGACTTACGAGTTGCTCCATGTTCAGAATTTTATCGGCGGTGCGGCCACGGAGACCTTCGATAATCGCCTTTTGGTACAATGCGTAAACAAAGCCAGAGCTTTGGCGCTGTACGGCGTTGTCGTAGTAGCGCGCGGCCTGATCGTACTGATTGCGGCTGAAGTGCGCGTCTCCGGCGCGCAGTACCGCGTCTCCAAGTACCCGTTCACGGACGTCGGCATCGGTGATATAAGGAAGGTTGCGCTCGATACCTTCCACCGCCGCTTTGAAGTAATCCAGCGAAGCCGCCGGGTTCTTTTGCTTGAGGTAGTTGTAGCCCTGTAGGTAATTACCGGTGTAAAGACTACTCTGCGGTGGGAGGCCCTGAATCCCCCGGGCGAGGGTCAGGAACTGGTTGGTGAGGTTGATGGAAGCGGGGTAGTCTTCCTGGCGGTTAGCGAGGTCCGCAAGCCAGTACAAAGCTTGGGCCCTAAAATTAGGGCTTACAGGGCGTTGTAGGCTTTTTTCAAAAAGGGCCTTTGCACCTGCGTCATCGCCATTATTAAGCAACTCCAGTCCACGACTAAGTGCTGCACGTTGGTACGATTCTTCAAGCCGGGGACTGCGGTTGGGCAGGCGTTCCAGGAGGTCAAGTGTCCGTTCGTAATCTTCGGTGGTGGCAAAAACATCGCCGAGTAGCTCCTGCCCCTGCAGGTAGTACTGGCTACTCGGATCGATACTCTGAATCGCCGTGATGGCGTCTGAAGGATAGTTGAGTTCGTAGCTCAGCTTAGCGTAATTGAAGAGCGCTTCCTGCTGAAGTGCGGGGTCAAAATTAAGGCGAGACGCCGTTCCGAAAGACATGCGTGCAGCATTACCGTTGCGCCGGTTCAGTTCCACGTTGCCGAGGTAGTAGTTGGCAGACTGCCCAACGAGGCTGTTCTGCGCAGTTAATTCACGGAAGGTTTTGCCCGCCACTTCAAAGTCATTGAGTTTGTACTGCGTGAAGCCGAGTTGGTAGAGCTGTTCTTCTTCAAGCTTGCGGTTGTTGCGGGCAAATTCTTCCAGCAGCGGCCGCGCACGCGTGTAGTCTTCTTTCTCGAAGTAAGCCTGGCCCAGTAGCTGGCTCATCTCCTTGCCGTTCTTGATCCGGGTGTTGGCACCAAGAATTGGGGCAGCGTAGGCGATGAGTTCATCATAGCGACGCTGAGCGAAGAAAATCTGGGCCAGGTAATAAGGGATGTAGTCGTCGTATTTAGGCGATTTTTCAGCAATTTTAAACTGACCTACCGCAGCGTCGTAGTTACCTTCGAAGAAGTAGATGATGCCAAGGTAATAATTGGTCGGGTAGTAAAATTCGCCCTGGCTGCTCTTACTGAACTGGAAGTAGCGCTTGGCGGTAGGGAATTTCTTGTTTATAAAATTTACGTAGCCGAGACGGAAATTTAGCTCTGCACGCTGCTCCGTTGTAAGCAACTCGGCGGGGACGCGGTTGTAGTAGTCGAGCGCCTTATCCAGTTGGTTATCGTTGAAGTAGTAGTTCGCGATTTCCAACAGGGCCTCGTTAGCGACCGGATCGGGCTGGTAACGGCGGACAAAATCAAGGATGAGTTTTTCTCCCTCAACCTTGCCGAGACGGACGGCAATTTTGGCCTGCATCAACTCGGCCTTCTGGCGCAGTAGCAGTGCTTCAGGTTGCTGTAACGGTAGCACCATCTCAATCACTTCGCCGTATTCGCGTTGGGCCTTGGCCAGCAAATTGTCCTGAAAATCAGCTTCCGCTTTTTTGTACGTGCGCCAGGCATCGGTATATAAGGTAGTGGCTTGGCCGTTTACCTGAGCGATAAATCCGAACAGAAAAATGATGGTAAAGAAGAGGGGAATCCGGCGAGCGGGTTGGGGGAACTTATGCATGGTGGGTATTCGGTTGGAAGAAATCAAGGAAGCTGCCT
>JAPKCQ010000356.1 GCA_026421165.1 Lewinella sp. | reverse complement strand
TGGAAGTAATGCTCGGAGCACAGCTCCTCGACCATTTATATTACCATTGGAAGTATTGTTCGGAGCACAGCTCCTCGACCATTCATGTTACACCATAATCTCTTTGCCCCGCCGTACCTCCCGAACCTTATAAGGTCGCTTATTCTGGCTCTCATAGTAAGTACGCATCAGCACCTCAACAATAATACCGACGGTAATAAGTTGGATGCCGGCCATCACTAGCAGGGCGCCGAGAATGAGGATCGGGCGGCCCCAAACGTCTTCGCCCATCAATTTACACACCAGCAGGTAGGCATTAATAAGGGCCCCGAGGCTGAAGAGTAACAAACCGGCCTGTGCGAACAGGTGCATCGGTTTCTGCATATATTTCTTGAAGAAGAGCATCAGCATCAGGTCACTAACGACCTTGAAGGTGCGTCCCAAACCATACTTACTGACACCAAACTGCCGCGCGTGGTGGCGGACAGGGATCTGCGTAATCCGCGCACCTTCCAAACTAGCGAGTACGGAAATGAAGCGGTGGAGCTCGCCGTAAATACCCATGTCTTTGGCAATTTCGGAGCGGAAGACTTTAAGTGCGCAGCCGTAATCGCGGAGGTGGACGCCGCTGAGGTTGCGGATGATCCAGTTGGCGATGCGGCTTGGTATTTTGCGGAGCAGTGCGCCGTCTTGCCGGTTTACGCGTTCGCCGACGACGAGGTCCCACTCGTCACCTTCGACCATTTCGAGCATCGCGGGGATGTCGAGCGGATCGTTCTGGAGGTCGCCGTCCATGGTGGCGATGAAGTCGCCCCGGGCGATGTCAATGCCGGCCATGAGGGCGAGGCTCTGGCCGTAGTTCTTACGGAATTCCACGAAGACGAGGCGGGGATCGTCGATGCTTTTTAGCTCCTTTACCGTTCCGTCGTTACTGCCGTCGTCTACGTATACGATCTCGTAGTCGGTCATACCGGCACCCAACAGGGCACCGTTGATCCGGTCGATGAGTGGCTGGATGTTCTCCAGCTCGTTGTATACGGTTACTACTACGGATAGCTTCATGGGAACAAAGATAATATTGTCTGGACTATCTAGTGATGGGCTGATCGACAGCCGTAGGCGTCGATCAGCCCATCACTAGATGAAGTACCCCTTCGGGGCACTTACTATTTGTCCTTAAGTATGCCGATGATTTCTCTTAGCGGCACATCAACACCGACGACGAGACCTTCGGGGTCGATCAAAAAGTTGGTCGGCACCTTCTTGACACCATAAATACCCGCAACGTTGCCATCGAGGAATTTGAAGCTGTCGGTTTGGTCCATCACTTGATAGGGCCAGGCTCGGGAATCCTTGGTCATTGCCCGCTTCCAGGCGGCGCTGTCGCGTTCGATGGCTATGCTTACGATGGTTAGGCGGTCTTCGGTGGACGCATTAAGGCTTACGAGTTCGGGGCTTTCGCGGCGGCAGGGCCCGCACCAGCTTCCCCAGAAATCTAGCAGAACGTAGCCACCGCGCAGGTCTTGGAGGTTGAAGGCTTGGCCATCGGCGCGTACGGCGCTGAAGTCGGCAGCGGTCTCTTCGGTGCCCACATTGGGAGCGAAGTACCAGGCCCGCCCTCCGAACCAGAGGGCGATGAGGACGAGGGGGATAAAAAACTTTCTACCAGGCATTTTCATCGTCGAGGGGTTTGGCTTTGATGGTTTGTTTGGTGTGGAGGCGTTGTACCTGGCGGGCATAGAGTAGGCGGGCCAAGCCGACATTAGCAGGTTCAGCAGCGTTGGGATGGAAGGCTTGGGCGACGGCGTCTTCGTTGACATCGAGGGTGTAGCAGAGGCTCATCAGCTGCTCCATGCGGTGCTGCATCCAGTAGTCGATCACGTCGGCTAGTTGGCGGAGGAAGGTGGCTTCGTCCGTCCCTTCGGCCGGGGCGGGGAAGTCAAGTGATTCGGAGAGGAGGAGTTGTGGTTTGATGATTGTTTGGCTGGTTCTGCCTGCATAACCCGGCTCAAGGGGGCATAGTTGAGGGGTGAACGGCGCTTTGCGCCGCAGCTTATAATTATTGGGGTTCATGTGCCAGGGACTCTACTACGTTACGCCCCGGCTAACTACGGTCGAATCTTTACATGATTATGTGTGGTACCTGCCTCGTGCGGTAGTTCTACTGTTCCACATCTCCAATAATTCTATTACTCCTTTATTCTCTTCTGTTGTCCCATTCCGACAATGCTGACCCGGCCATTAGCCGTACATTTGTATGCCTAACTAAATAACCAAGCTTTTTGCCGAATCTGCTTCCGATCATTGATGTTATCATTCCCGCTTATAATGAGGAGCAGAGTATTGCGCTCGTCGTCAATGAGTTGCCCAGGCATTTGGTGCGCGACATCATCGTTTGCAACAACAACAGCAAGGACGATACAGCAAATGTGGCGCGCAACGCAGGTGCAGTGGTGGTTGAAGAAACAAGGGCCGGGTACGGTAGTGCCTGCCTCCGTGGGATGGCCTACATCGCCGCCCGCCCCGAAGCCGAACAGCCCGACATCGTAGTCTTCATCGATGGAGACCATAGCGATTACCCGGAGCAATTACCTGAGCTGATAGCCCCGATCCTGAAGGATAGCGTAGACCTCGTAATCGGCTCCCGCGCCCTCGGAGACCTGGAACCGGGAAGCATGCAACCGCAGCAAATATTTGGTAACTGGCTGGCCACAACGCTCATCAAGCTGATCTACGGCATTTCCTTTACCGATCTTGGTCCGTTCCGGGCTATCCGCTACGACAAATTGAAATCCCTCGGGATGAATGACCCTGACTTCGGCTGGACGGTCGAAATGCAGGTACGCGCCGCCAAAGCGGGATTGAGGTGTGTGGAGATTCCCGTTCGTTACCGCAACCGTATTGGTGTCTCTAAAATATCGGGGACGCTACGTGGCACCATCCTGGCTGGCCACAAGATTCTCTGGACAATTTTCAAACTGATCTGATCTATTATGACCGGACTAGCACTTTTCGTTCTCGCCGTCTACACGGTTTCTCTGCTCTACATCACGGTGTACTGCCTGTTGCAGTTCAACCTGCTGTACCACTATAAACAGAGTAATAACCCGACGAAGCATCCCGTATCTTTTGCTGATATGGTGCCGACGGAAGCTTCCACCCAGGAGTTCATGCTCGTAGGTGCGGCCCCGGGTTTTGCCCTCAGCGGTTCTTCCCTTGCACCTGCTGCCGAGCCTACGGAATACTACTACCCCTTTGTAACCATTCAGCTACCGATCTACAATGAGCTTTACGTGATTGCCCGTTTGATCGACGCCTGCACGAAGTTCGATTACCCGAAAGACCGCTTCGAAATCCATATCCTGGACGATAGTACGGACGAAACGGTGGAGATCGTTGCCGAAAAAGTTAAGGAGTACAAAGCCAAAGGCTTCAATATCGACCAGATCATCCGTGCCAAGCGCCAGGGCTTCAAGGCTGGTGCCCTGCGCGACGCAATGCCCCGCGCCAATGGTGAGTTCATCGCTATTTTTGACGCAGATTTCGTCCCCGACCCCTCCTTTCTACAACGGACTATTCCCCATTTTGCTGACCCTAAAGTTGGCGTAGTCCAGACCCGTTGGGAACACATCAACGAAGATTATAACATCATCACCCGCCTCCAGGCCCTGCAACTCAACGTGCACTTCACGGTTGAGCAAACCGGCCGGATGAACGGCGATCACCTGCTGCAGTTCAACGGTACGGCGGGCGTTTGGCGTACGAAAACCATCGCGGCCGGTGGCGGCTGGCAACCCGATACCCTGACCGAGGACCTAGACCTGAGCATCCGTAGCCAACTCGCTGGTTACAAAATCCATTTCCTCGAAGAAGTCGGCAGCCCGGCCGAGCTACCAGTAGAAATGAACAGCTTCAAAAGCCAGCAACACCGCTGGATGAAGGGTGGGGCCGAAACGGCCAAAAAGATGCTTCCGAGTGTCTGGAAATCCGACCTTGCACTCGGCCATAAGGTGCAAGCAACGGCCCACCTGTTGGGCAGTACTATCTTCTTGTTCGTCTTCCTCTGTGGCGTATTTTCCGTCCCGTTGTTGTTCCTGATGGGGGAGCTTTCCGTCTTCGGCATCAATAAGGACATCTTCGCCATTTTCTTAACTGGCCTGCTTTCCGTGATTGGTATTTACTACACTGCCAACGTGAACAGCGTGGCTGTAGAGGGGCAAAGTTTCAGCAAAAAGATATTGAAATTTATCGTCCTGTTTCCCTTATTCCTGGCACTGAGTATGGGCCTTTCCCTACACAACACCGTTGCCGTTTTACAGGGTTATCAGGGCAAGAAGAGCCCGTTTGTACGGACGCCGAAGTTCAACATCAATACCGTCAA
>JAPKCQ010000062.1 GCA_026421165.1 Lewinella sp. | reverse complement strand
AAGACGGCCGAAAAGCGACAGTTATTGAATTGACGTTCCTAAGGACGCCATATTGAATTCATGGTTTAAGTGTTAGTGCCTGACCAGAACAAGTACACTCAGGAGCCTTCACTACTCTACAAGCTCATATTCAATACCGGCTTTCCGAAGGGAACGATAAGCGGAAGACTCGTTAAAAGAAACCTCAATTTCGACAGAAGAGCCCTCGATTAAGATATCTGTAAGCTCATTGGCGAGGTTATGGTCAACGCCATCGGCGATGTCACCAATCATGCGGGCGATGGCGCGGCGGTCTGGGCGGTCCTGATCACAGGAAAGAAGATTGAGTGTCATTATATTGCTGTTTTGTTTGCAAATATAAACAAAAATAACATTTTACACAAAAACGAGTTAAGCGCCTCTACCGCGATTCTTTACCACCAAATCACACCAGAGATGCTCAACCCGTTCAAGAAAACAATTTGGTATATAAACTTGTGCTACCCTTCTCTTCCCGTGCTGAAGCTCTTTCAAGGCTCAACCATTACTTTTTAACCTTCGCTTACACCTGCGGCCGCACTTGATTAAAGAGCGCCGATTTAATAGATTATCATCACTGTGGCGTCAATAAGTCGTGATACGACCTTTGCCTGTTCAACCACATCGGGCGCCGTTCGTTTCCGTGTAGTACTGCAAGCGATAAAGACCGCTTGATAATCCTTACTTTTGCCCCTTCAAAATATATCAACCATGAGCAAAGAACCACTAAAGACCGTCATCATCGGTTCCGGCCCCGCCGGCTACACTGCTGCCATTTACGCCGCCCGTGCCCTCCTCAAACCCGTACTGTACACGGGTAAAGAGCCCGGAGGCCAGCTGATGATCACCACCGACGTGGAAAACTTCCCCGGCTACCCCGACGGTATCATGGGCCCGCAGATGATGGAAGACCTCAAAAAGCAGGCCGAACGTTTCGATACGAAGGTGAATTACGAACTGATCAACAAGGTTGACCTTTCCGGTCCGATCCACAAAGTATGGACGGAGAGCGGTGAGGAAATCCATGCCCACACCGTCATCATCTCCACGGGAGCAAGTGCGCGGTGGCTAGGTATTGAAAGTGAGCAGCGGTTCATGAACAAAGGCGTAAGCGCCTGTGCCGTCTGTGACGGCTTCTTCTACCGTGGCAAAGAGACGGCCATCGTCGGTGCTGGAGACAGTGCCGCCGAGGAAGCCCTTTACCTCAGTAACCTCTGCCCTACCGTTCACATGATCGTACGCCGCGATGAAATGCGCGCTTCCGCGATCATGCAGCAACGCGTGAAGAAGCAGAAGAACATCAAGATCTACTGGGATACGGAGACCGAGGAAATCCTGGGCGACGACAGTGGTGTAACGGGCGTTCGCGTCTTCAACAACAAGACCGGTGAGAAGCAGGACATCGCTGTTGCAGGCTTTTTCGTAGCCATCGGCCACGTTCCCAACACTACCATCTTTAAGGACTGGATCGATATGGAAGATACTGGCTACCTGATCCATGAGCCCAACTCCACAAAGACGAACCGCCCCGGAGTGTTTGTTTCCGGCGATGCTTCCGATAATGTTTACCGCCAGGCGGTTACTGCTGCTGGTACCGGTTGTATGGCTGCGTTAGATGCGGAGCGGTACCTTGGTACGATCGGCGCAATCTAGAAACGCCGATTCAATAACTGGAGATATTTGCCTCTGGCAAAGAGACTTACATTAGCTGCCCCCGGTAGCAAGCCGTTCGTTTACGAATGCGCTTGCTTGCCGGGGGCAGCTTTTTTATTCACCTACTATCGTTTATTTATCTCAATTCCTATCGTTTTGGCGCGGCCGCAGGTGCAATGAACGGTTGAAGGCATTGTAATTTACTATGTGATGGCTACGGCTAAACTCTGGTTTCAGCGCCTCGCCACGCCGCAAAGACCCAGCGACTTAGTGCACCAAACTTAAATTACACTGCACTCACTAACGGACTAAAACTTCGGCTTGGTACTCACGACGTAAGTCTCCGCGAGAATATCATGCGCGGCCTGCTTTTGTTTATTACCGAAGATGAAGAATGCTGAGATGAGGGGAATAAAGCCTATAAGACTCTGAACGACGCTCATTATCGCACCTCCGTTATCAAGCTGGTATTCCTGCACCATTTGGGTGTACTCCATAAATCCATCGGCCTGGTCGATTCCCGGTATCTGGAAGACGTTGTACGTTATGTAAATATTAAAGATGGCACCGACTAGCCAGGGTAAGTAGCGCATAATGGCCTGACCCCAACTCAGCGGCATGCCTTCCTTACCAATTACTTTCATTTTCAGCACCAGTTTTCCGGGCGTGCCTCCCAGAATTTTCTCGCAAACCGGCTTGTAGAGTATGCTTAGTAAAACTACTGCTAACCAGCCCTCAATACTGGGCGAAAAAACAGTAAAGAAGACGGCGCCACCCCAGAGAGGAGCCGTAAATAATATGTCCAGTAATGCGGCACCAAGGCGAGGACCGAAGCCTACGAAAGTTGGAGCGGCATCCTCGCTTTTTAAAAAATCAGCATCAAGCGTTTCGTCTGAAGAGTACATGTGGTATGTTTTTAGTTGCCGTGGATATAGCGATCATCCGGGCAATGTGTGTGAAAAAGTAGAGGTGAAGGGACTCGTTCCCTGGTCCTCGTAGTAAGCTGAAACCAAATTAGCGCCAACTGCTACGGCAAGATAATACGCTGACGCCAAGGAAAAGGCATTCGTGGACAAATGTGGTTTTTGTATCGACAAAAGCCCTATGTTTACATCGCCAAAGGGTAGTATGAGCGTTTAATATTTAGCATTTAGTGTCACTCACTAAACGCTAAACATTGGATGCTAAATACTTTAAAAGGGAATCCGGTGAGAATCCGGAGCTATCCCCGTAGCTGTAAATCCGCGTTGAGGCGGGTACCGAACGATGTCACTGGAAGCAATTCCGGGAAGGCAGGTGCCCGAAGAGTGGAGGAGCCAGAAGACCTGCCCGGCGGCGTCATATTTATTTTGCCCCTCGGTGGAAGTGGTGAGATTGAAGCTGGTATTGTCTTTGGGCTACGGGACTTCCGTGTGCCACAAAGCCAACTATGTTGCGATGCGGACGCAGGTGCAGGTTAAGGGGCAATGCTCTTTACCCCAGCTACACTTGTAAACCCACTTCCCTGCTTTTTTCTCTTCGATTCCAAAGATGGTGCTTCATCGATGACCTACTATTAGGTCTTTACCCCAAGCTTCATGAATCGTTTGAATTTATTACCACTTCTTTTTTCCCTTTTACTAACCTCAACCGGAGCTTTTGCTCAGACCACACCCTCCCCAAGCTCCGAGGCTCAACTACTTACTTCCACCACGGAGGAAGTTATCGTTACCGGAACAAAGTTCACGCAGCTAAAAGACGATAGCCCACTCAACGTAACCGTGATCGACTCCGCAACGGTTGCCCAATCGACGGACCTAAGCCAGCTGCTTAACGAGCAAGCCGGTATCGTCATCAACGGCGCTTACAGTAACCCCGGAAAAGACAAGTCCATCTTCCTGCGGAACGGGGCCAATCAGTACACCCTGATTTTACTTGACGGCCAGCCGCTACTAGACCCCAGCTCTCTGGGCGGAGCAGTAGATCTTCGTTTACTGTCATTAGACGGTATAGAACGGGTCGAAATCCTACGTGGACCTCGCTCTTTACTTTACGGATCCGATGCGGTAGCCGGAGTGATTAACCTCATCTCGAAGAAGGCAGCCGGTAGCACTGCTGCTTCGAAGAAACCCGCTTTGTACCTGCGCGCCGCCGCCCAAAATTACGGCACCCTCGACGGCGGAATCGGCATCTCTGGTAACAGCACCAAAATCGACTACCAGATCGGCTACGACTACTTCAAAACCAACGGCATCAGCGAAGCCCAGGAACCCGAAGGAAGCCCGGTTGAATTCAACGAGGACGGTTCAAAACGGCAAACACTGAACGGAAGCCTGACCTACCGGCCCATCCCAAACCTGAGCATCCGCCCAGCCATCCGCCTCGCTAGTTTCGACGGAGATTACGACGCCGGCTCCTTCCAGGACGGAGACAATACGTACACCAACGAGCTGCTGCTACCGAGTATCTCCGTTGATTACAAAAAGGATAAACTAAGTCTCGGCAGCCGTTACAGCTACGCCAAGTCTGACCGGGTATTCAATAGTGCTTTTGGGACCTCTAACTTCAACGGGGTCAATCATCAAGCCGATCTATTCGGTACCTGGCTACCCACCGAGAAGACCTACGTCACCTTCGGCACCCAGTACCGAAACGAAAACGTGACCAGAGAAAACCCTGACGATACCGAGCTCCCCTTCGAAACCAATACCCTGAGTCCCTACCTCCAAGTCGGGATGCGCGTCGCCGAAGCGCTACTCGTTGAAGGCGGGTACCGCTACAACCAACATTCTAATTTCGGAGGGCAAAGCAATTACTCTTTAGCCGTTGCCCTGCAAGCAACCAAATCACTCAGCGGCAGATTGAATATTTCCAACGCCTATCAAAGCCCAACTCTAGATCAATTAGGTGGTCCTTTCGGCGCTAACCCAGACCTGCAGCCACAAGTCGCAACGGCGGTAGAAGTGGGCGCAAGTTTAGTACAACCCGAAGGTCGCTATAGCCTGACCATCAACGCTTTCCAACGCGTCATCAAAGACGTAGTTATCTATGACTTCACCCTCGGTTACCAGAACCGTGATGAGCTAGAGGATATCGGAGTTGAACTTACTGGATCGGGCAAAATTTCGCCCCGCCTCTCTTTAAATGGCAACCTGAGCTACGTGAAGGGCAACCTGAGTCAGCCCGACGGCAACGGCGGCACCACGGAATCCGACGACTTCTTCCGCCGGCCACGGGCTACGGGTATGTTCGGCCTTACTTATTCCGGAAAAGCCCCATTCCTCGTCCGCCTCTCCGCCCATTACACCGGCGAGCGCCCCGACATTTACTTCGACGAGAACTTCGCCTCCTTCGAGGTCGAGCTCGAGCCCTACTTGATCGTGAACGCCTACGCTGAATACCGGCTGCTGAAGCGCGAAAACCTCCGCCTCTTCGCTGACGTGAAGAACCTCACCAATGCTGATTTTGTGGAGGTTACCGGCTTTGGTGTACTGGGAACTACGATCAGGCTAGGCGCTTCGATCAAGCTTTAAGTCTTTACTTTATGGATTGATTTTAGTACCCTGATCGCACCTTCTGGTGTGATTGGGGTATTTTTTTGAGCAAAAGGCTGTGCGTAAGGAAGCCCGTTAACCATTCTTACATCCGTTCTGGCACCTGGATACCCAACATGCCCATGCCAGACTGCAGCGTATTGCCCACCGCCTTACAAAGCTGCAAACGAAAGGCCACCGCAGCCGGCGTCTCCGCACTGAGGATGCTGTGATCATGCCAAAACTTGTGCAAGTTCTTCGCCAGTTCGTAGCAGAACATTGCGATCAGGCTCGGATCGTAGCTTTCGGCGGCTGTTTTTACGAGCTCGGGGTAACCGTAAAGCTGGTTGATGAGCTCGCGCTCGGCTGGGGCAAGGTTGGTATAGTCCTTAGCTAGAGACAGGTCTACGTCGACTCCTTTTTCATCCGCTTTACGCCAAACGGCGCGGGTACGGACGTAGGCGTTCTGTACGTAAGGGCCGGTTTGGCCCTGCATATCGACGGATTCTTTAGGGTCGAAAGTCATCCGCTTCTGCGGGCCTACCTTGATGATGTGGAACTTGAGGGCGGCCATACCAATCTGCTGAACAATAGCGTCCTGGTCTTCTTGGCTGAGGCCCTGGGTGCTGGCACGCTCCTGGCTTACAAGCCGGGCTTCGTGGATGACCTCCTTCATTAGGTCATCGGCATCAACGACGGTGCCTTCGCGGGATTTCATCCGTCCGCTGGGTAGGTCCACCATGCCGTAGCTGAGGTGGTACAGGCCGGCTGCGTAGGGTTCTTCGAGCCGCTTGAGAAGTTCAAAGAGCGTGGCGAAGTGGTGGTTCTGTTCGTCAGCAACGGTGTAAAGCATCCGTTTTGCGCCAAAGTCGTCGTAACGCAGGCGGGCGGTACCGAGATCCTGGGTAATGTAGATGCTGGTGCCGTCGGCGCGCATCAGGGTTTTCTCGGAAAGCTTGGCGTTGGTAAGGTCGGCGAAGACGGATCCGTCTTCGCGGGTATGGAAGACGTTCATCTCCAAGCCTTTGTCGACCATGTCTTTGCCGAGCACATAGGTATTTGACTCGTAGTAAAGCTTGTCGAAGTTCACGCCAAGGGCCGCGTAGGTTTCTTCAAAGCCAGAGTAGACCCAGCCGTTC
This sequence comes from Lewinella sp., assembly GCA_026421165.1. Lineage (GTDB taxonomy): Bacteria > Bacteroidota > Bacteroidia > Chitinophagales > Saprospiraceae > Neolewinella. The sequence goes on along the minus strand of JAPKCQ010000062.1, from coordinate 10,250 downwards.
ATTTTTCCCCAAAGGGCACGGACTTCGGTGTCATTGGCTTCCCACTTCAGGAGCATTTCCCGGGCTTGTTCACCCAGCTTGCTGTAGTCGTTGAAGTATTTTTTACTGTAGCCCTTGAAGAAGACTTCCGGTGTCAGACCTTCCTTGGCGGATTTTTGGAAAACGGCCTGGCCTTCATCGGTTTGCTGCCACTGCTTGTACTCTTCCTGAAACTTCTGCTCGAACTGGACGTAATATCCGCCGACAAAATGATCGGGCTTGGCCCCGGAGCTTTCCGGGGTAGCACCTTCACCGAAGAGCTGCCAGGCGAGCATAGACTTACAGATAGCGATGCCCCGATCGTTGATGATCTGGACTTTCTTCACGTCGTAGCCAGCCATCTCTAGTAACTGGCTGGCAGACCAACCGAGGAGAATGTTCCGGACGTGACCGAGGTGCAGCGGCTTATTGGTGTTAGGGCTGGAGAACTCTACCACTACGGTTTCGCCGTTTTTGGGAGCTTGGCCGAATCCATCAACGGCGGCTTCATCTAAAAGAAACTGCTTCCAGTATTCGTCCTTGATGACGAGGTTGAGAAAGCCTTTGATGACGTTATAGTCAGCAACTTCAGCAATGTGTTCTTTGAGATAAACACCAAGGTCGTTGGCGATTTCGTCCGGTTTTTTTTTAGCCACACGGGTAAGAGGGAATGTCACCACGGTGAACTCCCCCTCAAACTCCTTGCGGGTGGCTTGTAGGGTTATGGTCTGAGCGGCGCCATCGGCGGCGTAGAGTTCAGAAATTGCGGCTTGCACGCCGGCTTCGAGCGTTTGGGGAAGAGAATCTTTCATAGCGGGCGGCAAAAGTACGTATTACGTCAATGTAATCGACAATGATAATAGATGAATTAGTACTCAAGAGTTAACCACGGTCTTATTCTTCCACAGTCATGGGGATAACCTTTAGACGGCGGCTCCAGACAACAGGCTCAGAAGAATTAAAAAGGAAAGGACAGCGAGCACAACGTTGGAAACCCCTTCATTAAAGGTATCGAGTTCATAATCGTAACGTTGCCGTCCCGTGTCACCTGACGTAGGTAATGGTTCGAGGATGCGCATTTCACTGAAGAACCGTCGGATAAAAACGTTCTTATTAGTAGCGTTTAGGTTGTCGTGGTGAAACGGCGCTACGCCGGAATCAACAAGGTTGAGGTCTTCGTCCAGTTCACTGAGGCCGGTGAGCTGAATCCCGTCGAGGTCGTAAGCAAGAGGGCGTACCTGAGCAAAAGCTGCTTCGGAGTCGATTTTATCGGCGAGAACGCGGGTGCGAAGATCGTTGAGATAAGCCGTAGCTGCCGTGAGTTCGTCGAAGCTGACGTCAATGTTATTGACGAGAACGACCGTCCCGAACTGATCTAGGATTGCTTCCCGGCTTGACCGCTCCATTCCGGAGAGGGCGACCAACTCTTCGTCAGTTTTTCCTTGTAGTACCAGTGATTTGGCCCAATCCACGAGTACCTGGCTATCCCAAGGATGGAGGTAGAATTTACCGAGGGCTGTTTGGGCTGGGGTGTTGGTTTTTGAAATTGGCATTGAGGGTCATTGATACACTAGAAACAACATTGGAGCCTGTAAAAGTTTGCTGCAGGATGGAAATAGTTGGGTGGGTAATTTCACCACAACTTACTCACTTCGCGAACGTAGTGTTCATCAATAAACATGAGTCATCCCGGACTTTATTTAGGTATTACTGGATCTAGCTATAAAGACAGTATTTAGTCGGGCTCAGACGGTAGCCTAAACGCTAATTACTTTACGCTAAATTATTAAGCGATCGACTGGAAACTACACTTTGTATGCCATAAAGTAGCTACGCTACGCCTTCAGGGTCGGGGTGACTCAAGTTTCAGATGGCTCCTAAAACGGCTTTTGTCAGTTCCGATAATCCACCGTCAGGTCTCCAGTAGCCAATACCGTCTTCTTCATTCATTGCTTCGTGGTGCCAGGTGTACTCATGAGGTAGGTGGACTGCCCGGCCACCAATCTCAACGATGGGTAGCACGTCGGACCGCAGGCTATTACCAAGCATCAAGAAGCCAGCGGGGTCGATACCGTGGCGAGCAAGCAGGCTACGATAAGTACCAGCGTCCTTCTCGGAGACGACCTCGATGATGTCAAATTCAGCAGCCAGGCCGCTGCGGGCAATTTTATTTTCCTGGGCGAAGAGGTCGCCTTTGGTAATCAGCAATAGTTTGAAGTGGGGCTTGAAGGCAGCGAGCGCTTCCGGTATGCCGGGCAACAGTTCGATGTCATGGGCCAGCATTTCCTTTCCCAGATCGATAATTTGCTTGATTTCGGTGCCGGAGATGTTGCCTCCCGAGAGCTCGATCGCTGTTTCGATCATGGAAAGCGAAAAACCTTTAACGCCGTAGCCAAAAATTTTCAGGTTCTTACGCTCGAAGGCGTAGAGTTCTTGCTCCAGGTCCATTCCTGGCTTCATGTAGGGCCTCAGTAGCTTCAGGCAGCGGGCTTTGGCGTCTACGAAAACGTGTTCGTGGCCCCAGAGGGTGTCGTCGGCGTCGAAGGCTATGTGCGTTATATTTTTCAGACTGATCATAGGCGTTTGGTATTTTATTCGGGCGCAATATCGCAAAACTGCTTATACTTACGAATAAGTATGAGTTGACCAGATCAAAATGCTAAACCTGTTGTTTTACTTCCGTGTGGGTACGGAGTGGACGAAATAATACTACGCACGTAGTTCCTCTTCCGTATAAGTAACGGAGTCCCGGAATAAACCCAACGTTAACTACTTTTGCATTCTATGAAATTTCGTACAATCCTACCCTTTCTTATTGTTACTCTTTTATTCCTCTCCGGTTGCACCTCACCGCGCAAAGCAGCTCAGGAACAGTTCGGTGACGAGCAGGTAACCACGTTCTACCTCGTCCGTCACGCAGAAAAAGACTACGGGGACGACCCCATCCTTATAGAAAAAGGTATCAAACGCGCCGAACGCCTTAAAGAAGTCCTAAAAAACGTTGACCTGGCGGCGGTGTACAGTACCAACACTAAACGTACCCAATCTACCGCTAAGCCAACGGCCGATGACCACGGCCTCAAAACTATCTCCTACCAACCGCGCCTCCTTCGGGAGCTTTCGGGAAAGCTACGCAGCCTTTACCGCGGCAAGGTTGTGCTCATTGTAGGCCACAGCAACACTACCCCGGCGATGGCTAATTACCTGACGAATTCAGACGAGCATCCACGCTTCGACGAGCGGGATTACACCAATCTGTACATTGTGACTTTGCCACGGATTGGAACACCGGATGTGCAGAAGTTGCGGTACTAGTACATCAAGCCCCTGGCTCCACGTCGCGGCTAAGTAAGTAGTTATTCTCAGGCCCGGAACTCCATTTCGTTCTGTTCCGGACAACTACAATTAAGCTCCTCTTGGATGCGAGAGGACACCTTACAAGTAACTTAAGTATCGATGAAGAAGACCAGTACCCTTAACCCGCTTTGCATCCTGCGGTCGCGCCCTTACTAGCCTTTTATAATTTTAGTTCGTCAAACCGTTATACTCCACTTACCTTGGCGGTATGATCGCTTCGATTGCTCTTTGTCTCGCCTTCCCGTTTTTTGCCCGCTATGGTGAGCGTAGCGGTCTGTTTCCGTCCTGGCTAAGCTCCATTATTGCTTGTTACCTGATCGGGATTCTGGTAAGTAACCTACGGGTATGGGAAGTAGACAACGGACAAATGGAAGCCGTAGCCGGGGCCAGTATGCTGGTAGGTTTGCCGCTACTGTTGTTCGCCGTACGCATCCGGGAAAGCCTGAAGTACGCGAGACAAATGCTATTCGGCTTCTTACTCTGCTGCGTTGCTGGCCTACTCTGCACCGGTGTAGTTGGCTACCTAATGACCGGCCAACTACCCGATTCCTGGAAAGTTGCAGGGATGCTGGTGGGGCTATACACCGGAGGTACGCCCAACGTGCAGGCAATCGGCCTAGCGCTAGAAGCACCTTCTGAATACCTGGTTCTTGTGCAAGCAGCGGATGTACTGCTTGGCGGCAGTTACCTACTCGGGCTTGTCACGTTTTTACCCGCTGTTTATGCCCGGTTTTTCCGCCCTTCTGAAACAGGAGACGATGAAGAAATAGAAGATTTGAACGACCGGGTAGCATTACCGAAGCAGCTAATCCAGCTTGGCGCTGGCCTGGCCGTAACCGCAGCAAGCGTAGGTACCACCTATCTCTTGACGGGTGGGCTGAGCAACCTTACGGTCCTCATTCTAGTACTTACGACCCTTTCGCTTGCCGTTTCTATGAGTCCCATCCCCGATAGCATTGGCAACAGCTACCCACTCGGTGAATATTTTATCCTGATCTTTTGTGTAGCACTCGGACTGATGGCCGACTTCCGTGCCCTTGCCGCCGACGGTATGGAGCTGCTGTACTTCTCAGCACTTGCTCTGATCTCTACTACCCTCTTGCACTTGATCCTGTGCAAACTTTTTGATGTTGACCGGGATACTGTAATCCTAAGCTATGTTGCCGGGTTTTACGGCCCCGTTTTTGTGGTGCAGGTAGCCGCAGCTTTAAAGAATAAGCGGCTACTCGCCGCCGGTATCGCTGTCTCCCTTTTCGGTTTTGGTATCGGGAATTACCTCGGCATCGGGCTGGCTTACGGTATTCGCTGGCTTAAGGGTGCTGGTTAACCAGGGCTGCGTGAGGATGTAATCCTTTTTATTGAACAAGCTGGTGATACGGTATTCCGGTTTGTGATATTCAGTGAGAAAGGTATCCGAATGATCATATAAATCATCACTGAGTAAAAGGGCTATTGGTTTTAATGGCTTGATGTGGTCCATTATGATCCGAACCATCGCGAGTATAGGAATGGCCAGTACAAGGCCTGCGAGGCCCCAAAATGCTGCGCCGAAGATGAGTGAAATGACCGCCGCCAGTGCATTAATTTTCACACTATTGCCTACAATTTTGGGCGTGATCAGGTTACCTTCAACAAACTGAACGGTACTGTACAAAATAACTACCGCCGCTGGCTGCCAAAAGGTAGCCGTGGTAGCTATGGCGTACAAAAGCGGAAGTAAGCCACCAAGCGTAGTACCTACGTACGGAATGACCGCAAGTAGAGCGCCCAGGAAGCCCCAAACCAGCGGGTACTGAATTCCTATAGCCCAAAGGCCCAAGCTATTGAGTACCCCAAGTACCAGCATAACGGTCACCATCCCACTCAAATAATCTGATGCGACGTGTTGAACCTCTTTGATGGTATGCTCACCCTCCGCCTGGGCAGAGTCCCTAAACTGGCCGATCAGGAAGTTCCTGAACGCCGACCGATATAAGAGGAAAAAGAAAGTATAGAGTATCACCAGAAAAAAATTACCGATGACGTACCCAGAAGCAGATAGCCCTGAAGTAAGAATCGAGAAAGGCTCCGTAACTGCATTCAGAAAACGCTCATCGAAATAGCGGCTCGTTTCCCTGGCAGACAAGCCAAACCAAGCACCACACTGATTCAGTACCTCGACCGTAGCATCCTGAAGATTTTGTACAATGTTATCCGCCTCACTTACCACCGCACTTACCCGAACAAAGAAAAACGTGAAGACCCCACCGATGAAAAAGCCAACCAGTAGTAGCGTAATAAGAATCGCTAATACCCGGTTACCGAACACATGTTCCACCTTATCGCACAACGGTTTCAGCATAAAGGCAAACAATATGCCAAAAGTAAGGGGTACAAAAAAGGCACTGCCTATGTACAGTACGGAAAGTACGATACATAGGCAGATTAAAACGTAAGCCAACTTTTGAATGCTGAAACGGGTACTGGGCATGTAATCAGTCTTCTGGAGACCCTCCATCTTTGAAGGCTTGCAAGATAATAAAACCAACGATCATTACGAATACAACGGTTTCGAAAATAAGAAAACCACTATTTACCGTTGCGGTCAAGAAAGTTTCTCCTTCGTTCAGAAACTGTTCGAAGGAAGACGAAGTTATCAGAAAAAACGCGAGGTTTAAAGCCCCAATGGTCAGGGCCGCCCACATTGCAATTCGAGCAAAAAGCTCCAATCCGCCTTTAAATATGTGGCCTTTAGTCATCGTTTTCGCGTATGCTGTAATCGCCATCCACAATACCGGAATGATGAGCAAGTGCTTAGCAAAGCGTGCCCCGATAGGTACTCCTACTACCTCCTCACCTCCATTTCCATAGCTAAGGTTTATTATTACTAGATAGATGGAAGTTAATACGCCGAGCACAATTCCGTAATTCCGGGCGGTGCCAACATTGTTGAAGCTTGTCTTTTCGTCGAGGTTTAATTTGGGTGAATTTATTTTAGTTGCAGAAGTCATTATTGTTTGTTTGGTTGTTGATAAAATAAAGAAGGCTTAGGAAGGTGTAAATAGCCAAGGTAAGATGCACATCCTTCCTTGCGATATCGTTAGCGGTAAAGTGCGGACGCTCGAAGGTCCCGGCTACGCTAGGGGCACTCGAAGGTCCTCCGATTTTAGAAAATAAAGGATTTCGGAGTGTTGTCAATGATCTGATTGCGCAGCAATTCGGTCATTGGTAACCTCCGAGTGTTCGTTCGTTGGGCTACCTAAATAATTGCGTTTTCCTTTAGTTTCGTTATTGCGAGCATCCTTGAACTCACAGGAGAACTCGTTGCTTTCTTCCTTTACTTCAACGGCCACTTCAAACATTGCGTCCTGTGTTCCATTCGCCATTTCGTCAATAGTGCGGTCAGCATCTGAGCCTTCGCACAGCGGTAGGATCAGCCCGTAAGAGCAAATAACATGGTGAGGGTGAGGGCTGGAGATTGGAGGTAATTTCGAACAGAAACATATATTATTAGTACGGTTTTGAAGCTAAAACGGGAGGTCGCCTTACCTTGTTCGCCGAAGCCAAGCCTACAATTCTATGCCAGACTACTACCTCATCAATAAGCCCTACGGTATGCTCAGCCAGTTTACCCGCGAAGTACCTGAGCATCGGGTACTGGGTGACCTGTTCGACTTTCAGAAGGATATTTACCCCGTCGGACGGCTCGACCGTGACAGTGAAGGCTTGCTAATTCTGACCAATGATCGTCGGCTGAACGAGGCCCTCCTTCACCCCAGTCGCCAGCATGGTCGCACCTATTGGGTCAGGGTGGAAGGAACCCCAACGGAGGGGCATTTAGCCCGATTACGCAAAGGAGTTACCATTCGTGCGAAAGGTAAAACCCACCAAAGTGCTCCATTACAGGCAAGAGAACTTGGCGAACAGGAAACAACTAACATCCCGCCCCGGACCCCGCCCGTACGCTTCCGAAAGAGTGTGCCGGATGCCTGGCTGGAGCTCACACTAACGGAGGGCAAAAATCGGCAGGTTAGGAAAATGTGTGCCGCCGTCGGCTTGCCCGTTTTACGGTTGATCCGGGTGGGAATTGAGTATTTACAGCTTACTGAATTAGACGGTGATGCCGTCAAAAAAGTCAGTAGTGAATGGTTATTACCACGAATTGGATTATAAAAGCGACGCGATTGAGCCCTTCAGGTAAAAAAACATTATCTTACCCTCAATAAGCTGCATCAGTAAGTTAACGAAATGGACATTTTACGTAACAAAGTAGAGCGAGTAGCCTTCGGGGTCTGTGCCTGGATGGCCGATCGTATGGGTATCCAACGCCGGCGCGTCCGGATGTATTTCATCTATCTTTCCTGCCTTTCGCTCGGTTCTTCGATACTGTTTTACCTCTTTGCTGCCTTTTGGCTCAACGTGCGTGAATACATGAAAGAAGGTAAGCGTCGGCTCATCGGCTAAAAAAGTAATTTCCCACAATTACCAACGCTAAAGGACCAACTTACTAATAAAGGGGCTCGGTAGCAGGTGCAATAAACGTTTTTGAGAAAAGGCTTCCACGCCAGAAAATTACCAGAGATATGCTTCGTACAACGAGGGGTGAAACAAGGTGGCGAAGGCCATCCGCATCCCCCCCGGTTACAAGGTAGACATTGTGATTGACCAATGGAAAACACCCCAAAACAACCTCCCAAGCCCACCCCGTCTCTACCTTCGCGTAATGAAGTTTAAAATTGGACAAAAAGTACGTATGAAGCGTACCGAAAACTACGGCGAAGTCACCAAACTAATGCCAGGAGATCTGGTACAGGTAAAGCTCGACGGCGGGCTCGGCCACATCCCCATACCTGCCGAAGCACTTGAACCTGCCGGGGGCGAGAAGCGGGAAACAAAGCACACCCCACCACCCCAACAGCAAAGCAACGCCAAAGTCTCCGGCGAGAACGGCGTTCAGATTGCCTTTGATACTGTGCTGAGCAACGAGGCCATGCCCGTCGCCTACGAAGTATACCTTCTGAACAGCACCCCCCACAAGATAATCTACGAGTGCAAGATAATGACCCACTCCGACCGCCGCTGGATAAAGGTCGGCCAGATGGACCCCAATACCAAAAAACGCCTAGAACCCATCGAATACCGCTGGCTCAACGAAAAGCTCAGCGTTGAGCTCGATATTCGTACCGTCAGCCCCGGTGGCACCGGACCCCGTCACTTCCAAAAAGTGAGCATCAGGGGCAGGCAGTTCTTTGGTAAGCTAACGGAGGTACCCGAGCTCTACCGCGAAGCACATTTGTACGTCGTCTTCCCTGAGCTCCAAAAACCTTCCTCCTCACCTGCTCCCGAGCCTAAAGGGCCCACACTGAAGGCGCTCACCCGCGAAATGATGGCCCAAAACCCACCCAAAATACCGGTAGTGAAAGTGGAACGAAACAACCTGCGCGCCAAAATGGACTTCGAAAACACCATCGACCTCCACCTCGAAGCACTCGTCCGCGACCCCGCCGAAGTACCCCGTAATCAGGTACTCAGTACCCAGATTCTCCACTTCGAAAACTACCTCAGCATGGCCCTGAAACTAGGCGTTGATAACGTATTCGTTATCCACGGCGTAGGCGACGGTATCCTCAAGCGCGAAGTACACAAGATTCTCGGCAAGACCCGCTACGTGCGTAAATTCCAAAACGACTACAACAAAAAATACGGCTACGGTGCCACCGAAGTCATCTTCGACTAAAGTAGTACAGTGTAATCAATCGTGCAGTGATTGAACCATGGTAACCCGGGACGCAGCGAGCGCGGAGTCCGAAGGGATGGGGACGCAACACCCATCCCACTAAAACGTTAATTCTCTAGAATCAAACCGAAAACTAGAATGAAAATCACGCTAACCGCCACCCTCCTCTGCTTCCTCTTCCTAAGCTCCTGCAACCAGGCAAAAGTAAAGGAACTCGAAGTAAAACTAAGCTCCAGCGAACAGCAAAGAGAAATGCTCTCCACCCAGCTGGAAAGCGTCCAACGCACCAACGGGGACCTGTTGAACCGCATGGAAGACCTCTCCGTCATCAGTAAAGAAGGCGCGACTTCCATCCGGGAAAGCCTCCAGAGCATCAGCGGCCAGACCAGCTACATCCGTGATCTCAACACTTCTATCCAACGAAAAGATAGCCTCAACCTAGCCCTCGTCATGAACCTGAAACGCTCCCTCGATAACATCGGTGGAGACGACATCAACGTGGAAGTGCGTGGCGGGAAAGTTCACGTAAGCATCTCCGATAAAATGCTCTTCAACTCAGGTTCCGCACGGGTAAACGCTACCGCAGAGCGTGCGCTGGAAAATATCAGCATGGTCCTCAACGACCACCGCGACCTTAACGTCATCGTTGAAGGACATACCGACAACATCCCCGTAAAAATTAACGGTGTTCAGGATAATTGGGAGCTCTCCACCATGCGCGCCACCGCCGTAGTCCGCAAACTAGTCGATAATTTCTACGTAGAGCCATCCCGCCTCTCTGCCGCCGGCCGTGCCGAATTCGATCCCCGCGGAGACAACAATACCTCCGAAGGACGGGCTAAAAACCGCCGTACGGAAATTGTTATTACGCCTAATTTGGATGAGTTCTTTCAGCTTGCGAAAGACTCCGGCGTTGCCGGTTAGTCTTTTTAGACGGCCTTCGGGTTTTTAGACGGCTTCGCCTTTTTAGACGGCTTCGCCTTTTAGATGGCCTTCGGCCTTTTAGACGCTTCGCTTTTGGGCTCCCGCATGGCTCCGGCACTACCGACTTGCGGCATACTCTAAAAGCGAAGCGTCTGAAAGCGAAGCGTCTAAAAGCGAAGCGTCTAAAAGCAAAGCGTCTAAAAGCGAAGCGTCTAAAAGCGAAGCGTCTAAAAGC